>CAZLWN010000300.1:0-1545 GCA_964563195.1 uncultured Undibacter sp. | reverse complement strand
ATGCCGCAAGGGCCGCCGCCGGCGCCCATGCCGGCCAAGCCGGCCAAGCCGAAGCGGGTGGCCTCCGCCAATCCCGCTGACGGTTTGGGCGGGTTGCTGCCGGAGGGCGCGTCCGGGGCGCCGGTCCTGGGCGGCATCGCGCTCGGCATGACCGAATGCCAAGCCGTGCGCCGCGCTGGGCACCCGAGCCAGGTCAGCATCGGCACCGCCAACAAAGGCGAGCGCAAAGTCGTGCTCACCTATCTCGCGGGTCCCTGGCCCGGCATCTACACCTTCCAGTCCGGCCGCCTGAAGGTGATCGACGCCGCGCCCGAGCAGACGAAACCGGGCAAGCCGAAAAATAAGATCAAGAAGAAGCCGCGCCAGCCCGCCCATACCGCCGCCACCGAGCGTGTCTACCTGCGGTGACGGTGCGGCGCCGTCGGCGGCGCAACAGCTCAACCAATCTTGCGCAAGCCCCCCTGGCCGGTTTCGCGTTGATAGACGATCAGGTCGAAGCTCGGCGTGCGGTCGTTGCCGATGAAGCTGCTCAGCAAGGCGTGCGCCTGGCCGCGATGGTGGGTCTGGTGGTTGAAGAAATGATCGAGCGCGGGCGCGAGCGGCTGTTCGAAAGTGGCCGGGTTCGACAACGTGCGAAAGCGGATGGTGCGGGAAAGATCGGCCTCGCTCAATCCCGCGACATACCGGCTGATCGCGGCGTCCTCGGCCCGGCGCGCGGCACGCAAGGATGCGAAATCGTCGTAGACGGTGGCATCGAGGCTTTTGGGCACGGCGCCTTCTCCGGTGAAGCGCTGCATCCAGATGCGGTCACCCACCAGCAAATGATTGAGCGTGCCGTGCACCGACTTGAAGAAAGCGCCGCGGTCGGCGCGATAGTCGGCATCTGACAATGTCGCCGCGGCGTCATAGAGCCGCTCATTGCACCAGGCGTTGTAGCCGGCAAATGTCCGATAATGGGAAATCATGTGATCCTCCTGCGATGGCCGCGGTCGCAACCAGATGGGAACGGCTAATCTTGCCGGGCGAAACGACGCCCGCTATAAGCCGCCGCGATCTCTCCAATCCAATCAATTCAACGCATCTCTTCTATCAGGCCCACTGAAGGACGACAAAATGGCGGTCGAGCGTACCTTTTCGATCCTCAAACCCGATGCCACCGCGCGCAACCTGACCGGCGCCATCAACGCCATGATCGAGGCCGCCGGCCTGCGCATCGTTGCGCAGAAACGGGTACGCATCAGCCGCGAACAGGCGGAAAAATTCTACGCCGTCCATAAGGAGCGTCCGTTCTTCCGCGAGCTGGTGGATTTCATGATCTCCGGCCCGGTGGTGGTACAGGTTCTTGAAGGCGAGGCGGCAATCGCCAAGTATCGCGACGTCATGGGCGCTACCGACCCGGCCAAGGCCGCGGCCGGCACCATCCGCAAAGTCCACGCCAAGTCGATCGGCGAAAATTCCGTGCACGGCTCCGATGCCCCCGACACCGCTGTGCGCGAGATCGCGCAGTTCTTCTCGGAAAACGAAATCGTAGGGTGAGCGGTCCAC
>CAZLWN010000299.1:0-1578 GCA_964563195.1 uncultured Undibacter sp. | reverse complement strand
ACCGCCGTGCACATCTGCTACGGCTACGGCATCAAGGCCAATATCGACTGGAAGAATTCGCTCGGCGGCGAGTGGCGGCAATATGAGAAAATTTTTCCCGCGCTGGCCAAGAGCAAGATCGACCAGGTCTCACTCGAATGCATCAATTCGCGCGTGCCGACGCAGCTGATGGCGCTGCTCGCCGGCAAAGACGTGCTGGTCGGCGTCATCGACGTAGCGACCGACGAAATCGAGACGCCAGAGCGGGTGGCCGAAGTTATTGGCGAGGTGTGCAAGGTCGTGCCCAAGGAACACATCGTCGCCTGCACCAATTGCGGCATGTCGCCGATGCGACGCGACATCGCCGAGGCCAAGCTGATGGCGCTGGGCGCGGGCGCGGCGCTGGCGCGGCAGAAGTTTACTTGAGACAGGACTGTTGATCTTGATCAACGCCGCCCTCGCGCGCGCGGCTAACGTGCTCTGCGACCAATGGTCGCGAAGGAGCATGCCATGTCCATCAATGTCGGAACTCTCGACCGCATTGCGCGCATCGTCGTCGGGATTGCGTTGATTGCCTTCGCGCTCGGCCTGATCGCGCCCGGCACCGGCTGGAACTGGGTCGGTCGGATCGGCGTGGTGCCGATCCTGACGGCGCTGTTCGGCGTTTGCCCGGCCTACGCGCGTTCGGGCTTTCGACACGCTGAAACGGCTTTAGCGCCCGGCGCGTCCCATCACGTCCATCAGCTCGGCGACCTTGCGCCGCTGGTCGGCTTTGTCGCCGCTGGAAATCGCGTGCGCGACGCAGTGCGCCACATGGTCGCGTAGGATTTCCTCCTCGGCCCGCCGCAACGCCGCGCATACCGCCGCGATTTGGGTGACGATGTCGATGCAATAGCGGTCGTCCTCGACCATGCGGGCCAGGCCCCGTACCTGGCCCTCGATGCGGCTGAGCCGCTTGAGCGTTGATGACTTGCTGTTTCGTTTCATGATCGCTATATACCCCTAGGGGGTATAGAAGGCAAGGGACCATGGGCGCGACCGCCGAGCACAATCATCACCACGCCCCTGTCGCCGACGGCGCCGTCGATCCGGTCTGCGGCATGAGCGTCGATCCGGCGGCCGGCCAGCACCGCGCCGAGCTCCAGGGGCGGACGTATTATTTCTGCTGTGCCGGCTGCCGCACAAAATTTACCGCCGACCCCGAGAAATACCTGAAAACGCGCGAACCCGAGCCTGCGGTCGAGGGCGCCATCTACACCTGCCCCATGCACCCCGAGATCCGCCGGGTCGGCCCCGGCAGCTGCCCGATTTGCGGCATGGCGCTGGAGCCCGAGATGGCCAGTGCCGACACCGGGCCGAACCCCGAGCTCGTCGACATGACGCGCCGGTTCTGGATCGGCCTCGCGCTGGCGCTTCCCGTGATGGCGGTGGAATGGGGCGGACACTTTGTCAGCCCGGCGCATTGGCCGACGCCGACGGTGTCGAACTACATCCAGTTCGCTTTCGCCACGCCGGTGGTGCTGTGGGCGGGCTGGCCGTTCTTTGTGCGCGGCGCGCAGTCGCTGGTCACCCGCAACCTCAACATGTTCACGCTGATCG
>CAZLWN010000298.1:0-1599 GCA_964563195.1 uncultured Undibacter sp. | reverse complement strand
CGCGCGGCGACCTCGGCACGTCGGTGGTCATGGCACAGACCCTGAAGCTCGCGCAGATCATGGAAAAGGCGCTCAACGAGGAGCAGCAGCAGCGTTCGCTCGCGATCTTCGCCAAAGATCCGAAGGGCGTGCTGGCGATCGGTATTACCGAGCCGGACAATGGATCGAACTACTTCCTGCCCTACCCGACGCCGATGCGCACCTTCGGCGAGAAGGCCAAAGGCGGCTGGATCGTGAACGGCATGAAACATTTCATCTCGAACGGCAATCGCGCGAGCTTCTATCTGGTCTTTATCCAGACCGAGAAGAACAAACCGATGGCCGACGGCATGACCTGCTTCCTGCTCGAGCGCGGGCGGAAAGGCTTCAGCATTGGCCGTGTGCACGACAAGATGGGCGAGCGGCTTGCCAACAACGCCGAACTCGTCTTCCAGGACTGTTTCTTTCCGGAAGAAAATATCGTCGGCGAAGTCGGCAAGGGCTTTGAAGTTCTGGCCCGCTTCTTTCCATCGAGCAATTCCTATGCGGCGGCAAGCGTGCTCGGCGTCGCCGTCGCGCTCTACGAGAAGGCCGAACAGTGGGCCAAGGTGCGCGTGCAGGGCGGCAAGCCGTTGATCGAGCATGATGGCATCCGCACCCAGCTCGTGGAGATGAAGATGCTGATTGACGCTTCCCGTTCTTACATTCACCGGGCCTGCTGGCTGGCCGACCATCAGGATCAAGGCTGGGACAGAACGCTCGGCGCCCTGCCCAAGGTCATGGCGTCGCAGACCGCCTGGAAGATCGCCACCTGGACCCTCGAGATCCATGGCGGCAGCGGCTACATGAAGGAGGTCGGCGTCGAGAAGCTGGTACGCGACGCCGCCGCCTTCCTGCATTCCGATGGCGTCAACCGCACGCTGTTCCTGAAGGCCGCTAATTTCATGTTCGCGTAAGAGAGCGAGCTATTCCATGGGCGTTTCTTTGAGCTTGCGCCCTCGTTCGAGGTGCCCCGCTGCCACATGGACGGGCAGCGCTCGGGCCGCTATGACCTTGGCGCCATGTCCGAGGCCGAAACCCTAGCCCAGCAACACCTAGGCCCGCCGCCGGCGCTGGCGGCGGACGCGCCCGTCACCGCCGGCCCACCGGCCGCGCAGGCCGGCGGCATCCTCACCGTCGATCTCGGCGCGCTCGAAGCCAATTGGCGCGCGCTGTTGCGCCTCGTCACGCCCGCGGAGTGCGCCGCGGTGATCAAGGCCGACGGTTATGGCTGCGGCATCGAGCCGGTCGCCACCCGGCTGGCGCGGGCCGGCTGCAAGACTTTCTTCGTCGCCGACCTCGACGAAGCCCGGCGCGTGCGCAGCGTCGCATCGGAGCCGGCGATCTATGTGCTGAGCGGCCTGATGCCCGGCACCGCGGCCGCTTTGGCCGATATCCGCGCGCAGCCGGTAATCGGGAGTTTGGTCGAGTTGGCGGAATGGGATGCCTTCTGCACCGCCAACCAATGGCGCGGCGGCGCCGCGCTCCATGTCGACACCGGCATGAACCGGCTCGGCATTTCGGTCGACGAGGCGGCGGCGCTGGCACCGCGCATCCGGGCTGAGAACCACGGCATCAGCT
>CAZLWN010000297.1:0-1676 GCA_964563195.1 uncultured Undibacter sp. | reverse complement strand
GCCATCCGCACCGGCGCGAGCAGAGACAAAAAACGTGAAGATCATGCTGGACTGGATCATCCAGGGCACGCATGCACCTTTTTTTGTCGCTCAGAAGAAGGGTTACTTCAAAGACGCCGGAGTGAACGTTGAGGCAATTGATCGCGGCAAGGGAGCAACGAATGTCGCGGTTAGTGTCGCTGGCGGCGCCTATCAGTTCGGTTGGGTCGACTTGCCGTCGATGGTCCGCTTCAATGCCAAGAATCCGGCATCGCCGCTTATCGCCGTATATTTAAGTTTCGACGACACTCCGCTTGCAATCATTACGCGCAAAGACGCCGGGATTCGCAAACCTGCAGATCTCGACGGCAAGAAAATCGCAGGTGGGCCGGGAACGGCCGTCCATGATACAATCTCCATACTTCTCAAAGCTGCCCATGCCGAGAATGTGAAGATTAACTGGGTAGCGGTCCAGCCGCAGCTATTTGGCCCGATGCTGAAGCGAGGGGAGGTTGCCGGGACGGGAGGTTTTACCAATTCCAATATTCCGGCGGCCTTGGAGCTCGGATTCAAAATGGATGACCTTTACGTGATCAAGTATTCCGATTTCGGCGCCCATATGTATGGGCTGACATTGGTTACGACCAAGAAATTCGCTAAGGATAATCCAAACACCGTGCGCGGCGTAGTAAAGGCGCTCAATCAAGGTACAAAGGATACGATCGCAGATCCAGATGCGGCGCTCGCTTTCTTAAAAGAAAGAGACCCGATGATGAAATCGGATATCGAAAAAATCCGGCTTGGCTTGGCGCTCGATCTGACCAACACGCCTCACGTCCAAAAGCATGGGTTAAGTGTCGTCGATCCGAAAAAACTTCAATATACGATCGACGCGACTGCGGCGGCTTACGGGTTGAAATCAAAGCCTGCGGCCTCCGATGTCTATACGGATAAGTTCCTGCCGCCTCTGGCTGAGCGGCAGATCTCGAAATAAAAAGACGCCTGTAGAAAACTCAAGAACGGGCACCGTTCCTCACGGCTGTGTGTACCGAGAACCTAAATCCGAACATATTGGTGATGAAGCCCACCAAGGATAGCATGTGACCTAATGTTCCCCGCCCGCTGGACAGGTCGAAAGACGGGCGCATCCTCGTCCAGGCGAGCGGTACGTCCTGATGCTGTTGTGTAATAGCCGGCATAGCCTTGCAAGATTTGACGAAGGTGAGCCTCGTCCAAAACGACCATGTGGTCGAGGCACTCGCGTCGGATCGATCCGATCAGCCGTTCAGCGAAGCCATTCTGCCAGGGCGGCCTATGCGCTATGGGCTTGTTGCGGATGCCCATGGCACGAATGCGGCGCAGGGCGACGCCGCCATAGATGCGGTCGTTATCTCGTATCAGATAGCCTGGCGCCTCGTCCCACGGGAACGCCTCGGTGAGCTGGCGCGCGACCCATTCCGCGGTCGGATTTTGTGTCACGTTGATCCAGACCAGCACTCGGCGGTCCAACCTGACTATGACGAAGGCATAGAGCAGCTTGAACCCGACGGTCGGTACCACGAACAGATCCATGGCCGCGATTTCCGGGGCATGGTTGCGCAGAAAGGTGCGCCACCCCTGACTGGGCGGTCCGTATCGCCTGACCATGTACTTGGCCACCGTCGACTCGGCGACCTCAAAGCCGAGCTTGAGCAACT
>CAZLWN010000296.1:0-1701 GCA_964563195.1 uncultured Undibacter sp. | reverse complement strand
TCCGGATAGATGAAGATCTTGGAGCCGAAGCCGCCGCCGACGTCGGGCGCGATCACGCGCAATTTATGCTCGGGCGCAATCCCGACGAAGGCCGAGATCACCAGCCGCGCGACGTGCGGGTTTTGCGAGGTGTTCCAGAGCGTGAGCGCATCATTGCCGGAATCGTATTCGGCAAGCGCCACGCGCGGCTCGATCGCGTTCGGGATCAGACGGTTGTTGACGATGTCGAGCTTGGTGACGTGCTTGGCGGCGGCAAAGGCCGCGTCCACCGCCTTGGCGTCGCCCAACGCCCATTCGTAGATGGTGTTCTTGGGCGCCACTTCGTGGATTTGCGGGCCCGATTTGGCTTTGGCGGCGTCGGTCACCGACGGCAGCACCTGGTAGTCGACCTTCACCTTCTCGGCCGCGTCGCGCGCTTGCGCCTGCGTCTCGGCGATCACCACCGCGACCGCATCGCCCACGTGATTGACCGTCTCGGCGGCCAGCGCCGGATGCGGCGCCATCTTCATCGGCGAGCCGTCCTTGGACGTGATCATCCAGCCGCAGATCAGGTTGCCGACCTTGTCGGCGGCAAGCTCCGCGCCGGTCAGCACGGCAACGACGCCGGGCATTTTCTTGGCAGCGCTGGTGTCGATGCTCTTGATCTTGGCGCGGGCATGCGGCGAGCGCACGAACACGGCACGGGTCTCGCCCGGCCGGGTTACGTCGTCGGTATATTGTCCTTTGCCTGTAATAAAGCGGATGTCTTCCTTGCGGCGCACCGCCGCGCCGATCCCGGTCGCGCTCATGGCGGTCTCCTCCCAGTAGTGGTTTTTTTAAAAGGCACTTTTAATTGCGCATGATCTTATCCGAAAACCGGTACCCACTTTTCGGGATCATGCGCTACTCAGCCGCTTGCCGTGTCGGCCCTCCCTTGCCCATGGTTTTTGCGCCCGCCGCGATCGCCTTGACGATGTTGTGGTAGCCCGTGCAGCGGCAGATATTACCGTCGAGCTGGGCGCGGATGGTGTGCTCGTCGAGGTCGTTGCCTTTGCGGCGCACGATATCGAGCGCGGCCATGATCATGCCGGGCGTGCAATAGCCGCATTGCAGGCCATGGTTCTCGCGAAACGCTTCCTGCATTGGATGCAAGGAACCGCCCGGCTCGGCAAGGCCCTCGATGGTGGTGATCTTGCCGCCCTCACACTGCAGCGCCAGCGTGGTGCAGGCCTTGGCGGCGATGCCGTCAATATGCACAACGCAGGCCCCGCACTGCGAGGTGTCGCAGCCGACATGCGTGCCGGTGAGCCTCAGGGTTTCGCGCAGGAATTGCACCAGCAAGGTGCGCGCTTCGACATCGCCAGTGACGGCTTTGCCATTCACCGTCATGGATACGGCTGGCATGACCTTCCTCCCATGTTCGGGGCCACAAAGCCCTCTTTTCGCATCGCCCGGCCAGGGCGGCGGTCGCGCGGGCTCGAAATCGAGCCGATTTCGGTCCGGATGCGCCTTACAACCGATTTAACTTTGAACCCCGGCGGCAGGCCGGGTCAAGGGAGTCAAAAGACGAAAGCCGCTCAAACTGCGGGGCGCCGCCCACTCAGGTCGCTGCTACCTGCGCGGCAAAGTTCTTGAAGAAATCGTCGGCGATCTTCTTGGCGGCGCCGTTGACCAGGCGCTGGCCGAGCTGGGCGAGCTTGCCGCCGATCTGCGCCTCGACAT
>CAZLWN010000295.1:0-1716 GCA_964563195.1 uncultured Undibacter sp. | reverse complement strand
TGATGGCCAAGCAGCGCGGCTACGATGTGCACATTCTCGACCTCGCCAAGGACGGTGCGAAGCCCAAGCTCGCGCGCGATCTCGGCGCCACCTATCACGCCGGCGATCTTGGTAAGCTCGAGCCGGATATCGTGATCGAATGCACGGGTGCCGCTTCCGTGGTGCTTGACGTCATGAACCGCAACGCGCCGGAGGGGATCATCTGTCTCGCCGGCGTATCGTCCGGCGGCCATAAGCTGCAATTCGACGTCGGCGCTCTCAACCGCGCCATGGTGCTGGAAAACGACGTGGTGTTCGGCTCGGTCAACGCCAACAGGCGCCACTACCGCGCCGCCGCCGAAGCGCTCGCCAAGGCCGACAAGGACTGGCTCGGCCGACTGATCACCCGTCGCGTGCCGCTCGGCCGCTGGCAAGAGGCTTTCGAGACGCGCGCCAACGACGTCAAGACCGTCTTGGATTTCACGCAATGAGCATGACCCGGCGTGAGTGAGACATGGCCTCCCGCATCGAAGACTACGCCGTGATCGGCGATTTGAGCACCGCGGCGCTGGTCGGCCGCGACGGCTCGATCGACTGGCTGTGCTGGCCGCGTTTCGACTCGGACGCCTGTTTCGCGGCGCTGCTGGGAACCCCCGAACACGGCCGCTGGCAGGTCGCGCCGAAAGGCGGTGCGGCACGGATCACGCGGCGTTACCGGCCCAACACGCTGATTCTGGAAACCCGCTTCGAGACCGCCGACGGCGCGGCGACGCTGATCGATTTCATGCCGCCGCGCACCGACGGCTCGCATCTCGTGCGCATGGTGCTCGGCGAACGCGGCAAGGTGAACATAAGGACCGAGTTGGTGCTCCGCTTCGGCTATGGCGCGACGGTGCCGTGGGTGACGCGGGTCGACGATCAAACCTTGCAGGGCCTTGCCGGGCCGGACACGGTGCTGATGCGCTCGGACGTCCATTTGCGCGGCGAAAATTTCAAGACGGTCGGCGAATTCACGGTCGGCGCCGACGAAACCGCGGCCTTCGTTCTCACTTATGTGCCGCTGCATACGCCCATGCCGAAGCCACTCGACCCGCAGAAGGCGCTCGCCTCGACCGAGCGGTATTGGACGCGATGGGCGGCCAAGTGCAAGATCGAGGGACCCTGGCGCGAGGCGGTGACGCGCTCGCTGATCACGCTGAAGGCGCTCACCTACGCGCCGACCGGCGGCATGGTGGCGGCGGTTACCACCTCGCTGCCCGAGCAGCTCGGCGGCGAGCGCAATTGGGACTACCGCTTCTGCTGGCTGCGCGACGCGACGCTGACCCTGCTCGCGCTGATGAACGGCGGCTACTACGAGGAAGCCAACAAATGGCGCGAGTGGCTGTTGCGCGCGGTCGCCGGCAGCCCGGGCCAAATGCAGATCATGTATGGGATCGGCGGCGAACGGCGGCTCACCGAATGGGAAGCCGACTGGCTCTCCGGCTATGAGGGTTCCGTGCCGGTGCGGATCGGCAACTCGGCGCACGACCAGCTTCAGCTCGATGTTTTTGGCGAGATGATGGATGCGCTGCATCAGGCGCGGCTCGGCAAACTCGCGGCGAGCGAATCGCGATGGAATCTGCAAAAGGAGTTCATCGCCCACCTCGAGCAAATCTGGTCGAATACGGACAGCGGCATCTGGGAGGTGCGCGGCGAAAAGCGGCATTTCACCTATTCCAAGGCGATGGCCTGGGTCGC
>CAZLWN010000294.1:0-1806 GCA_964563195.1 uncultured Undibacter sp. | reverse complement strand
CGACATTGCAGACATAGAGCACCGGCAGCGCGGTGAGCAGGCCGAGCGCGTGGAAGGCCTGCTCCTCCTCCGGTTTGCGCGCGAGCAGGCGCGCCGGCTTGCCCTCGCGCAGCAGCGCCAGCGAGCGCTGCATCAGGCCGAGCGTTTCCTTGGCCTCCTTGTCGCCGCCTTTCGCCTTCTTCTCCAGCGCGTCCACGCGCTTTTCCAGGCTGTCGAGATCGGCCAGCATCAGTTCCGTCTCGATGGTCTCGATGTCGGCGACCGGGTCGATCTTGCTCTCGACATGGGTGACGTCGCTGTCCTCGAAGCAACGCACCACATGGGCGATGGCATCGACCTCGCGGATGGCGGCGAGGAACTGGTTGCCCAGCCCCTCCCCCTTGGAGGCGCCGCGCACCAGCCCGGCGATATCGACGAAGGTCAAGCGCGTCGGCACGATCTCCGCCGACTTGGCGAGCTGGGCGAGCCGGTCGAGCCGCGAATCGGGCACCGCCACCTCGCCCACATTGGGCTCGATGGTGCAGAACGGATAGTTCGCAGCCTGCGCCGCCGCCGTCTCGGTCAGCGCATTGAAAAGCGTCGACTTGCCGACATTCGGCAAGCCGACGATGCCGCATTTGAATCCCATGGAGTGTTCCGCGTCTCGTCTCTTTTGTCGTCAGTCGGAGTCGGGCGGCTCCTCGTCGTCCTCGTCGAAGCCCTTGGCGGCCATAGCGAGATGCACCCGGTTCTGGAAGCTCGAATCCCTGCCCTCGACCAGGAGCGCGGCATTGTTGGCGATGACGTCGCACAGCGCCTGCACCCAGGGCCATTCGCTCTTGGCGAAATTGCCGAGCACGTGCATCGGAACCAATTCTTTGACGTCCGGCTTGCCGATGCCAATTCGAACGCGTTTGTAGTCGTTGCCGATATGGGCGGTGATCGAGCGCAATCCGTTGTGGCCGGCGACGCTGCCGCCAACTTTCACCCGCACTTTTGGCGGCGGTAGATCGACCTCGTCGTGGAATACGACGATGGCGCCGGCATCGAGCTTGTAGAAACGTGCCGCCTCCTGCACCGCGCGCCCCGACTCGTTCATGAAGGTGCCCGGCAACAGCAGCAAGATGCGCTCGCCCGCCAGCACGCCTTCCACCGCAACGCCTTGGAATTTGCGTCGCCACGGCGAAATGTTGTGGCGGCGCGCAGTGGCCTGCACCGCCATGAAGCCGATATTGTGACGGTTTTTGGCGTGGCGTGTGCCGGGATTGCCGAGGCCGACGAAGAGCAGCATGGCTTCAACGGCCGCGAGGCCGCCCCATCGCAATCTGCGAAATGCCGACAGGACGGCTTAAGCGCCGCCTCACTTCTTCTCGGGCTTCGCCGGCGCGGCGGCGGCAGGAGCGGCGGGTGCAGCGCCGGGAGCCGCCGCAGGCGCAGCACCGGGAGCAGCCCCTGGCGCGGCAGCGGGAGCCGCACCGGGCACGGCGCCTTCGACCACGGGGCCAGCGGCAGCCGCGGCAGCAGCCGCAGCGGCGGCGGCTTCGGCGGCGGCTTTCATTTCTTCCGCGTAGCCGGACGGCGGCACCACCGTGACCAGCGTCATGTCGGCGCGGCCGAGCACCCGGATATTCGGCGGCAGGGTCACTTCGCTGAGATGCTTGGAATGGCTGATATCCAGCCCGGTGATATCGACGTCAATCGATTCCGGGATGTTATCAGCCGGGCACATCACCTCGACGGTATGGGTGACGATATTGACCGCGCCGCCGCGTTTCACGCCGGGCGACTGATCGGTGTTGAGCACGTGCACCGGAATATGCACGCGGA
>CAZLWN010000293.1:0-1823 GCA_964563195.1 uncultured Undibacter sp. | reverse complement strand
TCGAAACCGGCGGCTGCCCGCACACCGCCATCCGCGAGGACGCCTCGATCAATCTCGCCGCCGTCGCCGAGATGCGCGCCAAGTTCCCCGACCTCGACCTGGTGCTGATCGAATCGGGCGGCGACAATCTCGCCGCCACCTTTTCGCCGGAGCTCGCCGATCTCACGATCTACGTCATCGACGTCGCCGCCGGCGACAAGATCCCGTCCAAGGGCGGGCCCGGCATCACCCGCTCCGATCTGCTGGTGATCAACAAGGTCGATCTCGCTCCTTACGTTGGCGCCTCGCTCGAGGTCATGGAGCGCGATGCCAGGAAGATGCGCGGGCAGCGCCCCTTCGTGTTCACCAATTTGCGCACTGGCGATGGTGTCGGTGCCATCGCAAAGTTCATTGCGCAGAAGGGCGGGCTCGGCGCATGAGTTCCGCTTGCGAACGGCTCGACGCCGCGCTGGCGCGCATTGACAACCCGGCGGGCGAGGGTGCGCGCGCCTGCCTGACGATTTATCGCGAAGCCGCCAAGGCCGCGGCCGAAGCGTCCGATGCCCGCGCCAAGGCCGGCATTTCGCTCGGGCCCCTCGACGGCGCTATTGTCAGCATCAAGGACCTGTTCGACGTCGCCTGCGAGGTGACGCGCGCCGGCTCCAAACTGCTGGCCGAAGAAGGCCAGCCTGCCGAGAGCGATGCGCCGGTGGTGCGCCGGCTGCGTAGCGCCGGCGCGGTGATCATCGCCAAGACCAACATGACCGAATTCGCCTATTCCGGTGTCGGCGCCAATCCGCACTTCGGCACGCCCGGCAATCCCGCCGACCGCGCGCGCGTTCCCGGCGGCTCAAGCGCGGGCGGCGCGGTCGCCGCCGCCGACGGGATGTGCGAGATTTCCATCGGCAGCGACACCGGCGGCTCCACCCGCATCCCGGCCGCGCTCTGCGGCATCGTCGGCTTCAAGCCGAGCCGGCAGCGGGTGCCGACCGAGGGCGCCTTTCCGCTGTCGTTCTCGCTCGATTCCATCGGCCCCATGGCCGGCTCGGTGGCCGAATGCGCCGCCGCCGATGCCGTCATGGCCGGTGAAGCGCCGGTGGCGCTCGAGCCCGCACCGCTTGCCAATTTGCGCATCGGCGTTGCGCAAGGCGCGCCGCTCGACCGCCTCGACGACACGGCCGCCAAGCGTTTTCCCGTCGCCCTCGACCGCCTGGAAAAGGCCGGCTGCCACCTGTCGGCGGAGAAACTGCCGCTGCTCGATGAGATGACGCAAGTCAACGCCAAGGGCGGCATCCTGCCGGCGGAGGCCTTCGCCATCCATCGCGACCGCCTGGCGCGCCGCGGCGACGCGATCGATCCCAATGTGCGCACGCGGCTGGAGCGCGCGGCCAAGATTTCCGCCGCCGACTATGTCGACATGACGCGCGCGCGCGCCGGCCTGATCCGCGCCATGGATGCGCGCCTTGCCGATCTCGACGTGCTGGCCATGCCGACCACCCCGATCATCGCGCCCTTGTTGGCGGAAGTGAACAAGCCGGACGAGTTCGCCCGCAGGAACGCGCTCTTGCTGCGCAACACCACGCTGTGGAATTTCTTCGATTGCTGCGCGATTTCGCTGCCGCTGCCGCGCGACGGCGGTTTGCCGGTCGGGCTGATGCTGGTGGCGCGCAACGGCCACGACCGCCGCCTGCTGCGCGTCGCGGCGGCGGTCGAGAAGCTGTTCGGCTAGTGGCTGGGGTATGTGCTCAAAAAAATGCGATGTACTCTGCGTCCGGATGATGTCCGCTTTGTGCGGTGAGTTCAACCGGTCACTGCAACACCGCCCGTAGTCTATCGGCAGGGGT
>CAZLWN010000292.1:0-1833 GCA_964563195.1 uncultured Undibacter sp. | reverse complement strand
CGTGACGCGAACTCTGGCGGAAGTTGCGACCGCACGCAACGAGTTTGCGGATGTTCTAAGCTACTGGCGCGGCGGGTAATTTTTTCGGGAAGGCCAAGCCCGCAAGGCCGCGAGCCGGCGCGCCAGCGGTCCTTGGCCGTGCTGCTCGAGCCGCACCAGCAGGATCGTTCCAAAAAAGCTGAGCAGCAGCAAATTCATGCCCGGCGCTATCCTTGCGCAGCGACAACGCAGGCATGCCGGCGAGGTTCCGGCGCGGGCCCGTGCCACGCCAGGCGCGAATACAACGGGGGACGGTCGTGGAACAGCCGCAACGTCTCGTTTTCCCCAGCTTGGGGGTCCTTTACCGCGCGCTGGCGCCGGTCACCGAACCGCTGATCCGGCCAGTGGCGGGCCGTTCGCTCGCCATTCACGGCTGTCCGATCCTGTTCGGCGACACCGCGGCGGCCGCCAAGTTCTTCGGCAGCGTCGGCTTCGGCAACCCCCTGTTCTTCCCCGGTGTGTGGTTGGCTTGGTGGAATTCGTCTGCGGCCTGGGTCTGGCGTTCGGCTTGCTGACGCGGCTGGTCGAGGTGCCGATTATCCGCTTTCTGGTGGTCGCTGTCGTCACCTATCACCGGCAGTTCGATTTCCACTGGGAGAACCGCGGCATCGAAACTCCGCTGTTCTGGGCGATCGTGGTCTTCCACTTCCCGGTGCGCGGCGGCGATGCCTGGTCGGTCGACTCGCTGATCGGGCGAGAGGTGTGAATACGGCATGGACGCAAACACCTTTCTCGGTGTTCGTGTCGATGTGCAGACGACCTAGAGCCGTCATGGGGAGGAAACCGATCCAATGCAGAAACTTGAAAGTCAGAACGACGCCATATTACTGGTCGGACGCCTGTTCTACTCTTCGCTGTTTCTACTTTACGGCTGGTTCAAACTGACCGGCTATGCCGGTGCGGTCGGCTACATGACGAAGCTAGGAATGCCGGTCCCGAATTTATTCGCCATTCTGAGTGTCGTCATCGAACTCGGCGGCGGCCTCCTCATTTTGATCGGCTATCAATTCCGCTGGGTGATGCTGGGGTTTGCGCTCTACGCGCTGGTCGCCGCGCTGATCGCTCACACGGATTTTGCCAACGGCGCCCAGTTGGTCAATTTCATGAAGAACATGGGAATCGTCGGCGGCTCGCTCGCCTTCGCGGTGAGCGGCGCCGGCGCCTATTCAGTGGACGCCCGTAAATAGCCACGGCGACATAGGCAAACGCCCGGCCGATGCCGGGCGTTGCGTATTCGGGTTTTCCGGTCTTGCCGCGGCTCAGCGCGTGCAGACGATCGCCACCAGGTCGTCGCACCTGTTGCCGCTGCAGCTGCCGCCGGCCGGAATGGCGCCGGTGATATCGTCGCGGTCGACCTTGCGGTAGGACGCGGCCATCGCGAATTGATGGCCCCGGCAATAGGCATTGGCCGCGGCCGCGCCGCATTTCTCGGCGCCGGCGAGGCAACGGTCGACGCCGTAGCCGCCGATATCGGCCCCGATGATGAACATGCGCTGCTCGGCTTGCGCTGAATTGGCGAGGCAGAGGCACAAGACGGCGGCGAGACTGACCACGAGTGTCCGCATGATGATCGCCCACGTTCCAGGAGGCGCTTGGCAAAAGCGCCGGCATGAAGAATGTGAGCGAAACCGTTAAGGCCTGCTTAACCCGCGCCGGGCCTGCGTTTCCGAAGGCGTAACGAGGTTTGCGGGCGCCTCTTGACGGGTCGTGGCCGACGCAGCATTGTGCCGCCCGATGAGCGGCCTTAACCATATCTGCGGCATTTGCCGCGAGATTATTCGCTAGCGCACCACG
>CAZLWN010000291.1:0-1992 GCA_964563195.1 uncultured Undibacter sp. | reverse complement strand
ATGAGAGCGAGCCAGAAATAGGCGGCGCCGATGTTGGGCTCCAGGCTGTGCTGCTCGAAGAACATCCATTGCAGCGCTTCGGCACGCTCGACGCTGTCCTCGGGCGCCAGCGCGGTGCCGTCGGCGACGTACCAGAGGATGGCGTTGGATTCCGAGATGTAGCGCCCGGGCGCCACCTCAAGCAGCGGGACCCGCCCATTCGGATTCTTGGCGAGGAATTCGGGCGTGCGGCTTTCGCCCTTGAGGATGTCGGTCTCGACCAGCTTGTGGGGAATGCCGAGCCGGGCCAGCGCCAGGCGGACCTTGTAGCTGTTGCCGGACCGCTGCATCGAATAGAGCGTGTACATCGGCTTTCCGTTTTGTTCGCGCTGTCCAAGTCTCGGCACGAATTAAAGCGCGCCAAGTCCGGCTTTTGCGTGGCCTTCATACTACAAGGTCTGACGGAATGCCGTCATAAATTTGCAGGCCGTCGTGGAACCGGCAACCTGCCAATCATCCGAACACGACAATTTTATTTTATTTCGCCGCCACCGGGTGCGGCGCGGCATGATTTCCGGTTTCCGTCATGGCGCGGCACAGCACGACAATGAATCCCAGCAGCATGATCGGTACGCCCAAGGGAATGAGCGTGGCCTGTGTGACCGAGCGGGCGACCAGCGGCAATAGCCAGAGCCCGCCAGCAGGGTTTTCTCCCAAGGCGCGAAGCCGCGCGCGACGCCGTCGGCGGCGATGAAGGCGATGGCCGGCGCCAGCAGCATCAGGTCGTAGTCGAGCACGTAAGGTGTTGCCAGCACGGTACCGATCAGCAGCGCGGCGGCCTTGAGCGGGTAAGACGCGGGTGTACGCCACAGCCAGGCAAGCGCGGCGGCGACGGCGAGCGTGACCGCGCCCTGGATCGCATAAGCAAGCGGGATATCGCCGCCCCACATGCGCACCCACGAAAACACGCTCTGGATTTTGTACCAGCCGGTGCCGCCCTGCTCGAGCACCACGCTGCGGGTGAATTTGGTGGAGGCAAAGAAAGCGGTCCACACGTCGACGCCAAATGCCAGGGTGACGGCGAGCGCGAGCGCTGCGACGGTCGCGGCGGCCGCGAAGAAAACGCGCCAGCGCCCGCTTAACCCCAGCACCAACGGGACCAGCAATCCGAATTGCGGCTTGTAGGCGATGAGGCCGATGAGGATGCCGGCGAGCAGCGGGCGGCGATCGAGCTGCGTGAGCGCGCCGGCGATCAGCGCAGCAGGAAGAAAGCCGTTATGGCCGTGGCCGAGATTGATGAAAACGGCCGGGTAGGCGAGGGCGAGCAGCAGCCAGAGTCGGTCTTTGGCGAGTGGGCTTTCTTTGGCCGGGCCGGGAAAGCCGCACATCGCCCAGAGATAAAGCGCCAGCGTCGCGGCCTGCCACAGTGCCAGCGCCAGCGCGTAGGGCATCAGCGCCAGCAGCGCGGCGAGGCCAAGGAAGAACGGCGGATAATGCCAGCCGTAGAATTGGGTGTCCGGGCCGAAGATCGCCTGCTCGCGCACATATTGCTTGTGCGGATCGAAGGGCGCGGCGGCGTCGCCTTCCAGCACGTAAGTGCCGGCCGTATAGACGTTAGAAAAATCGGTGCCGAGCGGGCGGCCGAAGCGGTCGTTGAGCCCATTGGAAGTGGCAACTAGGAATCCGGCGCCCAGGACGGAGGCGATCAACACGGCGAACGCCACCAGCCGCACCCGCTCGCGGGTCAGCCAGCTTCCGGTGCGCAGGGCCTCGCTCAAGGTGGCCATGGGCCGGGTTTAGCAGCGCAGGCTTAAGGGTCGGTTAGGCCATCAACAGCCTTGATCGATGCATCATTCTTTGCGACTTGCCGTTGCCCGATTGGCCGATTACGAGTGTATTTCATGGCATTTTGACCCGGATTCGGAGCCTCGCGATGGCCTTCCTTGCGGACCAGCTCAAGCGCATCAAGCCGTCGGCGACCATCGCCGTCACCGACAAGGCGCGCGCGCTCAA
>CAZLWN010000290.1:0-2015 GCA_964563195.1 uncultured Undibacter sp. | reverse complement strand
ATGTTGCCGTCCCACTTGCTGTCCCACTGGCCCTTTTCCTTCAGGAACTTGGCCAGGCCGGGGTGAATGGGGACCAGCTCCCAGGTCGCCTCGAGCGCTTGATGCTCGAATTTGGCAAAATTACCGCCCGCGAGCTGCCGGAAGCTCGGATCGAGCTTGGCCAGTTCGTCGGCCTTCTCGTCGATGATCTTGAGCATCTTGTAAAGGTCGTTCTCGGGCACGTTGAGGCCGACGTCGAAGCCCCACCAGACCGGCAGCAGCGTGACCGTTTTGCCGGAGGTGTCCTTCTTTTTGAAGTTCGAGATCGGAATCTGCTTGGGGGCGAAGCCCTTCGCCTTCAACTCGGCAATCTCCTTGGCGGTGGGGTTGAGCTGGACCCAGTCGACCGCGAGCGAAGCCTGCGACAGCCACGGCGGCGGGGTCTTGCCGCCGGCAGCGTAGATGATCATGGAGTTGATGGTGCCGTTCTTGAGCTGCGAACCGGCGGTCGCGAGCGCGACCTCCCTGTAGATGTGCTTGATGCCGAGCGCATGCAGCGCGTTCTCGACCTTCTTGCGGGTGTCGAACGGCGCCGGACCGGTGAAAACCGGCTTGCCGTTGAGGTCGGCCCACGACTTGATCGTGCCGGCGTCGCTGGCCTTGATCGCCAGGCCGGTATCGAGGGTGTAGGTCCACAGCGACTGCACCGGCGAACGCTTCATCTTGGCCTTGAAGCCCTTGAAGCGTCGGTCGTCGGCGTGGAATTCCTGCAACGCCACGTCGGAGCCGTAATAGCCGTCGAATTCGCCCATGGCGAAACCCTTCACGGTACCCACCGCGCCCGGCGTCGGCAGCACCGTGATGCGATATTCGGGCATGGCCTTGTTGAGGATGTTGGCCAGCACGACCAGCGCCTTGCCGCCCGACGAGCCTGCGGGGCCGGTGCCCCACTTGAGGTCCTTTGGCGCCGACCAAGCGGTCGAGCCCGACAGCCCGATCAGGGCAGCCGCAAAAAGTCCGGCAGTAAGACCGCGTGCCGCGAATGCACGAGCCGAAAATTTGCGTTTGCGCATGGCTCTATCCTCCCAGAATAGCCTTTTGTCTTCATTCAGCGTTCTTCAGGAACGCCAGTGTAACACCTCCACTCCGCCGATATTCATTATCTCCGGCGGCGCAGCTTAATTAATAAGCTCATTTCCGCGGAAACCGCGCTTAAGCGGCCGCGTCGGGAGTATACTATCGGTTACTTGGCAGCCGCTGGCAAATCGAAATTCGCGGGTTCCGCGACCAAAAAGCCGCAAGTGCGCCGGCTTTTACGGGCCGAGCATAAATATTAGGCGCTCGCATATATATATAAATTGAGCGCGCGCTTCCGATGCAGTGCAACATGCGCTAGGCCGGCGCCCGACGCGCGCGTCAATCGAAGCGCCCGGCCGCGTGCGCCAGCATGGTGTAGACCTTGCCGGTTTCCGAGGTCAGATAGGTGCGCGCCACGACCTGGCCGGGATCGTCGCGCGAGACCTCGTCGAGCAGCCGCTCGAACTCGCTGATATAACGGTCCACGGTCAGCTTGAACTCGCGGTCGGCGCGGTACTTGCGGCGGATTTCATCGAACGCCTTCTGACCCTGCAAGGTATAGAGCCGGCGAGTGAAGACGTTGCGCTCGCCACGCTTGTAGCGGTCCCACAGGTCGGCGGCGGCGTCATGGTCGATCATGCGCGCGATATCGACCGACAACGAATCCAGCGACTCGATGGTGTGACGCGGCGTGCGCTCCTCCGGCTCGCGCGGCGCTTCGCGCGGCGGGAACTCGTGGATTTCTTCTTCCTCGCGCGAGGCGCGGGTAAGCAGCTCGCTGAGCCAGCCGCGGCTGGTGCCACTTTGCGCCGGCGTAAGCGAGGGCGCTTCGGCGCGCCGCGCCGCTGGCGCAAAATCGCCCACCTCGCTGCGCGGCGGTGGCGGCGGCGGTGGAGGTGGAGGTGGAGGTGAAGGTGAAGGTGAAGGTGAAGGTGAAGGTGAAGGTGAAGGTGAAGGTG
>CAZLWN010000289.1:0-2039 GCA_964563195.1 uncultured Undibacter sp. | reverse complement strand
CGTTGTTGCCGCGCACCTCGCGGTTCCAGGCGTCGAAGCGGGCGCCGCGATAGCCCTCCTCGTCCAGCTTCAGAGCCTGGATCATGGTGCCCATGGCGCCGTCGAGCACCAGGATGCGGGCCTTGAGCGCCTCGGTGAATGCCTGGCGCGCGCTCACTGCACCGCCTCCTGCGTGACCGGGCGCAGGCCCAGCAGGTGGCAGATCGCGTAGACGAGGTCGGCGCGGTTCATGGTGTAGAAGTGAAAATTGGTGACGCCGCGGTCGAAAAGATCGATCACCTGCTCGGCGGCGACGGCGGCGGCGATCAGCTTGCGGGTGGTTGGGTCGTTGTCGAGACCGTGGAATCGTTCCGCCAGCCATACCGGCACCGATGCGCCGGCGCGCGCAGCGAAATTCTTCGCCGCCTTGAAGTTCTGCACCGGCAGGATGCCCGGCACGATCGGAATATCGATGCCGCGCGCGCGCACGCGCTCGAGGTAGCGGAAGTAGAGGTCGTTCTCGAAAAAGAATTGCGTGATCGCGCGGCTCGCGCCTGCGTCCACCTTGGCCTTCAGCATGTCGATGTCGGCTTCCAAGGTCGGCGAGTCGGGATGTTTCTCCGGATAGGCCGATACCGAGATCTCGAAATCGCCGGCGCGCTTGATGCCGGCGACCAGATCGGCGGCGTTCTGGTAGCCGCCCGGATGCGGCGCGTATTTGTCGCCGGCGCCGCCCACCGGATCGCCGCGCAGCGCCACGATGTGGCGCACGCCGGCGTCGTGGTAATTGCGCACGATGGCGTCGACCTCGCCGCGGGTGGCGGCGACGCAGGTCAGATGCGCGGCCGGCGTCAGCGGTGTCTCGTTGAGGATGCGCTTGACGGTGGCGTGGGTGCGCTCGCGCGTCGAGCCACCGGCACCGTAGGTGACCGAGACGAAATCGGGCGCCAGCGGCTTGAGCCGCTCGACCGAGTCCCACAGGATCTTCTCCATGCCCTCGTCCTTGGGCGGGAAGAACTCGAACGAGACGCCGATGCGGCGGTGGCGGGCCGGCATGAAGCGGCTGAGGCGGGGACCTGCGTCCATCACGCCACCTCCCGCTGGGCGGGCTGCGCCATCAGCGCGCGCATGTCGCGCGCCAGCCACAGCGACACCGCGATCTTGACGCCGGAGCCCGGCTCCGGCGCCAGCCGCTTGTGCATGACCGGCTCGAGACGGCTCGCCGTCATCCATTGCGTCACCGTCTCGGGCGCAAAGCCAAGCCGGCGATGGGCGTATTTCTGGCGCAAAAATTCCTCTTCGTGCGGCGCGAAGTCCACGACCAAGAGCCGCCCGCCCGGCCGCAGCACGCGTGCCGCCTCGTGGATGGCGCGGGCGCCGTCGTCGAGGAAGTGCAGCACCTGATGCAGGATCTCCACGTCGAAGGAATCGTTCGGCAGCGGCAGATCGTAGATGTCGCCTTGCCGCACGCTGCAATTCTTGAGACCCGCACGCTCCAGGCGGTCGCGCGCAAGCTGCAGCATGTCGAGCGACAGATCGAGGCCGAGCCCGCGCTCGATCTGCGCGCTGAACAGCTCCAGCATGCGGCCGGTGCCGGTGCCGAGATCGAGCAGCGAGCGGAACGGCTTGTCGGCAAGCGCTGAACGGATCGCCGCCTCGACCGCTTCGTCCGCCACGTGAAGCTTGCGGATGCGGTCCCATTCGGCGGCATGGGCGCGAAAGTAGGCTTGCGCGGCGGCGGCGCGGGCCTGCCGCACCGAGGCGAGCCGGGCGCGGTCGCGCGCGATTGTTTGATCCGCGGCATCGAGGCGATCGAGCAGCGCGCGCGCTACCGCCGCGCCGCCGCCGCTCTCGGCCAGGCGGAAGAAGGCCCAGGTGCCCTCGCGGAAACGCTCGACCAGCCCCGCCTCCGCCAACAGCTTGAGATGGCGCGAGATGCGCGGCTGCGACTGGCGCAGGATGTCGGTCAGGTCGGAAACGGTCAGCTCGGCCTCACCCAGCAGCGCCAGCACGCGCAGGCGCGTCTCCTCGCCCGCCGCCTTCAGCGCCGCGTTGAGGGC
>CAZLWN010000288.1:0-2060 GCA_964563195.1 uncultured Undibacter sp. | reverse complement strand
ACGGTCTGTATCCACGTAATTTCTTTGAAAAGCCTGAACGAACATGATTCACCGGACATCTGGAAGCGTGTTTTCGACCAGCTGGCGTCGAAATCGCGCGACAGTCTGTATCTGATCGACAGCACTGTCGTGAAAGCCCACCGCGCGACGAGTGGCGCAAAACGTATGGCCCGCCCCGTCGCAAGTGGTTTGTAGTGGTGGCATGAACAGTCTGCACAAACGTATCCGGCCTTTCGGATATGCCGTTGGTGGCAACGACCTTCCCAATTTTCGTGAGCGTGAGCGTGTCTCCAGCATACGGTCGGTTACTGGTTTGACTCCTTCAGGCCGCTGCGTGGGCAATGATCGGCTCGATATTGTCGAGCTTCTTGGCGATCTCGCGCTTGGCGAAGTCCACATTGTAACGGTCTCGAGCGCCTTGTACCGTCAGTAGGGTGCCACGGCGATGTCCGTCTGCGAAAAATCATTGCCCTTAAACAGCAACGGGGTCGTGCTCTCCTTAGCAAGTGCATAGGCAAAACAATCGCCGAAATTAAGCCGTGCCGGATGTCGTCCACGACCAAAGCGGTGGAACGCGTCACGTGCGAGCTCGGCCTGGTTCGCGGAAACGGAAACGACGTCGATCTTTAATTTGGCCAGTAGGAGATCAAGGTCGCGCACAGCATCGTCGCCGCGCCGGACTTGCATGACGATCCCTGTCTCGACCAAGTTTGCTGCAGACAGCATCCGCTCTGATGCAGTGGCGACTGCGCGAATGAGACGCTCGGCTTCCGACTCCTGGTCCAATATGCCGACCAATGCCGAGGTGTCGATGGATTATTGTGGTAAGCCGTGTTCGTCGTAGCCGATGATCTCATCGGAGGATCGCGCATCGAGCAGCGGCAAGGCGGCACAGTGCCTGCCGATATCCATAATCTTCTCGACTAGGTTTTTGACGGCCTCATCTTTGCGTTGCTCCCGCGCCAGCCGCTCGCGCAGTGCGGTGATGACCGTTTGCGTGATGGTTTCGCCTGTGCGTTGGGCAAGATCTCGCGCCAATTGGTCGGCTTCCGGGTCTTTGATGCTGAGCGGCATATAGCTACCTAGGTTCCTATTTTGCTATCTACGAATAAATTTTTCGCTAGACCATCGCAAGGTCAGCCGCACTCCGGGGCCGCCACCATTCTCGTCGATGAATTCAATGTGCGCGGGTTCAACTCACTGCGAGCTTCTCGATATCCGCTCTTCGAATCATTAGCCCGCAGCATTGGCTTCGTTTCGTGAAACCACCCTATGGCCGCGGCGCCTTTCGGAGGCGAACCCCTGGGCCGCCGCCGTTCTCGTCGATGAACTCAACGACGGCAGCTTGCAAGGCACGTGTGCCATGGAAATTACCGAATCGAACCGCCCTCAACTGTCGCGTTCCGAGGGCGTCTTTAGTTTGGCGCCCAATTCAACTAATCTTCTGATCGCCTCAGCACGCGACGGAAGGTCTTTTTGGCGCCGACGCCAGTCATCCACCGCACGCAAAAACGCCTCGGACACCCGCATCTGAAACGGCCGATCTTGAGGCGCCTTTGAAGGGCGGCCGGGCAGGCGGCGGGTATTTGTCATTTTTGCATATTTTGTATTGACATAATGTGCATGCAGGTCTACATATGCTGCAGGCCAATCACAGGCGGCGCAACCAGCCCTCAGCCAAGCCAAGGAACCATTCGATGTCAAAGGGAACCCAATTTCGTCCCCACGAAAATTGGCGTGTCGGTCCAACCAGGGTCGGAGACTTGCCATGAACCTTGAGATTGCCACTGCCACCTACCGAGCCATCCGCGACCGTATCCGGGCGCAAGACCCCCAGATCGACGAGCAGACCCTTGCCGATACCGTTGAGGGGCTGACCGACCTGCACGAGATCGTCACCGCCATCATCCGCGCGGCCCTGGCCGATGAAGCCCTTGCGACGGGGCTGAAGGGCCGGATCGCCGAGATGGTAGACCGGCTTGCCCGACTGCAGGACCGGGCGTCTAAACGCCGCCAGATCGCCAAGGACGTGATGGTCGAGCTCGACCTGAAGAAGCTGA
>CAZLWN010000287.1:0-2125 GCA_964563195.1 uncultured Undibacter sp. | reverse complement strand
CCGGCGATGAACAGCTGCACCTGGCTGTGCTGATCGACCGGCCCGAGCGCCGCGAGCGGCGTGGTGCCCTTGCCGTCCTTGCCGAGGCTTTCGGCCCAGAGTTGCACGTACCAGTGCGTAAAGCGCTCGAGCCGGTCGCAATAGGCCATCAGCACGCTGATCGATTTACCTTTGCTCTCGGCGAGCGCGACGGCAAGCGCAGCGCCAAGCGCGGCTGGCACCTGCGCCGGCGGCTTCTTCGCAAGCACCGGCGCCAGCGCGGCGGCGGCGCCTTTCCGAATGGCTGCGATGTCGAGGCCGAGCACCGCCGCCGGCAGCAGGCCGACATTGGTGAGCGCCGAATAGCGGCCGCCCACACCCGGATCGTGATCGAGCAGCGGCACCTGATGCTTGCCGAGCAGATCGCGCAACCCGTTGCGCTTGCCCGGCGTGGCCGGCTCGCTGATGCCGCGCACGGCGTTGCGGGCGTCGAGCCCGGCCCGTTTCAACGCCGACAGCGCGGCGATGGTCTGCATCAGCGTTTCGGCAGTGCCGCCGGATTTCGAGATGGCAACAAAACGGGTGGTGGCGAGCGGCAGCTCCACCAGCAAGGTCTCGAACGTCGCCGGATCGAGATTGTCCATAAAATGTACGCGCGGCGGGGCGCGCAAGCTCCCGATACCCGGGACGTTGTAGCCGGCAAGCTGCGCCAGCGTCTGGCCGCCGAGCGAGGAGCCACCAGTGCCGAGCATGACGATATCTGTCGCGCCCGTGGCGAGCTTCTGGGCGACGCCGCGAATCGGCGCGAGGTCGTCCTGCTTCTCCGGCAGCCGCAACAGCGGCAGGGCGCCGTCTGCGTGGCGTTTGCGCAAGTCTTCGAGCGCGCCTTGTGCGCGTGCAAGCATTGAGTCAAGCGTGCCGGCGGAAACGCCGTGCTCCCCGATAATCTTCTCAAGCGCGCTGTCTATGGATTGAATCAGTGGCATGGGCTCTCCGCCGTCATGCCCGGCCATGAGCCGGGCATCCACGTCTTGCATTCGAAAATAAGACGTGGATGGCCGGGACAAGCCCGGTCACGACGAATCAAAATTTGCGATGACTCATCGCCAATAACGCGGTCCGGCGCAACCGGTTCACTCGTGCACGGTGCTCGAGGTCAGACCCTTGGGCCGGCCGGCGATCGTCACCAGCAGGCCGCCGCTGTAAAGGCGCTTGGCCACCCGCTTGGCGTCGGCGATAGTGACGCCGTCGATAAGGCCGTTGCGGCGCTGGATATAATCAATGCCGAGGTCGTCGATCTGGATCTGGGTGAGCTGCGCGGCGATCTTGCCCGAGGTGTCGAGCGAGAGCGCGTAGGAGCCCTTGATGAAGGCCTTGGCCTCGTTGAGCTCGTCGGCGATGGGGCCGCTCTCAGCCATGCGCTTGATCTCGTGCTCGATCACCTTGAGCGCATCGGCGGTGCGGTCGCCACGGGTGGCAGTGCCGCCGATCACGACGGCGGCGCGCCGGAACCAGACCAGGTGGTCCGATACGCCGTAGGCGAGCCCGCGCTTCTCACGTACTTCCTTGTACAGGCGCGAGGAGAAGCTGCCGCCACCCAGGATGTGGTTGACGATATAGGCAGCCATGAAATCCGGATCGTGGCGGGCGATACCCTGACCGCCGAAAGTGACCACCGCCTGCGGGACGTTGACATCAATGACGATGCGGCGGCCGAGGTTGCTCGGTGAGGCGGCCGCCACCGGCTTGAGGTCGTTCTTCTTCGGTAAGCCGGCGAAGGCGCGATCGATCAGCTTGCCGGCGGTCTCGGCGTCGATGTCGCCGACGATCGAGACGGTGAGCTCGTTGCGCGCGAACACGCGGCGCACGTAGTCGCGCAAGTCGTCGGCGGTAATGAGCGGCACGGTTTCCAGCGTGCCCTTGCTTTCGCGGCCATAGGGATGGCCGGGAAAGGCGGTGCTCCACCAGCTGCGGCTGGCGAGATTGTTGGGATTGGTGGTTTCGCGCCGCAAGCCCGCCAACTCCTGCCCGCGCACCCGCTCGACCGCGTCGGCTTCGAAGCGCGGCTTGGTCAACGCCAAATTCAATAGATCGAAGGCCTCGTCGCGGTGCTCGTTGAGGGTGCGCAGCGAGCCGCGGAAATAGT
>CAZLWN010000286.1:0-2132 GCA_964563195.1 uncultured Undibacter sp. | reverse complement strand
TCAGCGAGCCGTAGACGCCGCCGTTGGAGATGGTGAAGGTGCCGCCCTGCATCTCGTCGATCTTGAGCGCGCCGTCGCGCGCGCGGCGGCCGAAATCGGAAATTGTCTGCTCGATCTGCGCCAGCGACAGGCGATCGGCGTCGCGCACCACCGGCACCACCAAGCCCTTGTCGGTGCCGACGGCGACGCCGATGTGGTAATAGTTCTTGTACACGATGTCGCTGCCGTCGATCTCGGCGTTGACGGCGGGGATTTCCTTCAAGCCCTGGATGCAGGCGCGCACGAAGAAACCCATAAATCCCAGTTTGACCCCGTGCTTCTTCTCGAACAGCTCCTTGTACTGATTGCGCAAAGCTATCACCGCGCCCATGTCGACCTCGTTGAAGGTCGTCAGCATGGCGGCGGTATTCTGCGCGTCCTTCAGGCGGCGCGCGATGGTCTGGCGCAGCCGCGTCATGTGCACGCGCTCTTCTCGTAATTGATCATCAGGTGGCGACGGCGCCCGCATCTGCACCTGCGCCGCCGTCGAGGCCACCGGCGTCGGCGATGCTGCCGCGCGCTCGATCGCGGCCATCATGTCGCCCTTGGTGACCTGACCGTGCTTGCCGGAGCCTTCGACCTTGCCGGCATCCATGCCGCTTTCGGCTGCCAGTTTGCGTACCGATGGCGGGGCCGGCATTGTTGAAGCCGCCGGCATTTCGCGCGGGGTCGGCTGCTCCGGGCCGGCACCGATCGGTTTGGTCTTATCGGTCTTCTGATCAGGCGCGCCGGTCGGACTTGCGGCCGGCTTGGTGGCGGTGGCGGGCGGCGCCTTTGCAGGCGCGCCGCCGTCCGTGATCTGGCCAAGCAGCGCGCCGGGCGCGACGGTTGAGCCCTCTTTCACCGCTACGTCGGACAGCACGCCGGCCGCCGGCGCCGGCACTTCCAGCGTGACCTTGTCGGTCTCCAGCTCGACCAGCGGCTCATCGACCGCCACGGCGTCGCCCGGCTGCTTGAACCATTTGCCGACGGTCGCTTCGGTGACCGATTCGCCGAGGGTGGGCACGCGGATGTCGGTCATGAAACTACCCCAGCGCCTCGTCGAGGAACGACTTGAGCTGCGCCAGATGTTTGGACATCTGCCCGACCGCGGTTGAGGCCGAGGCCGGACGCCCGGCATAGCGCGCGTGCTTGTGCTCGGCGCCGATCTGGTTAAATACCCATTGCAGGAACACGTCGACAAAGAACCAGGCGCCCTGGTTGCGCGGCTCTTCCTGGCACCAGACCATCTCGGCCTGCTTGAAGCGCGACAGCTCGGTGACCAGCGCCTTGGTCGGGAACGGATAAAGCTGCTCGAGCCGCAGCAGGTAAACGTCGTCGATGCCGCGTTTCTCGCGCTCCTCGTACAGGTCGAAGTAAACCTTGCCCGAGCACATGACGACGCGGCGGATCTTGTCGTCGGCGACCAGCTTGATCTTCTCGCCCTTGAGCGCTTGCGCGTCGTCCCACAGCAGGCGGTGGAAGGAAGTGCCGTCCGCCAGCTCGTCGAGCCGCGAGACCGCGCGCTTGTGGCGCAGCAGGCTCTTCGGCGTCATCAGGATCAGGGGCTTGCGGATTTCGCGCTTCAATTGCCGGCGCAGCGCGTGGAAGTAGTTCGCCGGCGTGGTCAAGTTCGCGACCTGCATGTTGTCTTCCGCGCACATCTGCAGGAAGCGCTCGAGCCGCGCGCTCGAATGTTCGGGGCCCTGGCCTTCGTAGCCGTGCGGCAGCAGGCAGACAAGGCCCGACATGCGCAGCCATTTTCGCTCGCCCGATGAGATGAACTGGTCGAACACCACCTGGGCGCCGTTGGCGAAGTCGCCGAACTGCGCTTCCCAAAGCGTGAGCGCGTTCGGCTCCGCGGTCGAGTAACCGTATTCGAAGCCGAGTACGGCCTCTTCCGAGAGCATGGAATTGAGCACCTCGTAGCGCGCTTGGCCGCCGCCCAGATGGTTGAGCGGCGTATGGCGTTCCTCGGTTTCCTGGTCGAACAGCACCGAATGTCGCTGCGAGAAAGTACCGCGCTCCGAATCCTGACCGGACAGGCGAACCGGGTGTCCCTCCTTGAGCAGCGTGCCGAAGGCGAGCGCCTCGGCGGTCGCCCAGTCGATGCC
>CAZLWN010000285.1:0-2132 GCA_964563195.1 uncultured Undibacter sp. | reverse complement strand
GCGGGGCTACGCCCCGAATAGACAACTCACCGTCTTTTCTACAGTTTCAATTTTTGGCCATTCGGGGATTTAGCGCCAGATGACGGTGCCCCGATTTGCGACACATATAGTTTACCAGGGGGTGCGGGGATACTGAGAGACCGCCCAAGGCCGGCGAGCGAAGCGCGCTCCATAGCGCCGTAGCGAGCGAGACGGCCGAATTAAATATCCTAGGGTGTGAATTCGTAAAATGAGGCTTGGTAAGCAAGAGCTGGCAAATGTCCGCTATTGTCCGAAAGCAGACATGTGCGGTGCACTAGCTCATGTCTGCTAAGTGCCAGAAGCGGACATCGGCGACGATTACGACCGTTCAGGGAGTAACGCGGCCGCTCGCGGCAAAATTACCCTGATCTCGGTGTACTCGCCCGGCTGCGTATCGGCCTCAATAGACCCGCCATGTTGCTTGACGATGACGTCGTGACTGATGGACAGGCCAAGCCCCGTCCCCTCGCCGGCGGGCTTGGTCGTATAGAAGGGATTGAACATCTTTTCCTTCACCTCGGGCGGGATACCGGTGCCGTTGTCGCGGATCGTGATTTCCACGCTGTCGCCTAGGTTCCTGGTCGCTACCGCTAGGATGGGCTCATAGCTATCGCCCGCCGTCTGCCTCTTGCGCTTGGTTGCCGCATAGAAGCCATTCGAGATCAGGTTGAGCAGCACCCGGGTAATGTCCTGCGGGAAGACGTCAACCTCGCCAGCGGCCGGATCAAGCGACTTCTCCAGCGTGATATCGAAACCTTGCTTCTCGGCCCTGGCCCCGTGATAGGCGAGATTGAGGCTTTCCTCGACCAAGGCGTTGATATCAACCGGCCGGTGTTCGCCCGAGCCTTCGCGCGAGTGCAGCAGCATGTTCTTGACGATGGCATCGGCGCGCTTGCCATGCTGCACGACCTTGTCGAGATTGCCCCGTAGCGTGTCCACCAGCTCCATGATCTCGTTGTGTTTCTTTTCATTTAGGCTCACGTCCGAGAGGGCATCCTGGAGCTCATCGATCAATTCGGTCGAAACCCCAGAGAAATTGTTGACGAAATTGAGCGGGTTCTTGATCTCGTGAGCGATGCCGGCGGTCAGCTGACCGAGTGACGCTAGCTTTTCGGTCTGCACCAGCCGGTCCTGGGTCGTGCGCAGGTCCTGAAGTGAGGCAGCCAATTCGCGCGTGCGGGTTTCCACGCTTTCAAATAGGCGCACGTTCTCAATGGCAATCGCTGCCTGATCGGCGAAGGTGGTAACCAGCTCGATCTGCTTGTCGCTGAACGGCTGCACGTCCGTGCGCATCAGCGTCAGCACACCCACCGGCACACCGTCCCGCATCATCGGAACGCCAAGCAAAGTTCGGAAACCACCGAGTTGGCGCGCCGGGTGTGTGTAATCCGGATCGGTCGTCACATCGTAGATATGAATGACCTTGCCTTCAAGCAGCGCACGGCCGGAGCCGCTACTGCGGCCCAGTTCGACAGGCTGGTCTTTGATCAGCTCAGTGAAATTGTCCGGCAACCCATAGGAGACCGCGCGATAAAATTGCTCACCTTTGCGGCGCGCGATGACTCCCATATCGGCTTCGCAAAGCCGACTGGCCGATTTGAGCAGTGTGTCGAGCACTGTGTGGAGATCGAAGGCTGAGCGGCTGATAACCTTGAGTACATCGGCGGTGGCGGTCTGTTGCGTAAGCGATTCGCGCAGCTCGTTGAGCAGGCGGGTATTCTCAATCGCGATGACGGCCTGTGTGGCAAAGTTCTGCACCAGCTCGATCTGCTTGTCGGTGAATGGACGCACCTCTTGCCGATAGATGCCGATGGCGCCCACGAGTTCATTGTCTTTGAGCATCGGAACAGAAATCAGCGTCCGTGCCCCGCCGGCCCCGATTATGCCGGCCCGCCGCACGGGGTCTGCTTGGTAGCCCGGATCGGCCCGCACGTCGGCGACCTGAATGGTCCGCTTCGTCTCGACTAGACGCCCAAGTCCCGTCCTGGGGTTGGGGCGAAGTACCGGATTGCGTCTCCGCTCATCGGCAAACGCCTCTGGAACGCCATGCATACCTACGGTGCGGAAGGCCTCGCCCTCCCATCGAAACAGCAGGCCGAATTTGGCGTCGC
>CAZLWN010000284.1:0-2135 GCA_964563195.1 uncultured Undibacter sp. | reverse complement strand
TGCAGGACCAGATCGATTCCAAGAACCTGTGGGACCTCGATAGCCAGGTCGACCTGGCGATGGACGCGCTGAACTGCCCGCCCGACGACGCCGAAGTCTCCAAGCTCTCCGGCGGCGAGCGCCGCCGCGTGGCGCTCTGCCGGCTGCTGCTCGACCAGCCCGAATTGCTGCTGCTGGACGAGCCCACCAACCATCTCGACGCCGAAAGCGTGGCCTGGCTGGAAGGCCACCTGCGCAACTATCCCGGCGCCATCCTGATCGTCACCCACGACCGCTATTTTCTCGACAACGTCACCGGCTGGATCCTCGAGCTCAACCACGGCCGCGGCATTCCCTACGAGGGCAATTACACCTCTTGGCTCCATCAGAAACAGAAGCGCATGGAGCAGGAAGGCCGCGAGGACGAAGCGCGCCGGCGCACTTTGGAGAGAGAGAGCGAATGGATTTCATCCTCGCCCAAGGCGCGGCAATCGAAATCCAAGGCGCGCTACGAGCGCTACGAAGAGCTGCTCAAGATCGCCAACGCCAAGCAGAACACGATGGCGCAGATCGTCATTCCGGTCGCCGAGCGGCTGGGCCAGCACGTCGTCGATTTCGACCACCTCACCAAGGGCTTCGGCGACAACCTGCTGATCGACGACCTCACCTTCAAATTGCCGCCCGGCGGCATCGTCGGCGTCATCGGCCCCAACGGCGCCGGCAAGACCACGCTGTTCCGCATGATCACCGGCCAGGAAAAACCCGACAAAGGCACCATCAAGATCGGCGAGAGCGTCCATCTCGGCTATGTCGACCAGTCGCGCGACTCACTCGACGGCAAGAAGACGGTGTGGGAGGAAATCTCCAACGGCCAGGACATCATCCTGCTCGGCAAGAAGGAGATGAACAGCAGAGCCTATTGCGCCTCGTTCAATTTCAAGGGCGCCGACCAGCAGAAGAAGGTCGGCACGCTGTCGGGCGGCGAGCGCAACCGCGTGCATCTCGCCAAGATGCTGCGCTCCGGCGCCAACCTGCTGCTGCTCGACGAGCCGACCAACGACCTCGACGTCGATACCCTGCGCGCGCTGGAAGAGGCGCTGGAGGATTTCGCCGGCTGCGCCGTCATCATCAGCCACGACCGCTGGTTCCTCGACCGCATCGCCACGCATATCCTCTCGTTCGAGGGCGACAGCCACGTGGAATGGTTCGAGGGCAACTTCCAGGACTACGAGGCCGACAAGATGCGGCGGCTGGGGACGGACAGCGTCATTCTGCACAGGTTGAAGTATAAGAAGTTTAGCCGGTAGGTTTCCGCAGCGGCGCGGCATTCACTCTTGCCCTCTCCCCTCGTGGGAGAGGGTGGCTCGCGCGGAGCGAATGCGAGCGCGAGCCGGGTGAGAGGGCACATCGCATTTGGTTTCCCCCTCATCCGCCTCGCTCACTGACGTTCGCTCGGCACCCTCTCCCACAGGGGGAGAGGGAAGAAGCGAAGGCGATAGCCACGTCGAATGGTTCGAGGGCAATTTCCAGGACTACGAGGCCGACAAGATGCGGCGGCTGGGGACCGACAGCGTCATTCCGCATCGGCTGAAATATAAGAAGTTTTCGCGCTGAGGCCGTCATCCTGAGGTGCGCGCGCGGGCCTGCGCGCTCGAATCGAACGATTGCTTCCGCCGCTTCTGGCCGCTGGTGCCCCAACTGCTGAAAATTTCCATCCGCGCCGGCATGGAGGCCAGCGCCGCCGGGCTTTCCAAGCCCGAGATCGCGGCTGCGATTGTGCGTGCGCAGGCGCGCTGGCACGCTACGCAGGCGCCGCCGCAAACGACAAGTCCCGCGCCGCAATCGGTCGAGGCCGCGGTCGCGCCGCCGCGTCGCGTCGCCGCGTCCGCGCGGTCCGGTCCGCGCATACGCATGCTATGATGACAAGCATGCGATTCACAGTCGCGCTTCTCGTTTGCCTGATGGCCGCCGGCGCGGCGCCAGCCCGCGCCGACGCCGCCTTCCAGCGCTGGCTGCAAGCGACCTGGCCCGACGCGCAAAAGCTCGGCGTCGCGCGCGCCACCTTCAATGCCGCCACCCGCGGGCTGCAACCGGACTACCGGCTGCCCGATCTCGCCATTCCCGGGCGGCCGGAAAAGCCGCCGCCCGGCCAGCCG
>CAZLWN010000283.1:0-2141 GCA_964563195.1 uncultured Undibacter sp. | reverse complement strand
TCAATCCTGACGTTCACACCGCCATCTGTCTCAATTTATCTGACGACGGACACCCTGATCACCATCACGCGCACGTCGCCCGCGGACAGCAAGAGCTAGGTGGACACAGCCGTGGTGATTTCTATCAGCAGATCCGGTCCGCCCCTATGTGCCTGGCGGCGCGCCGCGCCATCAGCGGCGCTGGCCTCGCAAAGCTCTGAGCGATCGACTGAGCAATACTGTCAGTCGATTGACCGCTAATCCTTACCAACTTCATTTGCCAAGTCGGATAGAAACCTCTTCACGTCCTGAAGCAGGCGAGCATCATCTTCCGTAGCGTCACTCAAGCGCTTATCGGCTTCACGAAGCGCCTTTGGAATTGTCATCCAGGGGACATTCTCATCCTCCGTGAGCATCCGCTCCGCTCGCCATTTCTTGAACCCGGCTGACACGGCCGGCGGCAAGCTGTCCGGTTGCTCGAAAAAGATCAGCCGGTGCGCAAATTCCTTCAGCCGCTCATCTGCGAACTGGCTGGCAATCGCAGGCCGCTCAGCCCAACCGGCCGCGTGGAATTTCTGCATGAGAGTTTCATCGGCCTTACTTGGGAACCCTTCATAGATCCGTTCCTCTATGTGCTCGGATGGCGCTTCATCGGCGTAGCGCGCCGCAAGCGCCTGCCCCACCCGCTCCTGAAATGCCTTATCCGCCCGAATGACCTCCACCCGCCGGCTGGCCTCGTCGGGCGCGATCTGTAGAATTTTTTCTAGTTCCGGGTGCGCATCCATCGGCATGAGGATCGGCTGGGCATTGGCGCGCAGCGATCGGATGACCTTTGGGCTTGCATTCAACACCGAAACCAGCTGGTCCACCGACATGGTGCGGTATTTATTCGGATCGTGATTTAGATCGAAGACTGCCAACTGGCTGTCGTATCCCGGGTTCGACCCGCAATACGCAACGGCCCAGGAATGCATACGCGCGCCATAGCGTTCCGTCATCGCCATCATCGGCTCTTGTGTCACCAAATCGATGACTGTGCCTTTCTTGGCAGTTTGGCTCATGGCCTGCCAGACTTCGGGCGCCTTGTCCCGGATCTGCCGGGCCATATGAACTGTCGCCAGAACATCTGCCATCGCCTCATGCGCGTCGTCGTGGCGGTATCCGTTCGCTGGCGCCAGATGCTCAAGCCGAAAGGTCGGCTTGCCCTTCTGATCGACCGCTATTGTGATGGAACCGGGCGCATAGACGCTTGCCGCATGGGCTATCCGCATGACATCCGCGCGCGTATTGCCGTTCGTATTCGTGAGATAGACAGGGTGCAGCGTCTGAAAAAACGCCTGCCGCAAAAGCCCTTCATCAAACTTGATTGAATTGTACCCAATAAAAATTGCCGGCGACCAATCGAGGAGCTTGCTGCGGATCTGTCTGACGGCCTCGTAATGCGATGGCAGATCCGGGTCGAGCAGCATTTGCGGCGTGACACTCGTGGTAACCAGCGCGCCAGGTGCGGGCACGACATGCGGCAGAAGCCAGCAACGGATTTCAAATCTGTCTAATTCGTTGAGATCGTCATCCGTTTTAATCGCCGCAAACTGCAGGATTTGGTCAAAATGGGTGCTAGTGCCCGTGGTTTCTGTGTCATAAAATACGTATGGCATCGCATCACGCTCAAGACTTGGTTTTGGTATATTGTACTTCAAAACCTTGTATCGGGCCCCCGCCGTTGAATGCAAATATTGTCGCCATGCCGCCTCTGAAATTACCCGAGATCATGATGGATCAACTGCGTAGGCCCAAAGAATACACATGACTGAGTCACAAACACATTTCGTTCAGGCGCCGCTATTACCCACATATGCCGAAATTGTGCACGCGCTCCGCGCACTCGACGGTGAGCCAGTGAAGCGCGCAAGCGAGATGATTACGTCTATTGCGCAACAAACCGGTACACCGCAAAGCCCGGTTGATTGGTCTGATCCTGATCAATGGATTGTCGATCGCTTAACGGGCGACTCGCGGTCGCTCGCACGCAAGATATGGGAAAGTAGCGACAAGTCTCTGAACCCTCGATACTTGTATGGCAGCTATCTGTTCATCAACAAGCAGAGACTGTCTTTGCCCCCTAAAACTGAGCCACTATCGTTGTGCCAGTGGGAGGGTTT
>CAZLWN010000282.1:0-2170 GCA_964563195.1 uncultured Undibacter sp. | reverse complement strand
CCATCCCCAACGTGGTTTACACCTATCCGGAGATCGCCACCGTCGGCAAAAGCGAAGAGGAATTGAAAGCCGCCGGCGTCGCCTACAATGTCGGCAAGTTCCCGATGACCGCCAATGGCCGCGCCAAGGTCAACCTGACCACCGAAGGTTTCGTGAAAATTCTCGCCGACGCCAAGACCGACCGCGTGCTCGGCGTGCAGCTGGTCTGCGCCGACGCCGGCAACATGATCGCGGAAGCCGCGCTCGCTTTGGAGTTCGGCGCTTCGGCGGAAGACATCGCCCGCACCTGCCACGCCCACCCGACGCTGCCCGAAGCGGTGAAGGAAGCCGCCATGGCGGTGGCGAAACGCGCGATTCATATGTGACGCCGAAGTCGTCATTCCGGGGCGCGAGCAAAGCGAGCGAACCCGGAATCCATACTCCCAGCCCATCGACTCAAATTCAGACCGGGGTTATGGATTCCGGGTCTCGGCGCTTCGCGCCTCGCCCGGAATGACAATCAAAAATTTTCGAAGGGGGAAACATGGCCAAAGGTCACAAGGACAAAGTCGCCGTCATCACCGGCGCGGCCGGCGGCATCGGGCAGGCCTTCGCCAAACGCTTGGCCGAGGAGGGCGTGCACATCGCCGTCGTCGATCTCGGCGACGGTGGCGCCACCGTGAAAATGGTGCAAGCCGCCGGCCGCGACGCGATCGCGGTCAAATGCGACGTGTCGTCTGATAGCGACATCGCCGCCATGGCCAAAGAAGTCGGCAGGAAATTCAGCCACGTCGACATCGTGATCAACTGCGCCGGCATCTTCCCGCAGAAAGACTTTCTCGAAATGACTTTTGCCGACTGGCGCCAGGTGCTCTCGATCAATCTCGACGGCACCTTCCTGGTCACCGCCGCCTTCGTGCCCGGCATGCGGCAGCGCAAATGGGGCCGCGTGGTCAACATGGCGTCCTCGACGCTCGGCTCGGTGGTCACCGGCTTTGCGCATTACATGGCCAGCAAGGGCGGCATCGTCGGCTTCACGCGCGCGCTTGCCACCGATCTTGCGCCTTACGGCATCACGGCGAACGCCATCGCGCCCGGGCTGACGCGCTCGCCCGGCACGGTGGTGCGCGCGCCGCGGCCGGTGTTCAAGACCATGGAGGAGGAATTCGAAGCGGTCGCCCAGATGCAAGCGATCAAGCGGGTAGAAGTGCCGGAAGATCTGGTCGGCGCGGTGTCGTTTTTGACCAGCGACGACGCTGCCTTCATGACCGGCCAGACGCTCAACGTCGACGGCGGAAGGGTGCGGTCGTAGCGTCCACGGTCGTCGCCGGTACCATTTTACGGTCGTCCCGGCGCAGGCGGGGACCGATACGCCGCAGTCCATCGATAGGCTGCGGAGTATGGGTCCCGGCCCTCGCGCTTCGCGCTCGCTCGGGACGACAAGATTTCGCTCACATCACATGCAACGCGTGCGGCGCCCACAGGCCGATGGCGGTAAAGACCAAGCCCGCCACGCCGAGCAGCCCCGCCAGGTAGGCGAGCGCGGCTATTCCGGTGATCACTGCCGCTGAGGCCAGCACGATGCCGATCTGATATGCGGCCGAAGCCACCTCGTAGTGGTGATAACGCGCCATCGCCAGATTGCGCTTGTGCTCGGCCGCCTGCGCGCGCGCCATCAGCTGCTTGCGGCCTTCGTTCGACTTCGGCTCGTCGTCGTAGCGCGCCACCGTCTTCGTCCAGTCATCGGCAGTCTTGCGCATGCGCGCGCTCGCCGCCTCGTCGGCGACGGCATTGGCATCGAACTGCAAGCGCTCGGCCGCGGTGCGCAACACTGTCATGCGGATGGTTTTGGCCTGGAAAAACGCCCACAAGTTGCTGGATTGGACGTTGAAGTCGATGGCGGCGGTCTGTGCGCTTTTGCCCAGCGTCTCCGAGAACGCCAGGAACAGCGCCAGCACCGCGATCAGCAGCGCGATCTTTTTGTTGGAAAGCGCGGCATGCTGGGCATGCTCGGCGTGCTCCATGTTTTCGTGTGCGCTCACTGGCGCCTCCGTCCTGGATTGGGCGGCGACGTTGCTATGAAAAGTCGGCGATGCGCAAGAGCCGTTAGCGGCTACGCCCTCGGATGGGCGCTCGCATAAACATCGAGTAAACGCTCGGCGTCGACCGCGGTGTAAACTTGCGTGGTCGA
>CAZLWN010000281.1:0-2204 GCA_964563195.1 uncultured Undibacter sp. | reverse complement strand
CCAGTCCTGTATTTGTCCCGGTGGCCTTACCGGCACCGGCAAGCGCTGCTCCTCCACCCAATCTTACCGGCAGCATCGAAATTGATCTTCGGACCGGTCGCCGGGTCAGGGTTGATGGGCGCGTCGATCTGGCCGTGCTGAAACGCATCATCGAGGTTCTGGAAGAGTGATGCTTCCCGTGCCCGCCGGTGCGCGTGTCTGGCTTGCCGCCGGACACACGGACATGCGCAAAGGCTTCCCCGGCCTTTCCTTGTTGGTGCAGGAGACCTTGAAGAAGGATCCGCATCGCGGGCATCTGTTCGTGTTCCGGGGCAAGCGGGGCGATCTGATCAAGATCATCTGGCATGACGGTCAGGGCGCGTGTTTGTTCTCCAAGCGGCTGGAGCGCGGCCGCTTTATCTGGCCGACGCCGGTGGGCGGCGCGGTGACGATCTCGCCGGCGCAACTTGGTTATTTACTCGAAGGGATAGACTGGCGGGCGCCGCAGAAGACTTGGCGCCCCGAGCTCGCCGGGTGAGCTCGCTGGGGTGTGACCGGCACGACTCACATCGTGGAAAATTAATGCGGGACCGTTCACGACGCCTGCGAAGCAGTTATGCTGCGCGCCATGGCACTCGACCCGGCAGAGCTCCCTGACGACATCGCGACGCTGAAGGTGATGTTGATTGCCGCCGAGAAGCGGGCGGATATCCGCGAACAGGAGATCAAAAATCTCAAGCTCACCATCGCCAAGCTGCAGCGCGATAAGTTTTGCGCCTCCTCGGAGCGCGGTGCCAAACTGCTCGGCCAACTCGAGCTGCAGCTCGCCGAATTGGAAGAGAGCGTTGCCCAGGACAGAACGGCCGATGAGATCGAGACGCCGCCAAATACCGAGTGCAAAGAGTGTCGCAAGCCGGCGCGGCGTCCGCTGCCCGCGCATCTACCGCGCGAGCGTGTCGTTCATGCCTGCCCGTCGTCCTGCCCGTGCTGCGGCGGAAAGCTCAGGAAATTGGGCGAAGATGTCACCGAGACCCTGGAATATGTGTCGGCAACATGGAAAGTGATCCAGCATGTGCGCGAAAAGTTCACCTGCCGCACATGCGAAGCCATCACGCAGCCGCCGGCGCCGTCGCATCCGATCGCACGCGGGCGCGCCGGTCCAAACCTTTTGGCCCAGATCCTGTTTGCCAAATACCGGGCACATCTGCCGCTGAACCGGCAGAGCAATATCTACGCCAATGAGGGAATAAACCTTGATGTCTCGACGCTGGCCGATTGGGTCGGCGCGTCGGCGGCGACGCTGATGCCGCTGGTGGAGGAAATCGAGAAGCACGTCTTCGCCGGAACGCGCATTCACGCCGATGACACGACCGTGCCGGTTCTGGCGAAGGGAAAGACGCGAACGGGCCGGCTGTGGACCTATGTCCGCGATGACAAACCCTTTGCCGGTCCGGCCCCTCCGGCGGCGGTGTTTTATTATTCTCCCGATCGGACAGCCAGGCACCCCGAAACGCATCTGGCCGGATGGAGCGGCCTCATGCAGGCCGACGCCTATTCGGGCTACAACGGCCTCTATGCCGCCGGCCGAAAACCGGAACCGATCATCGAGGCGGCGTGCTGGGCCCATGGCCGGCGCAAGTTCTATGACCTGGCCGAGCTACAGCAAAGCCCGATCGCCATTGAAGCCGTGCGCCGGATTGACGGGCTCTTCCACATAGAGCGCGAGATCAACGGGCTCACCGCGGATCAACGGCTTGCCGTCAGGCAAGAGCGATCGAAACCCATTGTCGATGATCTGGAAATCTGGCTCCATCGGCAGCGCCGAAAGCTGTCGTCGAAAACGAGACTTGCCAAAGCCATCGACTACAGCCTCAAACGATGGCCCGCCTTCACGCGGTTCTTGGCGGCCGGCCGCATCTGCCTTTCCAACAACGCCGCCGAGCGCGCGATACGTGGCATCGCCATTGGCCGCAAGAACTGGATCTTCGCCAGCTCCGACACTGGCGGAGCACGCGCCGCCGCGATCTACACCCTGATCGAAACCTGCAAGCTCAACGAAGTCGACGCCCGCGCCTGGCTCGCCGACATCCTCGCCCGTCTGCCAGATCACCCGGCAAAGCGCATCGACGAGCTTCTGCCCTGGAACTGGCAGGCCACCCGCTAGAAGGCCGCAAAAGCAGCCTGATCAAAACCCAACTCACCTGCGGTCTTCACCGGATGCGTAC
>CAZLWN010000280.1:0-2251 GCA_964563195.1 uncultured Undibacter sp. | reverse complement strand
GCGTCACCGTGCGCGGGCGCGCCACCGATCATTGCATCGTGCTCGGCATTGCCGACACTGGCATCGGCATCGGCAAGGACGCGCTGACCAAGCTCGGCCGCCCCTTCGAGCAGGTCGAAAGTCAGCTCACCAAGAGCCACCAGGGCTCGGGGCTCGGCCTCGCCATCGCCAAGTCGCTGGTCGATCTGCATGGCGGACGCATGCGCATCCGCTCCACGCTCGGCAAGGGCACGCTGGTGGTCGTACGGCTGCCGCTCGAGCCGCAATGCCCGCTGCCGAAGGAGCAGGCGGCCTGACATCGCCTTGGTTCAGGGCGCCTTGCCCAAAATCCGTACGAAGCTCGCGCGCACTTTCGTCTGCGTCTCGATCAGCGTGGCATCGAGCGCGGCGAAATCCGGCACGTCGGCGGCGCGCGCCAAGAGCCGTAATAGCCCCGCCCCCGCGGTCTTCGGATCGAAAGTCGCCGGCAGGCACAGTCGCAGGATCTGCGTGAGGTCGTGATAGAACTGCACCGCCGGGCGCAAGACTTCGGCATCCTCCACCGGCAGCACGCGCAAGGCCCACGCCTTGTCGAGGACGCGCGCCGTCGAGGTGTCGAGGATCTCCGGCCGCTCATGCGCGTGCACCAGCTGGAGATATTGCACGATGAACTCGATATCGACCAGCCCGCCGGCGACGTATTTGAGGTCCCAGCGATCCTCGTCGCCCTTCTCCTTGGCGATTGCTCCGCGCATCTCCACCACGTCGCCGGCGATCAGGGCAGCATCGCGCGGGCGCCGCAGGATGTCGCGGATGACTTTCTCGACGTGCGCGCGGAACGCGGGCGAGGCCGATACGATCCGGGCGCGGGTGAGCGCCAGGTGCTCCCAAGTCCAGGCCTCGCTCTCCTGATAGCTTTTGAAGCCCTCGATCTGGGTTGCCAGCGGGCCGGCGCGACCGGACGGGCGCAGCCGCATGTCGACCTGGTAGAGCGCGCCGTAATTGGTCTGCGCGGTCAGCGCATTGATCAGCCGCTGAGTCAGGCGCGCGAAATATTGCGCGCCGTAGAGCGGCCGCCCGCCGTCCGATTCCGGATGCGCCGCATCGAAATCGTAAATCAACATCAGATCGAGATCTGAACTCGCGGTCATCTCGTAGCCGCCGAGCTTGCCCATGGCGAGCACGGCGGTCTCCTCGCCGCTGACATGGCCGTGCGCCGCGGTGAAAGTGCTGGTGACCGAACGATGCACGGCGCGGATCACGGCATCCGCCAGCCGCGCAAAGGCCTCGCCTGCCTGCCGCGCCGTCACCGTGCCGGAGAGAATGCGCACGCCGATCAGGAACATGTATTCCAGCCCGAACATGCGGATGCCTTCGAGCATATCCTCGTCGTGGCGCGACTGCGCCAGCGCCGCCTCGAGCCGCCGGCCGAGCTCCGCGTCATCCGGCAGTGCGCCGAAGAAGCTCGGATCGACCAGCGCATCCATCACTTGCGGATAGCGCGCCAGCGTATCGGCGAGCCGCGGCGCGATCCCGAGCACCAGCGCGATGAGCGCAATCAAATCTGGATTTTGCCGCAGCAGCGACAGCAGCCGCGCGGCGGCGTGCAGATTGGCGAGGAAGTGATCGAACGATATCAGCGCGGCGTCGGGGTTATCGGTGCGCGCCAATTGTTCGAGCAGCACCGGCAGCAATTCCTGGAGAGTCCCACGCGCCGCCTCCCCCTTGAGCGAGCGATAGTCGCCGGCAAGCCAATCGCGCACCCTGGCCGAGGCTTCGAGCGGCTTGCGATAACCGAGCTCGGCCAGCCGATCGAGGGTCTTGTGGTCGTCGGCGTCGGGCGGAAACAGCAAGGCCGGACGCTCCGGCCCGCCCGGCATTTTCTCGAACAGCCGCACGTAATGGCGCTGTACCTTGTCGAGATGGCCGAGGAGAACATTGGCGAAGGCATCGCGGTTCGCGTAGCCGAGGAAGCGTGCGAAGCGCTCGAGGGCTTCGCGCTCCGCCGGCAGCACCTGCGTCTGCTCGTCGTTGACCATTTGCAGCCGGTGCTCGACCTCGCGCAGGAAACAATAGGCGGCCTTCATGTCCTCGCACGCGGCTTTGTCGATCCAGCGATCCTCGCTGAGCTTGTCGAGCGTTGTCAGCGTGTCGCGGTCGCGCAAATGCGAACTGCGACCGCCGGCGATCAGCTGCTGGGTCTGCGCAAAGAACTCAATCTCGCGGATGCCGCCGCGCCCGAGCTTGATATTGTGGCCCTCGACCGCGATCT
>CAZLWN010000279.1:0-2427 GCA_964563195.1 uncultured Undibacter sp. | reverse complement strand
GCTGTCGCTGATCGGCACCTTCCTGGTGCGCTCGGGCGTGCTCACCTCGGTGCATAGTTTTGCCAATGATCCGCAGCGCGGCATTTTCATCCTTGCCATCCTGGTGGTGTTTATCGGCGGTAGCCTGACCCTGTTTGCCTGGCGCGCGACCGTGCTCAAGCAAGGTGGACTGTTCGCGCCGATCTCGCGCGAAGGCGCGCTGGTGTTTAATAATCTTTTCCTGACCACCTGCTGCCTGACCGTGCTGGTCGGCACGCTTTATCCCTTAGCGCTGGAGTCGCTTACCGGCACCAAGATCACGGTGGGCGGGCCGTTCTTTAATTTGACCTTCGGGCCGCTGTTTCTGGCGTTGATGTTCGCCATGCCGTTCGGGCCGCTCTTGGCCTGGAAGCGGGGCGACCTCTTGGGCGCGGCGCAGCGGCTGATGGCGGCGTTTGGCGCCGGCCTCGTCGCGATCGGTATCGCGTTCGCCATTGAAGGCAACACTTCGGTGCTGGCGCCGTTCGGCGTGGGCTTAGCGTTCTACGTGATGGTCGGCGCGCTGGTCGATCTCGCCGAACGCACCGGCCTGGTGCGCATGCCGCTGGCGACCGTGCGGGCGCGCGCGGCCGGCATGCCGCGCTCGGCTTGGGGCACGGCGGTCGCTCATTTCGGCATCGCGGTATCATTGCTCGGCATTATCGGCGCCGCTGCATGGGGCACCGAGCGCATCGTCGAGATCAAGCCGTCGCAAACCGTGTCGCTGTCGGGCTACGATCTGAGCTTCGAAGGCTTAAAGCAGATGCCCGGCCCCAACTACGCGCAGGAGGTTGGAACCTTCACGGTGCGTAAAGGCGGTGTGCCGATCGGCGTGATGCAACCGTCGAAGCGGACCTTTGCCTCGCGCGGCATGACGACCAACGAGGCGGCGCTAATGGCGCGCGGCCCCGGACAGCTTTACCTTTCTTTGGGCGACAGCAAGCCTGACGGTAGTATCGCGATCCGGCTCTATTACAAGCCGATGGTGCTGCTGATCTGGATCGGCGGCATCGTCATGATGCTGGGCGGCGCGCTCTCGCTCTCGGACCGGCGGCTGCGCGTCGGCGCGCCTACGCCGGGCAGAAAACAGGCGGCAAAACCGGCGCTGCAGCCGGCGGAGTAGGGCATCATGCGCCGGTTCGCATTCATCGCATCGTTGTTCGTGCTGCTGGCGCCGACCTTCGCGCTCGCGGTGACGCCGGATGAAATGCTGAAAGACCCGGCGCTGGAAGCACGCGCGCGGAATTTATCGCAAGAGCTGCGCTGCATGGTCTGCCAGAACCAGGATATCGACGATTCAGCAGCGGAATTGGCGCATGACCTGCGCGTACTGGTGCGCGACCGCCTGAAGGCCGGCGACAGCGACCAACAGGTGCTGGATTTCCTGGTGGCGCGCTATGGCGAGTTCGTGCTGCTCAGGCCGCGCTTCGAATTGCACACGCTGCTGCTGTGGGGCCTGCCGCCGCTGGCGCTCATCGCCGGCATGGCCGGGCTGTTCGTGGCTATGCGCCGGCGCAAGGCGCAAGTTTTGGAATCGCCGGCGCTCAGCGCCGCCGAACAGCGCCGGCTTACGACTTTGGTCGAGCCCGGCACCGACTAAACATTGCATAAGCTATTGAATTAGAAGACAAATCTATTACCCCCACCTTACAAAAATTTAATCCCGCAGACAGGGCGCTGTAAGGCTCGTCCCCCCATCTTCAGGTTCGAAACGGCGCGCACATGCGCGTGCCACGAATCGAGATGGAGATTGCCCGATGAACCCGAGCGTCACCCCCGCTCCCGATACCTCCAAAAAGCGGCGCGTGCTTTCGGCCCGCCGTGCCATCCTCCTCGCCACCACCATCGCCGGTCTCGGCGCCGCCGCGTTCGTGGTCGCTCCCAATCTCGACCTGACCGCTGCTTACCCGTCCGCGCAGGCGCAGAACCTGACCGAGCAAGCGAAGAAGATGCCCGCACCGGTCGGCTTTGCCGACATCGTCGCCAAGGTCAAACCGGCGGTGATCTCGGTTCGCGTCAAGGTCAATGGCGGCGTGCAAACCACGCGTCTCGACAACAATGAAATTCCGCCGGGGTTGCGGGAATTCTTCCGCCGCTTCGGCATGCCTGACATGCCGAATAGTCCGCACGGCCTACCGCATGGCTTGCCGCGCGGCCACGGCCGCATGGTCATGGGCCAAGGCTCCGGCTTCTTCATTTCAGCTGATGGCTACGCGGTAACCAACAACCACGTGGTCGATAAAGCCGAGAGCGTCGAGGTTAAGACCGACGACGGCAAGACGCACGAGGCCAAGGTCATCGGCACCGATCCGCGCACCGATCTCGCGCTGATCAAAGTCGAGGGCGGCTCATTTCCCTATGTGAAGCTGTCCGATAAGACCCCGCGCATCGGCGACTGGGTGCTCGCGG
>CAZLWN010000278.1:0-2453 GCA_964563195.1 uncultured Undibacter sp. | reverse complement strand
GTAAGGGATGGTGCCCAGGGGCGGAATCGAACCACCGACACCGTGATTTTCAGTCGCAGGGTCTCGGTAGCGGAAGCTATTTTAACTTTCGAGATACCTTTAGTTTTTGCAGGCTGCAATTCACCCGGGTCCCTGCGCGAAGGCCCGCCCCCGGGGTGGGGGCCTGTCCATATACCCCCGGGGGCCCCTACTCTTCGTTCGCAGCCGTGAACCGCTAACGGAAATTTCTTCTGCGCGCACTGGCGCGGCCTACGCGTGCAAACTTTGGAACCTGTTTGGAACCTGCCTCGGCCAAGCTCACGCTAGCAGACGTGAGCTGATAAAAATCCGGAATCTCTTTCAAATAGTTAAGTGGTGGGCGCACAAGGACTCGAACCTTGGACCCGCTGATTAAGAGTCAGCTGCTCTACCAACTGAGCTATGCGCCCGGATTGCCGGCGTCCGTGATGGTGGCCGGCGCGGTCCCTTAGCAAAGCGGCGCCGGAGAGTCCAGCCGCACACTTGCGCCAAGCCTCGGGTCACCCAAAAGAAAATAGCCGCCGGGCGAACCTGGCGACTTCTCGAACGCCGGCGCAAGCGTTCGGGGGGCCGCTTGCCCGCCGCCTGTTAGAGAACCTACTGCGGCTGCGGGCCGCGGTCGGGCCTATGCCGGTCGTGATGGTGCCAGCCGTCGTGTCCGCGCCACTCGTGGCGTGCACGCCAATGGCCGAACCACCGCCCGTCGAGGCGGGCGAGCACGGCGAAGCGGTGCTTCTGCGCGTCGTCCAGGCTCTGATAGAGCGGAGCGGCGGCGGCGGCGAGCTGCTTGAGCGCGGCGCCGCGCTGCTCGATCGCGTTGGCGCGCTGGCTCAGGCGCTCGACCGGATCGGCCGGGGCTTGCGCATTCTTGCGCGCTTCGAACCGCTCGGCGCGCTGCTTGGCGAGATTGCGCATCGCGCTTTCCATTGCCGGCCAATTCTTCTCCTGCTCGGCATTGAGCTGGAGCCCGGCGTGCAGCGCCGCGATGCGCGCGTCGGCAAAGGCGGCGATGTCGGCTGCGCTCATGCTCCAGTGATGCGCGTGCCCCTCGCGGCCAGGGCCGCGGTCCGCGAAGGCGAACGAGGCGCCGGCGATCGCAAGCACGGTCGTTGCGGCAAGAGCTGTTTTCCACATGATAGCCACCTCCAATGGCATTTCGGATAACGACCATCTTGGATCGCGGCCTTGCCTTATCAAGTTAAAGTTTGGAAAGGTGATTGCGCCCGTGCAATGAAAATTTACGAACATTCAGAATAAAATTGCGCAGGAAATCGCGGGCTCAATCGTTGCCGTTTAAAGCCGCGCGAAAAGCCAAGCAAAATGCCGCACCCATGCGGGTGCGGCATCGCTGCAATGTCCAGGCCGTCGTCAGCCGACGTCGGTGGAATGAATCCGCCGCTCGACCCCCGGCGCCTTGTTGCGCCGGCTGGTCATCTTGTTGAGCGCGCCGAGATAGGCTTTGGCCGAGGCGACTAGCGTATCGGGGTCGGCACCGCGCGCGGTATAGGAACGTCCGCCATCCGACAACCGCACCGAAACTTCCGCCTGAGCGTCGGTCCCCTCGGTCACAGCATGCACTTGATAAAGCTCGAGCACCGCCTCGTGCGGCACCAGCGCGTGGATCGCGTTGAAGATAGCGTCCACCGGGCCGTTGCCGGTCGATTGTGTGGTGATGTGCTTGCCGTCAATATCGAGCGTCAGCGTCGCCGACTGCGGGCCTTGCGTGCCGGCAATCACGGTCATGGAGACGATCTTGACCCGGTCGTGGGCAGTGGCGATCTCTTCGTCCACCAGCGCCTCGATGTCCTCGTCGTAGATCTGCTTCTTGCGGTCGGCCAGCGCCTTGAAGCGCACAAAGGCATCCTCGAGCTGATTGCCGGTCAGCTGATAGCCGAGCTCGTCCAGCTTGTGCACGAAGGCGTGGCGGCCGGAATGCTTGCCCATGACCAGCGAGGTCTGCTTCACGCCCACCGACTCCGGTGTCATGATTTCGTAGGTCTGCGCGTTCTTGAGCATGCCGTCCTGGTGGATGCCGCTCTCGTGGGCAAACGCATTCCGTCCGACGATCGCCTTGTTGTACTGCACCGGAAACGAGGTCGCCGCCGACACCAGCTTGGAGGCGCGCGTCAGCAAGGTGGCGTCGATATGGGTGGCGTAAGGCAAAACGTCGTTGCGCGTCTTCATCGCCATCACCACTTCCTCGAGCGCGGCGTTGCCGGCGCGCTCGCCAGTGCCGTTGATGGTGCATTCGATCTGGCGTGCACCCGCCTTCACGCCGGCGAGCGAATTGGCCACCGCCATGCCGAGATCATTATGGCAGTGCGTGGAGAACACCGCCTTGCCGGAATTGGGCACGCGCGTGCGCAACATTTCGATCATGGCGAAATATTCCTCCGGCACCGTGTAGCCGACGGTGTCGGGGATGTTGATGGTGG
>CAZLWN010000277.1:0-2470 GCA_964563195.1 uncultured Undibacter sp. | reverse complement strand
GACCGGCTGTCGGCGCTGTCGGCGATCCAGTCGCACCAGGGCATCAATCCGCGCACCCTCGAGGAAGCCGACGTGTTCGCCGCGCATCAGGCCGGCGGCTATTCGTGCGTCGAAGTGTTCTTCTTCCGCACCGGGCAGAACTGGGGTAACCGCGCGTACTTTCCGAGGGCCGACCGTGCGCTTGGCCCCGGCGAGGTGTTAGCTGCGTTCCTGGCGCAGTTCTATGACGACAAGCCGTCGCCGCGGCTGATCCTGGCGTCGCACGATTTCGATGAGCGCGCGCTCCTGGCCGCGGCGCTCAGTGCCAAGAGCGAACGCAAGGTCGAGGTCAGCGTGCCGCAGCGCGGGGAACGCAAGGAGCTGGTCGCGCACGCGCTCGCCAATGCCCGCGAAGCGCTGGCACGCAAGCTCGCCGACACCTCCTCGCAGCAGAAATTGCTGGGCGGGCTGACCGAGACTTTTGGATTGCCACGGGCGCCACGCCGTATCGAGGTCTATGACAACAGCCACATCGCCGGTAGCAATCCGGTCGGCGCCATGATCGTCGCCGGGCCGGAAGGCTTCCGCAAGAACCAGTACCGCAAGTTCAACATCCGCTCCGATGATCTCATCCCCGGCGATGACTACGGCATGATGCGAGAGATGCTTCGGCGCAGGTTCAAGCGGCTGCTGGCGGAGAACCCGCGGGCAGCGAATGCTGAGCAACCCTCTCCCCTTGTGGAAGAGGGTGGCGAGCCGCGTAGCGGCGAGCCGGGTGAGGAGTCAGCGCTTCAAATTGAGTCCGAACCCCTCACCCGCCCTCGCTTGGCTTCGCTTCCGCTCGGGCACCCTCTCCCACAAGGGGAGAGGGAAAGTGAGCAAGCCGAGAGTGATGAAGACGAAACAGAATCCCCGTGGCCCGACCTGGTGCTAATCGACGGCGGCCAAGGCCAGCTCGGCGCCGCGCAGGAAACAATGACCGCATTGGGCGTAACAGACGTGCCGCTCATCGCGGTGGCCAAGGGGCCGGACCGTGACGCCGGCCGCGAGACCTTTTTCATGGCGGGCCGCGCGCCGTTCAAGCTGCCGCCGCGCGATCCCTTGCTCTATTTTATCGAGCGATTGCGCGACGAGGCCCACCGCTTCGCCGTGGGCTCGCACCGCACGCGGCGCAAGAAGGACATCCGCGAGGCCGGCTTACAGGAAATCCCCGGCATCGGTCCGACCCGCAAGCGCGCGCTGTTGCGGCATTTCGGCACCCTGAAAGCGATCGAGCGCGCCAGCCTGCCCGACCTCGCCCAGGTGCCTGGAATTAACGCGGAGACCGCGCGAAAGATATATGAGTTCTTCCATGAACAGGCGGTGCAATAGCGCCACGGCTGAGAGGTCGGAGACGAAACGAATGATTATTCAGCGGCAGGAAGACGTCACCGATGCGGTGCTGGACGCCGTCAAGAACACAGCGGACCCGCGCCTGCGCGAAATCCTCACCGCGTTGGTCAAGCATCTGCATGCATTTGCGCGCGATGTGCATCTCACCGAGGATGAGTTCGAGCAGGCTGTGCAATATGTCGTCCGCCTCGGGCAAAAGACCACTGATACCCACAACGAGGCGGTGCTGATGTCCGGTTCGCTCGGTTTTTCGACGCTGATTTGCCTGCTCAACAACGGCAACAAGGGCCAGACCGAGACCACCGCCAATCTGCTCGGTCCGTTCTGGCGCATGAACTCGCCGCGCACCGAAAGCGGCGCCTCGATCGTGCGCCCGCCTACGCCGGGTCCTGCGCTGTTCGTCGATTGCTGGATCAAGGACACCAACGGCAAGCCGATCGAAGGCGCCGAGGTCGACGTTTGGCATTCCTCGCCGGAAGGCTTCTACGAGCAGCAGGACCCCAATCAGGCGGAGATGAACCTGCGCGGCAAGTTTATGACGGACGCGCGCGGGCATTTCAGCTTTCGCAGCGTGAAGCCGGCCGGCTATCCGATCCCGATCGACGGCCCGGTCGGCGACCTGGTGCGTGCCACCGGGCGCCACCACTACCGTCCCGCCCACCTGCACTTCCTAATCTTGAAAGACGGCTTCAAGACGCTGATCTCGCAGGTCTACGTCAATGACGACGCGCGGCTCGACAGCGACGTGCAATTCGGCGTCACCCGCGCGCTGGTCGGGAACTATGTCCGCCACGACGGGGCGGCGCCGGCGCCGGACGTTCAAGGGGAATGGTATTCGCTCGATCAGACCTTCGTCATGGAGCCGGGCAAAAGCCGCCTGCCCAAGCCGCCGATCCAGTAATCAACAGGGCGTTGGGAACGGCCGGCGGTTGACCTTGCCGCGCCCGGGGTGTTCCTTGTCTCCTCATGAATGCCCTCAGTTCCACGCGGCTGCCGGCGCGCCCGCTGGCGCTGCCAAACATTTTGACCTATGGCCGCATCGCGGCCGTGCCGGTGGTGGTGGCGCTGTTGTATTGGCAGAGCATCATCGGCGGCGCCC
>CAZLWN010000276.1:0-2508 GCA_964563195.1 uncultured Undibacter sp. | reverse complement strand
AAGCCGCCGACGTGGTGCTGCTGGTCGACCAGCTCGACCGCGTGCTGCCGGCGATTCTGATCGCGCGGCGCTCGCGCGGCATCGCCCTGCAAAGCGTGATCGCCGGCATGGGGTTTTCTTTCGTGGCCATGATCGCAGCCGCACTCGGCTACCTGCCGCCGGTGCAGGGCGCGCTGCTGCAGGAGGTGATCGACGTGGCGGTCATCTTCAACGCCCTGCGGGCGCTGCGTGGGTGAGAACCAAAGCCGTTTCGGCGGCTGCAACGCCGGGCGAATCCGATAAGGTGCAGCGGCCTTAGCAGCTCACGCCAAAAGCCGGAGTTGAGCGTCATGCCGATACACATGTGGGCGGTTGCCGAGGCGGCCGCGAAAAAACAGCGTATCTCGCCTGAGTCCGATGCTGCCGGCTACGCGGCCGGCATCATGACGTGGCTGCTCGCGGGCAGCGTGTTCGTCGTGGTCAAGATCGGCGTCAGCGAAATGCCCCCTTGGACTTTCTGCTTTTCGCGCGCCCTGATTTCCGCGCTCATTCTTTTGCCGTTGGTCGCCGGCCACTACGGCGACATGATCGGTTTGCTGCGCCGGCGCTGGCTGGAGGCCGTCTTCATCGGCGCCATCGGGCTGGGTCTCACCCAAGGGGTGACCTTCGTGGCGCTCTCCCACACCAGCGCGATCAATGTCGGCATCATCTTTGCGCTGGCGCCGATGGCGACCATGCTGCTGGCCCGCCTCGTCCTGCGTGAGCCAATGAACGGCTGGCAGGGCATTGGCTTGGCCGTCGCCTTTGTCGGCATCGTGGTGATTGCCGTGCACGGCAGCCTCGCCATCCTGCTCGGGCTGAAGATCGGGGTCGGCGACCTTTATGCCTTCTGTGCGATCCTGCTGTTCGCCGGCTATACGGTGCTGCTGAAGCGGGCCAAATTCGAGCTGCCGACGCTGCCGCTCTTGGTGATCCTGCTGTTTGCCGGCAGCGTCTCCGCCCTGCCGTTCTCGCTCTGGGAAATCGCCCATGGCGAACATGAGCATCTGGCGATGACCGGCTATCTGGCGCTCGCCTATACCGGCGTCATCGGCGGCTCCTTCATGTACTTTCTCTATAACTGGAGCATTGGCGTTCTCGGCGCCTCGCGCGCCGGCACGCTGATCTATACCCAGATGATCTTTGCGACCTTTTTCGCCTGGCTGATCCTCGGTGAGCGCATCGAATGGTACCACTTCGCCGGCGGCGGCCTGGTGATCGTGGGGATATTGTTCGTGGTCTTGCTGCGGCCCAAACCGGCGGCCGCAAGTGGGACCGTCGGGGCGCGGTGAAAGCCGCCAAGCGCATGCCGTGGCTTGGCGTTTACGCCGGCATTCTCTAGATAGGCCGCATGACCCACCCGCAATCGACGGCCGACGCCCAAAATCCGTTGCTCGCAGACTGGATCGGCCCGTTCGGCGTGCCGCCGTTCGGTGCCGTTCGTCCCGAGCATTTCCGCCCGGCCTTCGATGCCGCCCTGGCAGCGCACCGCGCCGAGATTGATGAGATCGCGGCCGATAAAGCGGCGCCGAGCTTCGACAACACCATCGCGGCTCTGGAAAACAGCGGGCGCGCGCTCGAGCGGCTCTCCAACCTGTTCTTCGTGCTGTCCGGCGCCGACACCAGCGACGCGATCGAAGCGGTCGAGCGCGAGATGTCGCCGCTGCTCGCCCGTCACAACAACGCACTCTATTTAAACCGCGCGCTCTATGCCCGCATCGCCGATCTCTACCAGCGACGCGCGACGCTCGGCCTGTCGCCCGAGCAAGCGCGCGTGCTCGACCGCTACCATACCCGCTTCGTGCGCGCGGGCGGCGCGCTTCCCAAGGCAGCGCAGGACCGGCTCGCGATCATCAACGAGCGGCTGGCGAGCCTGGGCACCCAGTTCGGGCAGAACGTGCTGGCCGACGAGAAGGCCTACGCGCTGATGCTGGAGGAGCGCGATCTCGACGGCTTGCCGGATTTTGCCCGCGCAGCCGCGCGCGCCGCGGCGCAAGAGCGCGGGGCGCCGGGCAAATATGCCATCACGCTTGCGCGTTCCTCCTGTGAGACCTTCCTGCAATTTTCCAAGCGCCGCGACCTGCGCGAGAAAATCTTTCAGGCCTGGATCAAGCGCGGTGAAAACGGCGGCGCGACCGACAACCGCGCCATTATCTCTGAGATGGTCGGTTTGCGCGGCGAGCGCGCCAAGCTTCTGGGATTCGAGACATTCGCCGCCTACCGGCTCGACGACCAGATGGCCAAGACGCCGGCCGCCGCACGCAAGCTGCTCGAGGAGGTGTGGCGCCGCGCGCGGGCAAAGGCTTTGGCCGACCGCGACGCGCTGCAGGCCATGATCGCGGAGGAGGGCGGCAATTTCGCGCTCGCTCCTCACGACTGGCGCTATTACGCCGAGAAGCGGCGCAAGGCCGAGTTCGCCTTGGACGAGGCCGAGATCAAGCCCTATTTCCAGCTCGACAAGATGATCGAGGCGGCGTTCGAGACCGCGCG
>CAZLWN010000275.1:0-2510 GCA_964563195.1 uncultured Undibacter sp. | reverse complement strand
AGATATCAACAAGCTGCCGGCCGATTACCCCATCTTTACCCCCGAAAGCGGACATCAGGCGGCGCGGCCGTGTTGCCCACCTTAGCGACGAGTGTTGCTTCCGATAATCACGCTTATCGGAAGCCAGTATCCGATGGCGCTGCGCGAAGACTTTGCGTCCGATCCCCGTCCATATTTTCCATTTCCTGCCGCGATACCTCGCCTGTCTAGGCTACCGCCCCCCAGCTATTCGCTTGGAATGATCTGTCCGGTGCAAATGAATAGGACGACTTTCTATCAACGTCTTAAAAAAAAGTTCTGCTAATAAGCGCATATAATTTTTGTCATTAGACCACCGGTCCGACTCTTAATCCTAAAAAGTCTCTGACCGCCCCCCTTGCCGCGATCAGTCCCTCCGGCAATTTGCCGGAGGGTTCGGCCCCCTTGTCCCCGATCAGGGTTCCGGCAAATTGCCGGAACCCTGATCGCGACTCTTGAGCCTTGCGGCCTGTGGGCGTTTTGATCGCGTGGTCGTGCGGCTTGCAAAGCGACCGCAGGTTATCAAGCGCATCGGTCCCGCCGGCGCGTCGCGCTTTGATGTGGTCCACGGCGTATGCAGGCTGCCCGCAACCGGGCACGACGCAGGTATAGAGATCGCGTTTGAGCGTCGCCGCTCTTAAGCGCTTCTACTTGGATGATTTGTAGAACGGGTCAGGCATCGTCGGCCTGTGGGACCAGCACGCTCAGAGCGCGGGGTGGGCGCCTGCGTCCTACCCGCCGGCCGGAGCGCGCGAGGACCTGACCCGACGTGAGCGGGAAGCAACGGCGACCAGCGAACGGCGGGATCAGGCCCGCAGCGCGCGGTTGAGACAGGTGCGTGATCAGCAATATCAGCACTACCTGCTGGCCTCGGACTTGTCTCAATGTCATCCGTTACGCGCGCCAATCCGTTTTTGGGAGGACTTGAGCGGACTTTTGAGGGGTCTGGTCTCCCACGCCGGTACCAAGTCGACCTGCTGATGCCGAGCTGCACCCAGGGCTGGCGCCTGGTCGCCGAGTGAGCCTCATAGAGCCCCCGCAGTTGTGCACCTTTTTGCCTTCGGCAGGCTCTCGCGGCAAAGGCTCGCTTGATCTTTCGGAACCTAGTGCGCTGATCCTTAGATATCCCGACAGCGCCGATGGTCGTGATCCCGAGTTCGTGCCGCTCGTCGCCGGTCAGGCCGAGCCTCCAGCCGAGGGTGTCGGCCGTGAATTTCACCGGCGCAGCGATGGCCACTGCGGCTATCGCTTCCGCCTCAGGGGCGCTCATCCATGGCGCCCAGAGCGCCAACCAGCTGACGATGTGGCGCTCCGCGTCCGCGCCGGCATGGACGATGTGGTGTGCCGCAACGGTGGCTGCCTGATACCCCGCTTGGTCATTCGGGAGGAAGCGGCCCCAGCGCAAGCTAAAGAGCCGCTCCAGCTCGCTCATTCGGATCAACGTGATTAACTTGCTTGTGCCAGTCTGGCCGAGTTTCGGCCGGGGCAGACTTTTACCATGCTTACTTGCCTGCCAGGCGTAGCGCCGCGCGATCTCCTTGTGAGCCGGCGTATCGCGCGGCGTCCCGTCACGAAACACGCGCGCACGCGCTGCTGCAGTCGTCATGGCCCGTTCGCGCGCTCTCGCGGCTTGCGCCGCGTCGGCATGTGCGAGGTCCACTTCAATCCGGCTTAGCTGTTCAATCAGTTCACTGCGTTGACGGCAGAGGTCAAAGATGGCGGACGGTCGGTTTGCCACTACGCCGGAAACGCCTTTAGCGCCAATAGTTGTCGTTAGGCCGGTTTGACAGTCTAAGTGGCTGGTTCTATTCGCTTGGGGTGGCCCGGCCCGGGGAGCCAAATAAATCAGGTACTTAAAGCAGCCGGGTAAATCCCCAAAACCTTCGGGGTACCCTCCGGGTACCAGAGGGAGGATCCACAGGTCTTCGAATAGAAGGGGCCGCAATCGCGTGGCCGCATTGGCGCGCTGGCGAGCCGCTCGGGCGGCCAGCAGCAACGCCGTAATTAGAGCATAAGCGGTTCTTTGCCGTGCTGCATGTGCCGCCAATTACATCTCCGGTGGAAGCGGTGTGGACGGCTATTGTGGCGGAACAGCGAGATTAGACATGGCATTCCTGCCAGCAGTGAAGTGGGTGGTTGAATTGCTTGAAGATGATGTTGATAAGCGCATTTAGCGGTAGCTTGGGTGCACCAAGCTGGAAATCAATCTCGTCGATCGGCCCAATGAACCGCCACTCGGGGCCGGCGCGGCAGCATGCGCGGCCGTCGGTGCGGCGCTCCGCAACACCGTGAGCGCGTTAAGACTAAGTTAAACGGCAAGGCAAGCTAGGACGTGGACTCATTAACGCGCAGCCATAGCCGGATGGAAGCGAGCTGGACGAAGGCTAGGTAGTTCGCCGCCAGCTTGTCGTAGCGTGTTGCGACCCGCCGGCAGTGCTTGATCTTGTTGAAGAACCGTTCGACCAGGTTGCGTGCGCGGTAGAGGTAAGGGC
>CAZLWN010000274.1:0-2526 GCA_964563195.1 uncultured Undibacter sp. | reverse complement strand
CGTCATTGTTGTAGATGCGGATGAAGGCGTCGGTGCCGGGCGTGCGCGGCGGATAGAGCGCCATCAGCTGGTCGTAAGGCGCAGCCCCGGGCTGGGCCGCCGCACGCGCTTCCTCCGGTTCGATCTTGGCGGCGTGCTGGCGCAAATCGACCACGACGATCTCGTTGCCGACGCCGTTCATCTTTACAAAGGTCTGATTGGCGAGCGCGCCCATCGATTTGTGCCGAAGTTCAAGCCTTGCCTGGGTTTCGCCCGGTTTATATGGCGAATAGACGCGGATTGACCAGAGGCCATGCTAGAATGGGTGCGCAATGCCGGGACCGCGAATGACGGAGAAGGCCCATGCCGTGCCCACGCCTTGCAAGGCCGATCCTGCTGGCCCTGGTGTTTGGTGTCGCCGCCGGGCCGGCCGCGGCGCCAAAGGCGGAGGCGCCCGCCAAGCCGCCTATCGAAACAATGCCCCCGGCCGTCACGCCGATCCCCGGCCTCGATGCGCCGGGGCCGCTCCAGCCGGGAGACGCCTTCGGCGCGCAAGTGATCCTGCCGGAGCGCACCATCGTCTACCTGCAAAGCGAGAGCAAATGGGACAGCGCCGAGGAGACGCTGATCGATTCCTTCAAGTCGCTGGACGGGTATCTCACCAAACACCGCATCAAGCCGAACGGCCCGCCGATGACCATCTATACCGAGACCGACGATGCCGGCTTCAAGTTTCGCGCCGCGGTGCCGGTGGCCGAAGCGCCGAAGGATGCGCCCAAGGGCGACATCGCCGTCGGCCAAGCGCCGTCCGGCAAGGCGCTCAAATTCGTCCACCGCGGGTCTTACGAGGCTCTGGATTTGACTTATGAGGCGATCACCGACTATCTCGACGACAAGGGCCTCGACGCCAAGGACGTGTTCATCGAGGAATACGCATCCGGTCCGCTGCAGGCGGGCGGCGACAGACTGGTGGTCAATGTATTTGTACCGGTGAAATAGCCATGATCAAGAAACGCGTTCTGTTTTCAACTTTCGTCATCGCGGCGACGGCGCTTGCCCTGCCCGCCCAGGCCGCGGAAAAGCTCGTCACCGTCACCGGCCAGGCAACGATTGCGGTGGCGCCAGACACCGCGGTGATCCGCATCGGCGTCACCAGCCAAGCCAAGACCGCGAAGGAAGCGAGCGACATCAACGCCAAGCAAATGACCGCGGTGATGGCCGCCATCAAGAACAGCGGCATCGCCGAGCGCGACATTCAGACCTCGCGACTGTCATTGCAGCCGCAATACGAAAACAAGGGCGGCACCGCGCATCTGCTCGGCTTCCGGGTGACCAATCAGCTTACGGTTAAGATCCACGACATTGGCCAACTTCCGGCCATTCTCGACCGCGCCATCGCAGCCGGCGCCAACGAGATGTCGGGCATCGAATTTGTCGTGTCCGAGCAGTCCAAATTGCTCGACCAGGCGCGCGACGACGCTATCGCCGACGCCCATCGCAAGGCCGAGCTTTATGCCCATGCTGCCGGCGCCAAGCTCGGGCGCGTGGTGGCGATCACCGAGGGAGGCGCACCTGCACCGCCGCGCCCGATCCAGGCCATGCGCGCCGGCGCGGTTCCGATCGCGCCCGGGGAGCAGACCCTTCGCGCAACCGTCGCCGTCAGCTACGAACTGGCGCCTTGAGGGGCTCACCTTGACTTGAGGGGGACCCGCCCCTAGGTTCCGCCCGTCTTCGCTTAAGACGTGAAATGTGAAGTCAGCCGCCCGGTCCAGACGAGGCCGGAGGCCCCCGCCCGACAGCGCGATGCGCCCTCGGGCGCAGACGTGTTTTTTAGGCCTCATCCTGAAGAGTGCTCCGAAGGAGCGCGTCTCGAAGGATGAGGCCGCAACCGAGGGACCTCGTCCTTCGAGACGTGTCGCTCACGCGACGCTCCTCAGGACGACGTTGAAAGATGTTCGACAGCCTGTCGGAAAAACTCGGCGGTATTCTTGACGGCCTCACCCGGCGCGGCGCGCTGAGCGAGATCGACGTGGATGAGAGCTTGCGCGAAGTGCGGCGCGCGCTCTTGGAGGCCGACGTCGCGCTCGACGTGGCGCGCGCCTTCACCGAGCAGGTCAAGCAGCAGGCCGTCGGCGTCGAGGTGATGAAGTCGGTCACCCCCGGCCAGATGGTCGTCAAGATCGTGCACGACCAGCTCGTGCAGACGCTGGGCACGCAAGGCCAAGGCATCGATCTGCATGCCGCGCCGCCGGTCGTCCTCATGATGGTCGGCCTGCAAGGCTCCGGCAAAACCACCACCACCGCCAAGGTCGCCAAGCGGCTGACCGACCGCCAGCGCCAAAAGGTGCTGATGGCCTCGCTCGACGTGCGCCGGCCGGCGGCGATGGAGCAGCTCGCCGTGCTCGGCCGCGACACTGCGATCGAAACGCTGCCGGTGGTCGAGGGCCAGACGCCTCAGCAGATCGCCAAGCGCGCGCTCGAGGCGGCGCGACTCGGCGGCTACGACGTGGTGATGCTCGACACCGCCGGCCGCACCACGCTCGACGA
>CAZLWN010000273.1:0-2529 GCA_964563195.1 uncultured Undibacter sp. | reverse complement strand
CGTTGCGCAACGATGACCAGCTGATGGTGGCGCTGGCGGCCATTCTCGAGGACGCTTCACTGGAGCCCGCCTTCGTCGCGCTCGCGCTGGCGCCCCCGGGCGAAGGCGACATCGCGCGCGAGATCGGCCGCGACATCGATCCCGATGCGATATTTCTTGCCCGCAAAACGCTGCGCGCCGAGATCGGCAAACGCCTCGGCGCCGCCTTGTCTATCGTCTATGAGCGCATGACCGTTCCCGGCGGCTACACGCCCGACGCAAGAAGCGCCGGGCGGCGTAGCTTGCGCAATATTAGTCTCGACCTCATGGCGGCGACGGTCGAGCCGCAAGCGATCGCGCGCGCCGCCCGGCAATACCAGGCCGCCGACAACATGACCGACCGCATGGCGGCGCTCGCCACTCTGTCGCTTCACAATAGGCCGGAACGCGCAGATGCGCTGGCCGATTTTTATGCGTGCTATTCCGCCGATTCGCTGATCGTCGACAAATGGTTCTCGCTGCAAGCCATGGTCCCGCAAGGCGACACGCTCGACAAAGTGCGTGCGCTCACCGGCCACCCGGCCTTCTCGCTCGCCAATCCGAACCGCGTGCGTGCGCTGATCGGCGTCTTCGCGCAAGCCAACCTTACCCAATTCAACCGCGCCGACGGCGCCGGCTACGAATTCGTCGCCGATCATGTGCTGGCACTCGATTCCAAAAACCCGCAGCTGGCGGCGCGGCTTTCAACCGCCTTCCGCAGCTGGCGCACGCTGGAAGAAACCCGCCGCGGCAAGGCGGAAGCGGCGCTCCAGCGCATCAAGGCGGCGGCGGGTCTGTCCCGCGACCTCGCCGACATCGTCGAGCGGGCGCTTGCCGCCCCTGAAATATCGCGCTGATCCTTTGCTTCCGGCGCCGTACCCATCCCGCCACCGCCGCTTACCCTTTGGCCGGCCTGTAGAATTTGTCGGTAGGGAATTTTAAATATTTGTGGCAAGGACTCTCGACAAATCGCCGGCCATCGATTCCAATCGACACTGATTCGGAAAGCGATGCGGCACATCGTTACCGATCAGGGTGACAGGGGAAATCCGAATGGAGGCCGTCGATGGCGCGCGCCAGCTTGGCGAGTGCGTCTGCACATCCCGATTCGATCAAGGGCCTCGCGCAATCGATCGCCAAGCCGGCGTATCGAAGGCTGCTGACCGCCGAGCCTTTGCTGCGCCGCGCTGTGCCGGTGCTGATCATCGCTTTTCTCGCCACCATCTGCGTCGGTGCCGTGGTGCAAGCGCTCGATCACCGCCGCCAGACCCTCGGCGACATGGTTATCGCACTCGATGCGGTCGCCGATCTCGCCGCTGAGCGCCTGCAACAGCCGCTTAAAAATCCGGCAGACGCGGGCGAGCGGCCGCAGGAGATGCTGGCGCGCGTTCTGCCGCCTTGGGCCACCGGCGCCGGACGGCGCTTCATCCTGACCAATGCCGAGGGCGTGGTGGCGGCCGCCACGCCCGGACCCGACGCCACCATCGGCCGCCGCCTGATCGACCTGCTCGGTCCGACGCAACCGCTCACCACCTTCGGCGCCGGCGTCATGGACATCACCCTGCCCGATGAGACGCGCGCGCTCGCGACCGTGCGCATGCTGAAACCCCCGTTTGGCCAGATCGCGGTGGTGCAATCGCGTCAAGCCGCGCTGTCATCCTGGCGTGCGCTCAACACGCTCACCATCACTTTGTCGGCCACCACCGGCTTTGTGGTGCTCATCCTCGGCTTCGCCTTCCACTGGCAGGCGACGCGCGCGCGTGAAGCCGACCTGATCTACGAGACCGTGCGCACCCGCATCGATACCGCGCTCAACCGCGGCCGCTGCGGCCTATGGGATTGGGATCTCGCACGCGGCCGTATTTTCTGGTCGCAGTCGATGTTCGACATTCTCGGCCTCGAGGCCAAGGACGACCTGCTGCCCTTCGGCGACGTCAGTGCGCTGGTGCACCCGGAAGACGTGCAGCTCTACGAGCTCGCCGGCGAACTCGCCGACGCCAAGATGACCGTCATCGATCACGCCTTCCGCATGCGCCACGCCAATGGCCACTGGATATGGTTGCGCGTGCGCTGCGAGCTGGCGAGCCAGCCGCGCGAGCCGGGTCTGCATCTGATCGGCATCGCGGTCGACATCACCGAGCAGAAAAGCCTGGTGGCGAAGACCGTCGCCGCCGACCTGCGCCTGCGCGACGCCATCGAGACCATTCCGGAAGCGTTCGTGCTTTGGGACGCCGACAATCGTCTCGTCCTGTGCAACTCCAATTTCCAGGAGCTGCACGACCTGCCCGACGAGGTCATTACCGTGGGCGCGTCCTACGAGTCCGTGGTCGCGGCAGGCCAAAAGCCGGTGGTGCGCAACAAGGTTGTCACCTCCGGCCCCGTCATTCCCGGCGCCCGTACTTTCGAGGCGCAGCTCGAAGACGGCCGCTGGCTGCACATCAGCGAGCGCCGCACCAAGGACGGCGGCTACGTGTCGGTCGGCACCGACATCACCGCGCTCAAGACCCACGA
>CAZLWN010000272.1:0-2531 GCA_964563195.1 uncultured Undibacter sp. | reverse complement strand
AGTGCGGGCGGAATAGGATTAAAAGGCGGTGTGAACAGATGACACATCGATCATCTAGGATGCGCCGTTGCGATGGCGCGAAACGGGGCAGCTATGAATTTCGAGATGAATGAAGAGCAGCGGCTGATTCAAGACACGGCCAAGCGGTTTGCCGCCGACGAGATTGCGCCGACGATCGTGGAGGAGGAGCGTCAGCACGCGTTCAAGCCTGAACGCGTCGCCAAGATGGGCGAGCTCGGTTTCTTCTCCTGCGCGTTGCCGGAAGAACTCGGCGGCAGCGGCATGGGCTTTATGGAATCGGCGCTGATGGCCGAACAGATCGCCAAGGTCTCGGCCTCCTGGCGTGTGCCGTTCAACATGCAGAACCTCGGCCCGGCGCTCACGGTCACCACGTTCGGTACGCCGGAGCAGAAGAAGAAATACGTGCCCGGCTGGGTCGCCGGCACGCAGATCGGATTTTTTGCCATGACTGAGCCCAACACCGGCTCCGACGTGGCGAGCATGAGAACCCACGCCATCGACAAGGGCGACCATTTCGAGATTCATGGCAACAAGATGTGGATCTCGCAGGCCCATGTCGGCGATGCCGGGCTGCTCTATGCCTATACCGACAAGTCCAAGGGCAACAAGGGCATGACCGCCTTCATCATCGAGCCGAAGAAGATGAAGGGTTGCACGGCGCGGCCGATCGATACCAAGCTCGGCCTGCATTGCGCGCCGACCGGGGAATTCGTGTTCGAAGGCATGCAGGTGCCGAAGGAGAACGTGCTTGGCCAAGTCGGCGAAGGCTTCCGGGTGTGCATGTGGCAGCTCAACCAGACCCGGCTCGGGTGTGCCGCCGGTGCCTTGGGTGTCGCAGGGGGCGCGCTCGATCTCGCCATTAACTACGCCAAAGATCGCACCCAGTTCGGCAAACCCATTTCCCAGCATCAGATGGTTCAGGCGCAGATCGCCGAGATGACGGTGGAGCATCAGTCCGCGCAGATGCTGGTCTACCGCGCCGCCTGGCTGAAGGATCAGGGCAAGCCGAGCCAGTACGAGACCTCGGTTGCCAAGCTCGCCGCCTCGGAAGCGGCCGTGCATGCGGCCAACGAATGCATGAAGATCTTCGGCAGCTACGGCTTCTCGACCGAGTATCCGGCCGAGCGCTTCTATCGCGACGCCAAGTCGCTGCAGGTGGTCGAGGGCACCTCCAACATTCAGAAGATCATCATCTCGGGCATGGCTTGCGGCTATACGCCGAACCGGGAATAACGCGAGATGGCATAGACCGGCGCGTGCAGGACCGGGAACGTGCGATGTGCGGGAGTCGCGAATGAAACCTTATTTCGAGAAGATGCCGCGTTTCGGCAAGGAGCTGAGAGAAAACCGCATCGCGCGTACCAAGGAGAGCCGCGCCAAACTGGAACAGGTCGAGACCGAGATCGCCGCCGCCCGCCAGGCGCGCCAGGATGCCGGCATTCCGGCGGCCAAGATCAACGAGCGCGGCATGCTCACGGTCTGGCAGCGGCTCGAATACCTGGTCGATAAGGGCAGCTGGCGTCCGCTGCACAGTCTCTACAATCCGGCGGATAATCCCGAAGGCGCCACCAATGTAGTCGACGGTCTCGGCAAGATCGGCGGCCGCTGGGCCGTGATCATCGGCTTCGACAACAAAGTGCTGGCCGGCGCCTGGGTACCCGGACAGTCGGAGAATATCCTGCGGGTGACCGATATCGCCAAGCGGCTGCACATTCCGCTGGTGTGGCTGGTGAATTGCAGCGGTGCGCAACTGCCTGAGCAGGAGAAGTTCTACGCGAACCGTCGCGGCAGCGGCACCTGCTTCTACCGCCATGCCGAGTTAGAGCAGATGGGGATCCCCATCCTTGCCGGCATCTACGGCACCAATCCGGCCGGCGGCGGTTACCAGAGCATCAGCCCGACCATTCTGCTGGCGCACAAGGACGCCAATATCGCGGTCGGCGGCGTTGGCATCGTGTCGGGCATGGCGCCGAAAGGCGGCTTCGATGCCGAGGGGCTGGAGGAACTGATCGCCAAGACGCGGGATTTCCGCGCGCGCCCGCCGGGACGGGTCGAAACGCATTACGGCGAAACCGGATTCTTTACGCAGGTCTACGACGAGGAAAAACAGGTCCTCGACGGCATCAAGCAATATATGCGCGCCATTCCGGCCTATGAGCCGATGTTCTTCCGGGTGGCCGAGCCGGCGGAGCCCGCGTTGCCCGCCAATGACATCTACCACCTGCTGCCGTTCAATCAGAAAGAGGCTTATATTTTCGACGAGATCCTCGCGCGTCTCGTTGACGGCAGCGAGCACATGGAGTTTCGCCCCGATTACGGCCCGGAGATCTATACCGGGTTGGTGAAGATCGACGGCATGTTGATCGGCGCGATCGGCAACCGGCAGGGGCTGCTGCCCAAGGGTTATCCGGAATACGCCGACTACCCCGGCATCGGCGGCAAGCTCTACCGCCAAGGCCTGATCAAGATGAATGAATTCGTCAGCCTGTGCGGCCGCGACCGAGTGCCGA
>CAZLWN010000271.1:0-2549 GCA_964563195.1 uncultured Undibacter sp. | reverse complement strand
TTCTCCTGCACGAAGGTCACCGGCGGATGCGACAGCCGCGCGTAGTTGAAGCGCGGCGGGCCGGTGAGCGGATTGAGCCCGGAAAAAGCCGCCTTGACGTTATCCTTGGCGGCGAACTCGCCGGTGGCGTGGCAGGCGCGGATGCGCAATTCCAGCATCACCGGGGCGTGGCTTGCTTCCGACAGCTCGAAGCCCTGCTCGACGATGCGCACGATCGATGGCAGGTCCGGGCGCGGATCGAGCAGCCACATCGAGGATTTCAGCGCATAGGCATAAGAGCGCTCCTGGATGACGCTGGCGCCCTCGCCGTAATCCTCACCCAGGATGATCATGGCGCCGCCGGTGACGCCGGGCGAGGCCAGGTTGGAGAGTGCGTCGGCGGCGACGTTGGTGCCGACGATCGATTTCCATGTCACCGCGCCGCGTAAGGGATAGTTGATCGAGGCGCCCAGCATGGCGGCGGCTGAGGCCTCGTTAGCGCAAGTTTCCAGATGCACGCCGAGCTCGCCCATGATGTCGGCGGCATCCACCAGCACGTCGAGCAGGTGGGACACCGGCGCGCCCTGATAGCCGCCCACGTAGGAGACGCCCGATTGCAGCAACGCCTTGGTGACGGCCAGGATGCCTTCGCCGCGGAAGGTCTCGCCCTGCCCGAGCTTGAGCGCCTGCACTTCCTTCTTGAACGAGCGCTCCATGTTCCCCCTCCGGGAACGCTTTTTTACCACATCCGTGCCGGCCGCAACGCCGTGCCGGCGGCATGGACATCGCCGGAAAAACGCGATTTCATTGCGTTCCCTCCTCTGCGATTGAGCCGGATAACGGCAAGATTGTAAAGATAGTTTGGCACCAAACTAATTGGCCAGCGGCGAGCCGGGGGAGGGCTCGGGCCGGCGCCGGGGCGGGGGATTCGGTTGGGCAAGCGCAGGCAACAGCCTCGGCGCGGCAAGAACAGCGCGGCCGCGGATGGGTCGATCGATTTCGGCCCGCTGGGGGGCTGGGTCGGTTTCAATCTTCGCTTGGCACAAGAAGCCTCGTTCCAGGCGTTTTCGCGCCGGTCGCGGGAAGTGGGCGAGCGGCCTGGCCGCTTCGCCACCTTGACCATCATCGCGCGCAACCCGGGCATCAGCCAGACCGAGCTCGGCCAGGCCAATGGCCGCGACAAGTCGAGCGTCACACCCGTGATCGAGGAGCTGGTGCGGCACGGCCTGGTCGAGCGCAAACGCGTGCGCAGTGACCGGCGCGTCTGGCGCCTCACATTGACGCCGGCCGGCAAGCGTACGCTGGCGACGCTGATGCGCTGCGCGCGGGCGCACGATCGCAAGCTCGACCGCATCATCGGGCGGCGCGACCGCGCCCGCTTTCTTGCAATCCTGAAGAAGCTCGCGGCGCAGATCGATTAGCGATTGAACTTCGCCAGCACTTCTTCCGGCACAGCTTGCGACTTGATCCCGCCGGTAGCCGGGTCGCGCACCACCCAGATCCGCGTTTCTGTGCATTCGGCGCAGAGTTCGCCGTTGAGGCTCAATCGATGCTCGACCTCGAAACTGGAGCGGCCGAATTTGATGGTCGTGTCCACCACCACGTCATCGCCGAAACGCGTCGGCTTCAGAAAGTTCGCCTGCGTGCGCACCAGCGGGAAGCCGCCGAACGGCAACGCCTTGAACATTTCGAATTTGGTGAGCCCGAGCGCACGCTCGAACAGCGCCGTGGTCGCGGCGTCGAAAATCTCGAAATAGCGCGGATAGAAGATGATGGCGGCGGGATCGCAATCGCCCCACTCGATCCGCACCGTGCGGCTGTTGCTCAACATGATATGTTAACGCGGCGCCAGGCGCAGCCCGCCGTCGAGGCGGATGACCTCGCCGTTGAGATAGCCGTTGTGGATGCAATGCATCACCAATGCGGCGAACTCGCGCGGCTCGCCCAGCCGATTGGGGAACGGCACCGCGGCGCCGAGCGAATCCTGCGCCTCCTGCGGCAGCGCGCGCAGCATGGGCGTGCTGAAAATGCCGGGCGCGATCGCCAGCACGCGGATGCCGAATTGGGCGAATTCGCGCGCCGCCGGCAAAGTGAGCGCCGCGACACCGCCTTTGGAGGAGGAATAGGCGGCCTGCCCGATCTGGCCCTCGAAGGCAGCAATCGAGGCGGTCGACACGATCACCCCGCGCTCGCCGCCGGCGAGCGGGGCAAGCGCCTGCATAGCGGCGGCCGCGAGCCGCATCATGTTGAAGGTGCCGATCAGATTGACGCGGATGACGCGCTCGTAGTCTGCGAGCGGCATCGGCCCGTTGCGGCCGACGATGCGCTTGGCGGGACCGACGCCGGCGCAATTGATCAGGATGCGCGCGGGGCCGTGATCGGCGGCGGCCTTATTGATGGCGGCTTCGGCGGCAGCGCTGTCGGCCACGTCGCAGGCAATGGCGATCCCGTTGACGTCGATCGCCACTTCGGCGGCGGCCTTGGCGTTGACGTCGACGATCGCCACCTTGGCGCCGCTCGCCGCCAGCGTGCGGGCGGTGGCGGCGCCCAGGCCGGAGGCGCCGCCGGTG
>CAZLWN010000270.1:0-2569 GCA_964563195.1 uncultured Undibacter sp. | reverse complement strand
GCTTCCGCGTGCTGCAGAACGTCGATGACCCGGCCCAGCTCGTCATCGAAATCGAATATAAGTCCGATGCCGCGCTCGAACTCAACCGCCACAAGGTGGCGAGCGATCCGATGGTGCGCACCATCCTGCAGGGCTGGCATACGATCCTTGCCGGCACCGCAGGTATGAACGTCTACAAGGACGTGACTGCGTAGACGCCCGTCCGGCTTTTCGGCTCACCGATGCCGCTCGTCTCCCGCGAATGCGGGGGTCCAGCGCTTTCTGGACGCCCGCTTGCGCGGGCTTGGGCGGAGAGGGTGCCGCCGCCTCTTGACCGAGGCATCCATCCCGAGTTCAACACATGGCGCAAAAGTTACCGGGGCCCAATGACTTGCCGCCCCGGCCACCCATGGAAAGCACGCGAATGCCCACAGGCGAGAAGAAGAGCCCCAAGAAAATCGTGCTCGCCTATTCGGGCGGCCTCGACACGTCCATCATCTTGAAATGGCTGCAAACCGCCTATGGGTGTGAGGTGGTCACCTTCACCGCCGATCTCGGCCAGGGCGAAGAACTTGCGCCAGCTCGAGAGAAGGCGCTGCTGCTCAGTATCAAGCCGGAGAACATCTTTGTCGAGGACCTGCGCGAGGAGTTCGTGCGAGATTATGTGTTTCCGATGTTCCGCGCCAATACCGTCTACGAAGGCCAATACCTGCTTGGCACCTCGATCGCGCGCCCGCTTATCGCCAAGAAGCAGATCGAGATTGCCGAGAAAGTTGGTGCCGACGCGGTGGCCCATGGCGCCACCGGCAAGGGCAACGATCAGGTACGTTTCGAACTCGCCTATTATGCGCTGAAGCCGGACGTGACCGTGATCGCGCCCTGGCGCGAATGGGACCTGACCTCGCGCGCCAAGCTGATCGCGTTCGCCGAAAAGCACCAGATTCCGATCGCCAAGGACAAGCGCGGCGAGGCGCCTTTCTCGGTCGACGCCAACCTATTGCACACCTCCTCGGAAGGAAAGGTGCTGGAAGATCCGAACCAGGAGGTCCCGGACTATGTTTATTCGCGCACCACCGATCCGGAAAAGGCGCCCGACAAACCGACCGTCATCACGGTTGATTTCGAGCGCGGCGATGCAGTGGCGGTCGACGGCGAGAATATGTCGCCGGCGACGCTGCTCAAGGCGCTCAATGATCTCGGCCGGGCCAACGGCATCGGCCGGCTCGATCTTGTGGAGAACCGCTTCGTCGGCATGAAGTCGCGCGGCATGTACGAGACGCCCGGCGGCACCGTTCTGCTCGCCGCCCATCGCGGCATCGAAAGCATTACACTCGATCGCGGCGCCGCGCACTTGAAAGACGAGTTAATGCCGAAATATGCCGAACTCGTCTATTACGGCTTCTGGTTCGCGCCTGAGCGCGAGATGCTGCAGGCGGCGATCGACAAAAGCCAGGAGTTCGTCAGCGGCCGCGTCAGGCTGAAACTCTACAAGGGTAATGTCACGGTCATCGGCCGCGAGAGCAAATATTCGCTCTACGATCAGGAGCTGGTGACCTTTGAGGAGGGCGCGGTGGCCTATGATCACCGCGACGCCGAAGGTTTCATCAAGCTCAACGCGCTGCGGCTGCGCACGCTCGGCCAGCGGCGGCGCAAGCTCAAATTGCCTTGATTTGCTTGGGTCGGACAGGCGAAGCTAAAATCATTCGGACCAGAAGCGGGATCGCAACCTCGCATCTGCAATGAGGAGGCGTCCGATGGGCAGACGCGCGGCGAGCCTGTGTTTGATGTCGACCCTTGCCATCGCGCTGGCGGCTTGTTCGTCGGACGGCGAGCGGGAAAATCCCAATCTGTTTCCCACCGATTATCGGCACGAAATCATTACGACGCTGCAAAACCTGTTCAAGGATAACGATACGATCCGCGTGAGCGGTGCCTTTATTTCCGAACCCGTTGTGCGGCCGGCCGACAATTCACAGCGCTATACCGCCTGCGTCCGCTACACGGCGCACGGCGTCAGCCCCGGTGAAATCGGCAATGCGGTACGCATCGGTTATTTCTACGGCGGCCATCTCACCCAGCTCGTCCAGGCGAGCCAGGACCAGTGCGGCAACGCCGCCTACAAGCCGTTCCCGGAGCTCGACAAGTTCTGTATCGGCAAGGGGTGCAGGTAGCTGCCCAGGCGTCTATGGCTGGAGCTGGCCGCGATTCGATTTAGAAGCTGTTTTGGCTGATCGCTGCGGAATCGGGCTCGGCTCGGCTCACCTTGTGCTCCGGCACCAGCGGCCGCAACTCAACCCTTTAGCCGGCCGATCAGGCCGTGGATGTCGCCGAGCACGTAGAGGTCGCGCACCTTAGGCCCCTCGAAAGTGAAGATCGGCATGCCGGTCCACCAGACGTGGCGGCCGGTGGGCGCCACGCCGAACAACTCCTTGCGGTGGATGCCGTGGAAACGCATCTTGCCGCTGACGCGATTGCCTTCCTCGATCAGCGCCAGGATATCAGTGGTGTATTGACCGAGCGCGCCTGTGACCCAATCGACATAGCCGGCGAACTCGTCGTGCCCGGTGAGCGTCGGGCCGAGCGAGCCGCG
>CAZLWN010000269.1:0-2584 GCA_964563195.1 uncultured Undibacter sp. | reverse complement strand
CCTTGTCGCGCATGAATTCCGGAATGCCCTCGCGCACGAAAATGCCGCGGCCGGCGTCGCCGATCACCGGGTCGCAGCAATATTTGGCCGAGGGGTTGGCCTGCTTCACCGTCGCCACCGCATCGAGAATGGCGGCCCCGATATCGGCCCCGCCCATATAGCCGGACAGCACGCCGTCGCATTCGCTTAAGACCCCGCGCTGCGCGATCCCAGCCACCACCTCGCGGATCATGCCAACATCGAACACCCGGCCCTGCCATTGGCCGTAGCCGGTGTGGTTGGAGAACTGCACCGTATGCACCGGCCACACCTCCACGCCCATGCGTTGGAGCGGAAACACCGCGGCCGAATTGCCGACATGACCATAGGCGACGTGCGACTGGATGGAGAGGATGTTCATGGCGCCGCAACCTAGCCCCTCGCCCACCTGTTGCAAACGGCCACGCGCGGGTTCCTCCGCCCGCCCACGCGTGCCATCATTGCCTATAATGAATATCGACGCCCGCTTAGCCGACGCCTGGGCGCGGCTGCCGGACTATCTCGGCAGCCATGTGCTGGTGAGCATCACGGCGCTAGCGCTGGGCTTAAGCATCAGCCTGCCGCTCGCCGTCGCCTCCATCCGCCGCCCGGTGCTGCGCGGCAGCCTGCTCACCGTCGCCAGCGTGGTGCAGACGATCCCCGGCCTCGCTTTGCTGGCGCTGTTCTATCCGCTGCTGCTGGCGCTCGCCGCGCTGTCGGAGAAGATTTTCGGCGCCGGCTTCTCCGCGCTCGGCTTCCTGCCCTCGGTGCTGGCGCTGGCGCTCTATTCGATGCTGCCGGTGCTGCGCAACACCGTCACCGGGCTGAACGGCCTCGACCCGTCCCTGCGCGACGCCGCCCGCGTCGTCGGCATGCGGCCGGCGCAGTCGCTGCGCGAGATCGAATTGCCGCTCGCCATGCCTGTGATCATGGCCGGCATCCGCACCTCCGCGGTGTGGGTGATCGGCACCGCCACGCTGTCGACCCCGATCGGCCAGACCAGCCTCGGCAATTACATCTTCGCCGGCCTGCAGACGCAGAACTGGGTGTTCGTCATCTTCGGCTGCGTCGCCGCCGCCGTCTTGGCGCTGGTAGTCGATCAACTGCTGGCGCTGATGGAATATGGCGTCGCCGCGCGCAGCCGCGCCCGCGTCGCCGCCGGCGGTATCGGTCTCGCGCTGGTGGTGCTGGCGGCACTGGTGCCGGGCAACGCCGGCACGCGCAGCACCTACGTCGTCGGCACCAAGAGCTTCACCGAGCAATACATCCTGGGCGCGTTGGTCCAGCAACGGCTCACTGCCGCAGGCTTATCGAGCGAGCGGCGCGACGGGCTCGGCTCGGCGGTGATCTTCAACGCGCTCAAGTCCGGCGACATCGACGTTTACGTGGATTATTCCGGCACCATCTGGTCCAATTACATGCAGCACAGCGACGTCAAGCCGCGCGAGGAGGTGCTGCGCGAAGTCTCCGCCTGGCTGACGAAAACCTACGGCGTGCGCATGCTCGGCGATCTCGGCTTCGAGAACGCTTACGCGCTCGCCATGCCGCGCAAGAAGGCCGACGAACTCGGCATCAAGTCGATCGCGGATCTCGCCCGCTACGCGCCGCAGATGTCGATCGCCGGCGATTACGAGTTCTTCGACCGCCCGGAATGGAAGGCTATCCGCGACGCCTATGGGCTGAACTTCGCCAGCCAGCGCAGCATGCAGGCAACCTTCATGTATCAGGCTGCCGCCACCGGCGAGGTGGACGTGATCTCGGCTTTCTCCAGCGACGGCCGCATCGCCAAATTCGATCTCAAGGTGTTGAGCGATCCCAAGCAGGCCATCCCGCCCTACGACGCCATCCTGCTGCTGGCGCCCGATGACGCCAAGGATGGCAAGCTTGCCGCTACGCTCAAGCCGCTGCTCGGCGCCATCGACGTCGCCACCATGCGCGCGGCGAACTTGCGCGCCGCCGGCGGCGACGTGCTGCCCGACGCGGTGGCAAAGTGGCTATGGGGGCAGATTAAAAAAGAAGGGAAATAATAAGGCTAAGGCTCAACCGCCTGTTCAAGCTCATGCGCGCGCGTACGCGTCAGGTCCAGCATGCAATAGCCGCCCTCGACGCGCGCGATGGTGCCGCCGCCAAGCTCGTAATATTCGCAATCGGCATCGCGGAACTTCAGCCACTGCTCCTGCGCGGTTTCGAGCTGCTTGCGCCGTTTGGGTTCGGCCATCTGCAATGCCTTTTGGTAGGCGACGGCGAGCCGCTGCTCCAGGAGCTTGAGTTTGCCATTCTGGCATTCGACGATCTGATAGGTATTGCCGTCGCAACTGCGATCGGGCTCGTCTAGCTCGCCGGCGAATGCAAAAACGGCCGCCCCGAATAGGGCGGCCGCCGCGATAACTACGATGCGGATCACGGGGATCAGTTCTTGCTTTTATCCACCAGCGCGCGCTGCTTGATCCACGGCATCATTTCACGCAGCTTGGCGCCGACCTGCTCGGCGGGGTGCTCGGCGAGCTTGGCGCGCATCGCCTTGAACGAGGTCTGGTTGACCTTGTTCTCCAGCATCCAGTCCTTG
>CAZLWN010000268.1:0-2632 GCA_964563195.1 uncultured Undibacter sp. | reverse complement strand
CGACGTCGCGCTGGTAGAGGTGCGGGTTCTGGGCGGCGATACGCTGGACAAGCTCGGATTTGATCATGAGGCCGCCACACCCTCTCAGTTGGGGCTAGGAGGGTGCCAAAGCGCCAAGAGACCGTCAAGGTTGAGTCTTTCGACCGCTTGCACCGCACCCCAGTCTTCGATGCGCTGCGCAATGGCCGAAAGCCCCACCGCCTGGAAGGTCCAGGCCGCGACGTGGAGGAAGGAAAGCTCGCTGAACCGCGGCTGCAGGGAATAATCGCGCACCGGGGTGTCGGCCGGCACGTTCTTTTCGCGTGCCAGCCAGGCCCGGGCGGTCATCTCGTTGCCGAGGCCGTCGACCAACTTGAGGCCGACGCCTTGGCGGCCGGTGAAGACGCGACCGTCGTCCACCGCAGCAAGCTGGACATCGTCCATCCGGCGGCGGTCCTTCACCAGGTTTTTGAACCAGGCATAGGAATCGAGGACGACCGCCTCCACGGCGGCGCGCGCCTCCGGGCTGGTCGGCTCGAAGCCGTTGGGCGCAGCCTTGAGCGGGGAGGATTTGATCGATTCGACCTTGATGCCAAGCGCCTTCAGCGCGTCGGCGAAGTTCGGATACTGGAACAGCACGCCGATCGAGCCGACCAGCGACGTGTCATGCGCGATGATGTGGTCGCTCGACAGCGCGGCGATATAGGCGCCGGAGGCGGCGAGCCCGTCGACCACCACCACCATCGGCTTTTTCGCTTGCAAAGCGCGCAGCGAATCAAAAAGCTGCTGGGCGCCGGCCGTTGTGCCGCCGGGGCTGTCGATGTGCACGATGACCGCGCGGGCGCGCGACTTCGAAAGCTTCTCCAGCGCCTCGACGCGATCGCGGTTATTGTGGATCAGGCCCTGCACCTTGATGCGGGCGATATAGGCGCCGGGCGAGAACAAGCCGTTACCCGGGATCAGCGCCAAGGCGAGGCCGGCAACCGCCAGCACGGCGATTGTGATCGCGCTGACGCGCCAAAAGGTGAGCTTGCGCCGCATGCGGCGGCGATCGACGATTGCATCGGCATCGAGCGACATGGCTGGCTACCTCGGTCGATTCGTGCCCCGCATAATACAGCGAGATGGTCAGTGCGGGGCGCGGGCGTTGGCCAGGCGCGTCCCGCAATGACGGCTCTCGGACGGCCTTAGTCCTGGGCCTTTTCGGCCTCGGACTTCTCGGTTTCCGCCGTTTCATCCTTGTCGCCGGGACGCTGCTTGTTGAGCGCGGCGCCCAGGATGTCGCCGAGCGAGGCGCCGGAATCGGCGGTCCCGTATTGCGCGATCGCTTCCTTCTCCTCGGCGACTTCAAGCGCCTTGATGGAAACGGCGACCTTGCGGGTCTTGCGGTCGAACTGGGTGACGCGGGCGTCCACCTTCTGCCCGACGGCGAATCGCTCTGGACGCTGCTCGCCGCGCTCGCGCGCAAGCTCCGAACGCTTGACGAAGGCGGTCAGATCGGTGCCGACGATCTTGACCTCGATGCCGGTCTCTTTGATCTCGGTGACCTCGCAGGTCACCACCGAGCCCTTCTTGAGGTCGCCGGCCGACTCCATCGGGTCGCCTGCGAGCTGCTTGATGCCCAGCGAGATGCGCTCCTTCTCGACGTCGACGTCGAGCACCTGCGCCTTGACCATGTCGCCTTTCTTGTATTCCTCGATCACCTGCTCGCCCGGACGTTTCCAGTCGAGATCGGAGAGGTGGACCATGCCGTCGACGTCGCCGTCGAGTCCGAGGAACAGGCCAAATTCGGTCTTGTTCTTGACCTCGCCTTCGACCACCGAGCCGGGCGGATGTTTCTCGACGAACACCTCCCACGGATTGCGCATGGTCTGCTTGAGGCCGAGCGAGATGCGACGCTTGACCGGATCGACCTCGAGGACCTGCACTTCCACTTCCTGCGAGGTGGAGACGATCTTGCCGGGATGCACGTTTTTCTTGGTCCACGACATTTCAGAGACGTGGATGAGGCCCTCAATGCCCGGCTCCAATTCCACGAAGGCGCCGTAGTCGGTGATGTTGGTGACGCGGCCCTTGAAGCGGGCGCCGATCGGATATTTGGCCTCGATGCCCTGCCACGGATCGTCAAGCAATTGCTTCATGCCGAGCGAGATGCGATGGGTCTCGTGGTTGATCTTGATAATCTTGACCTTCACCTGCTGGCCGATATTGAGCACCTCGGTCGGGTGATTGACCCGGCGCCACGCGATGTCGGTGACGTGCAGCAGGCCGTCGATGCCGCCGAGGTCGACGAAGGCACCGTAGTCGGTGATATTCTTGACCACGCCGTCGATGACCTGACCCTCTTCCAGGTTCTGCACCAGCTCCTGGCGCTGCTCGGCGCGGGTCTCTTCCAGCACGGTGCGGCGGGAAACGACGATGTTGCCGCGGCGGCGGTCCATCTTCAGGATCTGGAACTGCTGCGGCACGTTCATCAGCGGGGTAACGTCGCGGATCGGGCGGATGTCCACCTGGGAGCGCGGCAGGAAGGCCACGGCGCCGTCGAGATCGACGGTGAAGCCGCCCTTGACCTGATTAAAGATGACGCCTTCGACCTTCTCGTTGTTCTGGAAGGCCTTCTCCAGCTTGCCCCAGCTTTCCTCGCGCCGCGCCT
>CAZLWN010000267.1:0-2666 GCA_964563195.1 uncultured Undibacter sp. | reverse complement strand
TGGACAAGACCTTCGTGCCGGTGATCGTGTTGATGGCGCTGGGCGTCTCGCTCACCTCGGCCCTGAAATGGCTGGAGCGCCGCGTCGCGCCCTGGAGCCACGCCAACCGCTGATTTAAGATCGACCGGCCGGAGTGGAGGGGTGCCATGATCCTCGGCCTGTCGACTGCCAATTTCACGGTGCTGCACGTCATCAGCAACCTGATCGCGATTGTCAGCGGCCCGGTCGTGCTGTTCGGCATGCTCGGCTCGCGCCGCCTTCCCGGCTGGACCGCGCTGTTCCTGCTCACCACGATCCCCACCAGCGTCACCGGCTTCCTGTTTCCGATCCACGGCTTCACGCCGGCGATTGCGGTCGGGGTGGTGTCGCTGCTTGTGCTGGCGGTCGCGCTGACCGCGCTTTACGGCAAGCATCTTGCCGGCGCCTGGCGCTGGATCTACGTGGCCATGGCCGTCACCGCCCTCTGGTTCAACGTGTTTGTGCTGATCGTGCAGTCGTTCCAGAAACTCGCGGCGCTCGAGCCGCTGGCGCCGACGCAATCCGAGCCGCCGTTCCTGATCGCAAAAGCACTGGCGCTGGCGTTTTTCGTCCTGCTCGGTATTCTTGCGGCGGTCAGGTTCCGTCCCGTGCCGGCGTGAGGCGCGCCTTCAAGGCCAGAGCCGCGCGCTGGCGATGCGGGCGCCTTCGGTCAACGCCTTGAATTTTTCCCAGATCACCGTCGGGTGCACCTCGGTCTTGTAGCTCGCTTGCGAGGAAAATCCGCAGTCGGCCGCCGGCATGACGTTCTCGCGGCCGACCAGCTTGGCGAACCGCATGATTCGCTCGGCGATCAATTCGGGATGCTCGACGATGTTGCTGGCGTGCGTGATGACGCCGGGAATGATGATCTTGCCGTCCGGCAGCTTTACCGTCTCCCACAAATGATATTCGTGCTCATGCCGGCAATTGGCCGCCTCGAAGGAATAGGCGCCGGCCTCGATCTTGAGCATGTAGCCGACAAGATCGGACAAGGCGGCTTCGTGGATCCGCGGCCCTTCGTTGATGCCGTAGCAGGTATGGTAGCGCAGCCGCTCGAGCGGAATACCGCGTAGCGCGTGGTTGACCGCATCGACGTATATTGTCGCCTTGCGGCTCTTCTGTTTGTCGTCGAGGTCCGGCTCGGCGAATATGTCGGCCAGGAACGGATCGTCGACCTGCACGAGGAACCCGGCTTCAACGATGGCGCGATATTCAATGGCGAGCGCGTCGGCGACTGCAAACAGGCATTCCTCCTCGCTCTTATAGAAGTCGTTCTGCCCGACGCCGCTCGGCGCCACCGCCGGCACGAAGGCTTCGATGTGTGGCACGGCGCTGAGCGCGCTCTTGAGATTGTCGAGGTCCTTGCGCAACGCGTCTTGCCCGCGAAAACGCACCGGGCCGACGCAAAACATCGGCGCAATCGGCGCCAGCGCGCCGCCCAGCATCGCGCGCTTGAAGTACTCCTCGTAATATTCCGGGAACGCCGCACGCTCGGCCGCGAAAAATGCGCGGCCTTTGCCTGGACGCGGCTCGAAGCCGTCCAGCCGCTCGTTGACGTAGACGAAAAAGCCCGGCTTCGACATTTCGCCATCGGTCAGCACGTCGAGCCCGCACTCGGCCTGCTTGCGCACGCAGTCGGCGACGGCTTGGTGCACGCGCGCGTCATAGGCCCGCGCGTCGTAAGACCCGCCCGACAGCTTCGCCTTCATCATATCGAGCAGGTCGTGCGGCCGCGGCAGGCTGCCGACATGGGTAGTGAGGATGCGTTCGCTGCTGCGGATCATCGCGCTGTCCGATAGCGCCCGCGTTTACACGTCTTCCGGCTTGTCGACGTAGCGCAGGCCCGCTTTCTTTAGCCCCTCGCGCATGTTGTACATGTCGAGGCTGAGCGCGCCTGCTTCCAGCTGCTTGCGCTTGCCGTCCTCGTCGTCCTGGCGCTTTTGCGCCTTCTGCGCGGTCTCGACCGCCAGCGCCTTCGGCACGACCACCACGCCATCGTCGTCGGCCACCACCACGTCGCCGGGCTCGACGTTGACGCCCGCGCACACCACCGGGATGTTGACCGCGCCGAGCGTCGATTTGACCGTGCCCTTGGCCGAGATCGCCTTCGACCACACCGGAAAACCCATTTCGGTGAGCGGCTTCACGTCGCGGCAGCCGGCGTCGATGATCAGGCCCTTGACGCCGCGCGCGCGCAGCGCGGTGCCGAGCAGTTCGCCAAACATGCCGTCGGTATTGTCGGCGGTGCAGCCGACCACCAGCACGTCGCCTTTCTGGCACTGCTCGACCGCCACATGGATCATCCAGTTGTCACCGGGCTGCGCGAGCACGGTGACCGCCGGCCCGCCGATCGCGGCGCCCGGATAGATCGGCCGCATATAGGGTTTCATCAGCCCTGAGCGGCCGAGCGCCTCATGTGCGGTAGAGACGCCGACGGCGGCGAGGGTGCCGATGGCGTTGGGATCGGCGCGTTTGATGTTGCGGACCACGACGGGCTTCATTTTGTTTCCTCCAAATTCAGCCGAGCGTTTCTGCGACCCGCGGGAACAGCGTCTGATAGGCCTCGCCATAGGTCATCGGCACGCCGGTGTTGCGCGCGCCTTGCATGCCGCGGTTGAGCGCCACCCGCTCGTAATAGGCCCACAGGT
>CAZLWN010000266.1:0-2669 GCA_964563195.1 uncultured Undibacter sp. | reverse complement strand
TTATAGCGCGACAATCTGGATGGGAACGGCGCGTCAATCAGGATGAGAACCGGCGGCCAGTTGAGATAATTATCGCTGGCTGCCGGATTGGCAAGTCCCATTTTGTTGGGCCTGTTTGATTGTCGCGGAGCGTCAATCAGACTTCGACTTGATTGTCGCATTGGTTGGCGGCCTGCCGCGGCCTCGTTTGCGCTCGATGGCGGTCTTGCGGCGGTAGCTCTCGACGTTCATTTCCAGAATGGTGGCATGATGCACGAGGCGGTCGATAGCCGCCAGCGTCATTGCCTGATCTGGAAAGACCTTGCCCCATTCGCCGAACGGCTGGTTGGCGGTGATCAGCATCGAGCGGCGTTCGTAGCGGGCCGCAATGAGCTCGAACAGCACGCTGGTTTCCGCCTGGTCCTTGCTGACATAGGCGAGGTCGTCGAGGATGAGCAGATGGTATTTGTCGAGCTTGGCGATGGCGCCTTCGAGTGCCAGCTCACGCCGCGCGACCTGCAGGCGCTGGACGAGATCGGTTGTTCGCGTGAACAGCACGCGCCAGCCGTTTTCGACGAGACCGAGACCGACGGCTGCCGCCAGATGGCTTTTTCCGCCGCCCGGCGGGCCGAACATCAGCAGATTGGCACCTCCCACCAGCCATGCGTCGCCGGCGGTGAGCGCCATCACCTGCGCCTTGGAGACCATGGGCACGGCGACAAAGTCGAAGGTGTCGATCGTCTTGCCGACCGGCAGGCGTGCTTCGCTCATATGGCGGGCGATGCGGCGACGGCTGCGCTCGGCAATCTCATGCTCTGCCAAGGCCGCCAGGAAACGGGCCGCCGGCCAGCCCTCCTTGTCGGCTCGGCTTGCGAGATCGGCCCACATCATCTTGATGCCGGGCAGGCGAAGCTCGCCAAGCAGCAACGCGACCCGGGCTGCGTCAGTGGCGTCGATCTTCTTCATGCCATGCCTCCTTGATGGGCCTCTGCGACACCAGTTCGACGGACGACAGCAAGCTCGTCATAGGCACTCAGCGGCACCAGTTCGACGGCAACGTCAGGGACTGCCTGTGCATCAGGCTTGAAGCGCTTGAGCAGGGCTTTGGGGTCGGGCAATCGGCCGGCGTCCAACTCGGCGTCGATGACCTCGGCAAGTTCGGCCTCGCAGGCGCGCTCATGGGCAAGGGCCAGAAGCTCGACGATGACGCCGCAGGCGCGCTTGGCCCCCTCCTTGGACACCAGCGCCTCGAATGCACGGGCATAGGTCCGGCGCGGAAAGATCTGATCCCGGTAGACCAGGTTGAGCAGCGCCATCGGCTTGTTGCGCAACGCGTGAATGATATGCCGGTAGTCGATGACATGGCCTGTCTTGCCATTGTTCCGTGGCCGGCCGCGCCTGAGCGTCATCAGATGCGACGAACCTAAGAAGCATTCGAGCCGGTCATCATAGAGACGAACGCGTAGACGATGGCCTATGAGGCGCGAAGGAACGGTGTAGAAAACTTTGCGTAGAGTAAAACCACCGCTCGACGTCACCGTAACGCGAGCATCCTCGTAGTCGGTTGTGCGCCGCATCGGCAGCAGCCGAAGCTTTGACCGTTCAAGGTCGATTTGTTTGCGGTGGCGCGCGTTGTGCCTGCCGACAATCTGATCGGTGAACTGGCGATAGCTGTCCAGGGTCTCAAAGTCTCTGCCGCCGCGCAGCAACAGCGCGTCTTCAATGGCCTTCTTGAGGTGCCCGTGCGCGCTTTCGATCGAGCCGTTCTCATGGGCAACGCCGGGATTATTGCGCGTCGGCGTCATGCGATAATGCTGCATCAGAGACTGATAGCGGCGCGTCAGGTCTTGCCTGGCTTCGCGATCCAGGTTGCGGAAGGCGGCGGACAGGCTGTCGCTTCGGTGCTGTTCGGGAACGCCGCCGAGAGCCCACAGGGCATTCTGCAGGCCTTCTGCCAGGGCTACGAAGCTTTCCCCACCGAGGATGACATGGGCATGCTCGAAACCGGAGAAGACCAGCCGGAAGTGATAGAGGCGATGGTCGAGCGGTTGGCCGGCGATGGTCACCCCGCTCGCCCCCATGTCGGTGAAGTCCGACAGTCCAAGACGGCCCGGTTCATGCTTCTGCCGGAAGATCACGTCTTGGTCAGGCCCATTCAGCGCCCGCCAGGTCCGTATCCGCCGTTCCAGCGTGCGCCGGATACCGGGGCCGATCTCGGCATGCCGGCGGCAGATCTCTTCGAAAACGGCGACCGCCCGAAGACCGGGTGCGGCCTCCAGCATCGGCACGATCTCGCTGTCCCAGACCGCTGCCAGCGGATCGGGACGGCGGCGGCCGCGCGGCTTCTTCTTTTGTGATGGTAATCGTAGGTCCGCCTCGATGCGATAAGCGGTGGCGGTGCTGAACCCGGACTTTGCCGCGGCAGCGGCCGGGGTGTCGGTGCGGCGAGAACGCATATACAGCCTCATTTGACAGTCGTTGATATGGAGGCCGGGCAATCTCTGATCCCTCTTTTGCTCGAAGAATCAGATGCTTGCACCGGCCGCTAACGACCGCCAGATCGCCTCGGAAAAAAGCGAAGCTTCTGGTGGACTGCTTCCGGACGGGCTACGCCCTCCCTCCGTCAGCCCACCAGAAGCGCATTCTCACCCTGATTGTCGCTGGAGTCTCATCTTGATTGTCGCGCGGCA
>CAZLWN010000265.1:0-2681 GCA_964563195.1 uncultured Undibacter sp. | reverse complement strand
AGCAATTCGGCCGGCGTCAACGGCGGCAGGATCGAGGGCAGCCGCGCCGCCAGCATCGACTTGCCGGCGCCGGGCGGGCCGATCATCAAGAGGTTATGGCCGCCGGCGGCGGCAACCTCGAGCGCGCGCTTGGCGCTTTCCTGGCCCTTGATGTCGGCGAGATCGAGCGGCACGCCGTCGATCTCGCGGATCTTGGGGCTTGGGTGCGACAGTACCTGCGTGCCCTTGAAATGGTTGGCGAGCTGGATGAGCGAGGCCGCCGCCACGATCTCGATCTCGGGACTGGCCCAGGCCGCTTCGGGTCCGCAGGCGGCCGGGCAGATCAGGCCTTGCCCGCGCGCATTGGCGCCGATCGCGGCCGGCAGCACGCCGGCCGCGGCTGCGATGCCGCCGTCGAGGCCAAGCTCGCCCAGCACGGTGAAGCCGGCGATGGCATCCTGCGGGATAGCGCCGATCGCGGCCATCAGTCCGAGCGCGATCGGCAAATCGTAATGGCTGCCTTCCTTGGGCAGGTCTGCGGGTGCCAGATTGATGGTGATGCGGCGCGCCGGCAGCGCCAGGCCGGAGGCGATCAGCGCCGCGCGCACCCGCTCTTTGGCTTCGGATACGGCCTTGTCGGGCAGGCCAACGATGTTGAAGGCCGGTAGCCCCGGTGCCACCTGCACCTGCACGTCGACAGCGCGGGCCTCGATGCCCTCGAAGGCAACCGTTGAGACGCGCTGGACCATGCCCCGCTCCACCACCCCGATACGCGCAAGAGTAGCGGAAATTGGGGATAACTACAAGAACATTTGCAGAACAAAATGACTTTAGGTACGTTTTGGTCAAAGGCGCGAACAGAGGCGTTTTGGCCATGATCGACAGCAAGACATTGACGCAGGAAGTGGAGCGGGCGCGGGCAGCCCGCAGCGAGGCAGAAGACGCCTGGTGCGCGGTCGAGGAATTATTGTGGGAGGTCGGGCGCGGCCCGCGCAGCTGGCGGCGGCTGGCACAGGTCGATGCCGCCGATGAGGAACGGCCCGGTCCAGCGCATTGAGCGGGACGCTTGGACGCCCGCAACGTAAGCTGCATCATCGGACGGAAGGGAATGGTCCATGATGCGGCTGTGGTGTGTTCTATTGGGTGTAGCGGCCGCAATGGCCGGGCCGGCGCGGGCGGAGACGGTCACCCTGCATTCGGCGACTTATGCCAGCGTGGGTACGGCGCTGCAGCACAAAGGCGCCAAGCCGGACGCGGTACTGGCGGATTTCCAGCTGCCGTCGCATGCCGCCGGGCGCTACGCGGCCGTTGTGGTGGTGCACACTATCGCCGGCTACGACGCAGGGAATGAAGGCTGGTTTGCGGCGCGCCTGCGCGACGCGGGCTTTGCCACATTGACCTACGACAGCTTCGCGGCGCGCCATTGGGGCAAGGTGACCAAGGGCAACGATCCGAGACTGACCGCGGCCGGAGTGGTCGACGCCTTTGCCGCGCTTGAATTTCTTTCCACGCAGCCCAAGATCGACCCGGCGCGCATCGCGGTGATCGGCTTTTCGCTCGGCGGCGGGGCCGCCCATGCAGCGGCCTTCTCGGCGGCACGCAAGGCGCTTTCACCGGACCATCGCTTCGCCGCCCATGTCGCCTTTTATCCGTCCTGGACGTTCGGATCGATCGGCCGACCCGGCGCCTATACCGGCGCGCCGGTGCTGCTGCTGTTCGGCGAAAAAGATGAAAACGATCCGCCGGAAAAAGTGCGGAGCTATTTCGACTATCTCGCCAAGGCCGGCACGCAAGCACCGATCGAGACAAAAACCTATCCCGGCGCGCATCACGCCTGGACCAATCCGCGGTTTGCCCAGGTGCATTTCTATGCCGATCATGGCAGCACGCAGAAATGTCCGCTGCGGCTGATGGGAAGCGGGCCCCCAAAACTGCTGATCGGCGGCGCGGCACGGGATTTCGACGCGGCGTTATGGGCGAAATGCCGGCGCGCGGGCCAAGGCTATTCGATGGGCTTCGACGCGGCGGCGCGCGCGCAATCGCTCAAGGACATGCTGGCCTTCCTGAACAGGCACATCGCGAAATAGTAAAGAGCAGCGCGGTCAGGCTTTCGATCGCCGCCGCATTTCCTCGATCTTGTCCCAGATCAGCGCCGCGATGTCGGGGCCGCCGACGTTTTTCACCGCGCGGATGCCGGTCGGCGATGTCACGTTGATCTCGGTAATGTAATCGCCGATCACGTCGAGGCCGACGAACAAGAGCCCGCGCGCGCGCAAAGCGGGACCGAGCCGCTCGCAGATTTCCCGCTCGCGCTTGGTCAGGTCGGTCGCCTTGGGCGAGCCGCCGCGCACCATGTTGGAGCGCAGGTCGTCGGCCGCAGGAATCCGGTTGACCGCGCCGGCATATTCGCCGTCCACCAGGATGATGCGCTTGTCGCCGTCCTTGAAGGCGGGCAGGAACTTCTGCACCACCCATTGCTCGCGGAAGGTGACCGCGAACATGTCATAGAGCGAGCCGAAATTGAGGTCGTCGCGCGTGACGCGGAACACCGCGCCGCCGCCGAAGCCGTAGAGCGGCTTCATCACGATGTCGCCGTGCTTGGCGCGAAACGACTTGATCTCGGCGAGGTCGCGGGTGATCAGGGTCGGCGGCATCAATTCGGGAAATTCGGTGACGAAGATCTTTTCCGGCGCGTTGCGCAC
>CAZLWN010000264.1:0-2711 GCA_964563195.1 uncultured Undibacter sp. | reverse complement strand
TCGTTGTTCTGGAAGGCCTTCTCCAGCTTGCCCCAGCTTTCCTCGCGCCGCGCCTTGTCGCGCGAGAGCACCGCCTCGCCGAGCGCATTCTCCACGCGTTCGAGATAGACCTCGACCTCGTCGCCGATTTTCAGATCGGCCTGCCGTCCGGGCCCGGCGAATTCGCGCAGGGCCACACGGCCTTCGGTCTTCAGACCGACATCGATAACGGCCAATTCCTTTTCAATGCCGACGACCGTGCCCTTGATGACCGTCCCTTCCTGCAGGTTTCCGGTCCCGAACGATTCATCAAGCAGCTTGGCGAAGTCTTCACGCGAGGGTGCAGCAGCGGTGGCCATGTATTCTCCTGATCAGCGGCGCCGGCGGGTTGGAATGGTGTTCGAAAAGCACGGGCCGAAGATCCCGCAAGACCAACGGCAGCCCCCGGAATCCCGGATAGCCGGCGCATAGACCGTGCATTTGAAACGATTGAGCGTTTCGGGTGCCTAACGCAGAGGCTAAGAGCGGGGCTTTGTCCTCCAACAGCGAGGGGCGTTTCAGCCGCGCCCTCGGCCCGCTCGGGTGGCCTCGACGATATCGATGGCAGCCCGCATGGCCGCGTCTATATCCAAATGCGTGGTATCGAGCAAGTGTGCGTCCGGCGCTTGTTTTAACGGAGCCGCGGCCCGGTTTGTGTCGCGCTCGTCGCGCTTGCGGATATCGGCCAGCACCGCGGCCTCCTCGATCGCCTGACCGGCGGCCCGGTATTCCTTGGCCCGGCGGGCGGCACGCACCTCGGGCGTGGCGGTTACATAGATCTTCACGTCCGCGTCGGGGCAGATGACAGTGCCTATATCGCGGCCGTCGAGCACCGCCCCGGGCGGCTTGGCGGCGAAATCGCGTTGAAAAGCCAACAATGCGGCCCGTACCTCCGGGATGGTGGATACCACCGAGGCCGCCTCGCCAACGCTATGACCTTTCAACGTGGTTTCGTCAAAGCGCGCCGGATCGAGCGCCTGGGCGGCGGCGACCGCGGCACCAGCGTCGCTCGGCGCGCGGCCGGCATCGATCAACGCCTTAGCCACCGCGCGGTAGATCAACCCGGTGTCAAGATGGCGCAAGCCGTAATGGGCGGCGAGTTTCTTGCCGAGCGTGCCTTTTCCCGACCCCGCCGGTCCGTCGATGGCGATGATCATGAGAGATCGCACCCCAGCGTGTGCATCAACTCGACAAAGCCGGGGAAGCTGGTGGCGATGAAGGCGCTATCGTCGATGCGCACGGGATTGTCGGCCGCCAGCCCCAGCACCAGCGCCGCCATGGCGATGCGGTGGTCCATGTGGGTGGCGACGTCGCCGCCGCCGGCCACCGATGGCTGGCCCTGCACGATCAGGTCGTCGCCCTCGATCTCGACCGTCACGCCATTGGCGCGCAGCATGGCGGCGGTTGCTTCTAGTCGGTCGGATTCCTTGACGCGCAATTCCTGCAAACCACGCATGCGCGTTGTTCCTTGCGCAAAAGACGCGGCCACCGCCAGCACAGGATATTCGTCGATCATTGCGGGCGCGCGCGCCGCTGGCACGTCGACACCTTTAAGCACGGATGTTGTCACGCGCAGATCGGCGACTTCCTCGCCGCCGTCGTCGCGCGTGGCAAGCGTCTCGATCTTGGCGCCCATTTCACGCAGGGTCGTGTAGAGCCCGGTGCGCAGCGGGTTGGTCATCACCGCTTCCAGCACCAAATCGGAGCCGGGCACGATCAGCGCCACAACCAGCGGGAACGCCGCCGAGGAAGGATCGGCTGGCACCATCACGTTGGCGGGCGTGAGTTCGGGCTGGCCTTGCAGCGTGATGCGGCGGCCATTATCGCCGTGCACCCTGCTCGCGATCTTGGCGCCGAAATGTTTCAGCATGCGCTCGGTATGGTCGCGGCTCGCTTGCGTTTCGATCACCGTGGTCTCGCCCGGCGCCGCCAGGCCCGCCAGCAGCACCGCCGACTTGAGCTGCGCCGATGGCACCGGCGATTCATAGACGATCGGGATCGGATCACGCGCGCCTTGCAGCGTAAGCGGCAGCCGGCCGCCTTCCGCGCAATCCATCACGCGCGCACCCATGCGCTCCAGGGGATCGAGCACACGGCGCATGGGCCGCTGGCGCAAGGACGCATCGCCGTCGAAACTCGCGGTCACCGGGCAGCCGGCGACCGCGCCGATCGTGAGGCGACAGCCGGTGCCGGAATTGCCGAAATCGAGCGGGCCGGCCGACTGGGCGAAGCCGCCGACGCCGACGCCGTGAACGCGCCAGACGCCGTCGTCGCCGCGCTCCAACCGGGCGCCGAGCGCGCGCATGGCGTCCGCAGTGTGCAGGACATCTTCGCTTTCCAGCAGGCCGGCGATCGTGCTTTCGCCGACGGTAAGGGCGGCGAGAATCAGGGCGCGGTGCGAGATCGATTTGTCGCCCGGCACCCGGGCACGGCCCTGCACGGGGCCGCCACGGCGGGCGCTCAGCGGCGTCGAAACGGCGGTAATCACCGGGCGCTATCCTTGAAAAATCAGCGCCCTCCTACCATGCGGCTAGCGACCCCGTCATCCCGCCGGACCGGCCGGAATGGGCCGGGCGGCACTATTGACAGGACCCGCACGACTAGCCAAGTGAAGCACCGATTTAGCGGCTTTGTCTCAAGGAACCCGACCGTGGCGAAACTCGATCTCGGCACCAAGCGCGTCTGTCCGGACA
>CAZLWN010000263.1:0-2817 GCA_964563195.1 uncultured Undibacter sp. | reverse complement strand
GTGTAAGCGCAGCAATGCGTTGAGCTTACCGGTACTAATCGCTCGATTGGCTTGAACGCTCTCATTGCTAATGCCCATCGTTTCCCTTCGCGGGAAGCTATGGCGCGCACTGATTACGTTAGACCAACTCTTGCTTCAAACGTCCTTGGCCGGCCTGGTGGTCTTAGCGGGGGGCCTGTACCCGATCCCATCTCGAACTCGGCCGTTAAACTCCCCAGCGCCGATGGTACTAAGTCATGAAGACTTGGAAGAGTAGGTCGCTGCCAGGCCTGCCAAGGACGCATTCCCTTATTCACGATGATCAAATGAAAAACGGCCGCCGGAAACGGCGGCTGTTTTGCTTTTGGAGCTGCCCTCCGAAAGCGGGAAAGCCGTCGCGGGAAACCGCGGCGGCTTTTTCGTTTGCGTCGCCTCGGTTTTATGCCGCGCGTGCGACCGGGCGGCCGTTGTGAATGATGCGCAGGTTGGGGTCGGTCGGCGTCTTGCTGGCGGCGTGCAGGTAGCAGGTGCGGGCCGCGACCGTGAGCAGCTTGAGATGCGTCTCCTCGGGCGCCTCGCCATCGAGGAACAGGTGCGTATCGATCGGCTCGGCCATCGCCTTCGTGCCGTCTTTTGTGCCGCGCTTGAATGGCGTGAACTGCACCAGCCGCACACCGTTGATCGCCAGCTTCATGTTCTCGATGTAGCGCGCGAGCTGCGTCATGTAGCAGAACGCAATGCCGGCCGCCAACAACGCGAGCCCCGAGGGCGCGGCACCGGCGCAAGCGGCGTCGCCCAGAATGCGGAAGTGACTGGCGCCCGGCATGCCGAGCCAGGTATCGACGTCGACAATGCCGTCGCTCAACAAGCGGCCTTCGCCGAAAATATTGCGCAGCTGCTTGCCCGCGATGGTCGCCTGGGCGGGGGCGGATCGCCCGTCCTCGCTGACGCCGGGCTTCACCACCAGATCGGCGCGCGCATTGGCGTCGAGCGGCCGCGGCGCGCTCTTGTAGGTCCGATAGGGATCGTTGGCGTCGGGCGCCGTCGAGTTCGCTGCGCCTTCGACCTGGCGGCGGCGGCCGTTGATGTAAAGCGCGAAGCTGTTTGAGGTCAGCGCGGCGCGCAAAAACGCGATCGCCGGCGACGCGTCCATCGCGGCATGCACCAGTGACTGGATTTCATTGGTCGGCGCGGAGCTTTCGATGCGCACGTCGATATCCGGTGTTTCCGCATGGCCTTCGCCGGTGCCGTGGATGAACGAGCCAGTCAGCCAGTAGTGATTGACCACCGACAGCGACAATCCGTCCATGGCAATGCCGCGTTCGGCCGCGATGCGCCGGATCTGCTGCGCCAGATCGACGTGAATGCCGGCATTGAAATAGCCGAGCGGAAACGGCGCCAGATCGGTGCCCTTGAGATGCTTGCCCTCGTCGGAGGTGACGCGCCAGGCGCTAGACTCAGCGCCGTCGGTGACGATCGCTTCCTTCTGGTGCAGCGCCATCTGCCGGGCTTCGACCTTGATGATGTCGCGGCCGCCCTGCAACAGCGGCGAGGGACTGCCCCGGCGCAGCTTGAAGCCCAACGGATCGCCGTGCTTGTCGATCGTATCGGTGAGAGTCGGGTCCATGGCTGAGCGTTCCTGTCTTGGTCGTGTTCTCGGGTGCGGATGCCGCCAGTTTAGCCGACCGGCAATGCCATTGCCGATGGAAAATTCTGGGGCTGAAGGCGCGCGCTTTCAGCTCTTGCGCATCCGCCCGGCGCTCCACAGCGCGGCGATGCGGCGGCGGAACGCTTTCGGCTTTTCGGCGAACAGCCTGCCGGCCAACCGAGTCGCCGTTTTCAGGTGCGCGGTGCGACGCCCCTCGATCACCGGGGTGAGCCGCGAGCGCCAGGGTGCCAGCGGCTGATGCGGCGCCGTTAAGCTGCTCAGCACCGCGAGATCCTGGCAGGCACCGAGCTGATTGCGCAGGCGCTGGGCTTCCTCGGCCCAGACTTTGCCGAGCCGCGGCCACAACGGCTCGACCAGATCCATCTGGTGGCGGTGTTCGACCACGCGCTGACGCAGATCGTGCAGGTGCTCGGCCTCCACATTTGGCCAGTCGTCGGGCACCAGCTGCCGCGCGCGCCGGTAGGTGGAAACCAGCCCGTCGGCGACCGTGTCGAAATCAATGGCCTTGAGCGGCCAGCGCTCGAGCGAGAGCGTGGCGTAATCCAGATAGCGCGACAGCCGTTCGCGCATCTCCTTGGTGAAGCTTGTTTTCTCCGCGGCGTCGCGCATGTCGGTGAGGCGCTTGCGGATCGTCTCCGCCGAAGTGGCGGAGAACGGGACTTCGCTTTTTTTCAGGTCGCTGAGAGCGTCGAGCGCCGATTGGGCGTCGCGCGCGCCCGTCAATGCCCGCATCAGCTCGCGGGCTTCCGCCCGCATCTGATCGGCCGGCTCGCCGATGCCGTGGGCGAGCAGGCGCATGAGCGCGCGCCAGCGCTTGAGCGCCTTGCGCACCTCATGCACGACCTCGGGCTCGCTGAGTTCGGGGTCGCTCAGGGCGCGGCGGGCATCGGCAATGATCGACCGCGCGGCTGCCGCCAGACCGTCGCCAAAGCCGCCGTCGTGGCCGGTCCCCCCCACCATGGCCGCCTTTTGCCGCGGTTTCGTGACAGGTTGATGAAAACTTGTGCGCCGCGCCCTTTCCATTGCGATCCGCCGTTGCTACATAGCTCTCGAAACGCGCGGGCCTCGCCCCGCGCTTCGTATTTTGACGCGTGGCGGAACAACCCGCTAGTCGAGGATTAACGCGGGGTGGAGCAGCCCGGTAGCTCGTCAGGCTCATAACCTGAAGG
>CAZLWN010000262.1:0-2849 GCA_964563195.1 uncultured Undibacter sp. | reverse complement strand
ACATGAGGCCCTCGCCCAGCGCCTCTTCCAGGGATTCGATCGGATAGTGCCGGCCAAGCGTGCGGAACGCCAGCGCCGCCTGGTCCGGGCTCTCGCCGCTGCGGCCGATGGCATGGCATTCCGCGCAATCGCGCTGCAGCAGCACTTCGCCACGCTTGAGGTCGTCGGCGGCCAAAGCCGGCCGCATCGCCGCCGCCACGAGCGCCGCCGCAACGACTGTCGGCCAAATCGTCATGCCGCCGGACGCAAATCGGTTTCATAGTCATCGGCAAGGCTCTGCACACCGGCGAGGCCCACGTCTCCAGCGAGCCGCGCCCAGATCTGTGCCGCCTTGATCGCCTCATGCATCTTCTCGGCGAACTCCTCCCGTGAGGCGTAATAACGCGTCCAGCGCCCGCTGCGATAGAGACCGCTGTAATATAACAGCCGGCGCTCGGCGAGCCGCAACCACTTGTGCGCGATGGGTTCGAAGTTGAATGCGCCGGTAGTGCGCGGCATGAGAAGGCCCGAGGCGAAAAGAAATGGAAACGCCGACGCGTAGCCTGTGGATAACTCCCGCCGTGTAAGCTGATTCGCGAATGATTTAAATAGCCTAGCGGCGGGGCCGCGGCCCGCCGGTTTAGGCCTTGAACTTCTTGGCCAGCGCGTCGGCGTTCTTGGCGAGCAGGCCGACGTCGGCGCCGACCGCCACAAACAAATAGCCCCAGCCGATATAGCGGCGCGCCTCATCTTCGCTGCCGGTGAGGATACCGGCCGGCTTACTAAGCGCTTTCAGCCGGTTGACGGCGTCCTGCATGGCCTTTTGCACCTCGGCGTGCTGCGGATTGCCGAGATGGCCGAGCGAGGCCGCCAGATCGGACGGTCCGATGAACACGCCGTCGACGCCCTCGACCTTGGCGATGGCCTCAAGCTCATCGAGCGCGCTGCGGGTCTCGACCTGCACCAGCACGCACATCTCGCTGTTGGCCTTGGTCAGGTAGCCGGGCGTGCGGCCGTAGCGGCTGGCACGCGCGGCCACCGACACGCCGCGGATACCCGCGGGCGGATAGCGCGTGGAGACGACCGCCCGGCGCGCCTCCTCGGCGTTCTGCACGTAGGGAAAGAGCAAGGTCTGCGCGCCGATGTCGAGCGCGCGCTTGGCCATGACCGCGTCGTTCCACGCCGGCCGGATGATCGGCGTGGCGGTGCCGCGCGCCACCGCCTGCAACTGCGACATCAGGTTGGGAATTTCGTTGGGCGAGTGCTCGCTGTCGAGCAGGATCCAGTCGAAGCCGGAATCGGAAATAATCTCGGCCGCGATATTGCTGCACAGACTCGACCACAGGCCGATCTGCAGCTTGCCTTGCGCAAGCGCGTGCTTGAAGGAGTTACGTTGCAGATCCATGGAATGCGCTCACGCGAATTGGATGACGATACGAGGGCTGGCGGGGCGTCGTCTCACCGGCCAAAGTTTGCGCCGCCGCAACTAGCTTTCCGTTCGTCCTTTGCCCTTTATTTTCTCGATCTTACCATTGGTGAAATGCAGCACGCGCGCGAGCGGCCGGTGCATCACCGGTACGTCGTGGGCGAGAAGCGCAAGGCCGACCGGCAGCATCCAGATGCCGAGCACCGGCAGGAAGCTGAATATGCCGCCGCCGGTAAGCGCGATGCCAGCCGGCACGCGCACCCAAACCGCGCGCGGCTGGCGCAAGCGGTCAAGATTGCGGCCGGCCCAGTCGGGCATGTGGCCCTGCAGGCGGTCCATTTCCTGATGGAAATCGGGCATCCGGGTCATCCCTCTTCACTGGGGCGCCCGCTTTCGCGGGTTAGGGTAACCGGTTCAATGCTTCAGTTTCGCATCAACCTTGAAGTTCGCCTCAGTCTTCTGCTTGATCTCGTCCACCGTCACGCCGGGGGCGAGTTCGATCAGAGTCATGCCGGCGCCCTTGCGGTCGATGTTGAACACGCCGAGATCGGTGATCACCATGTCCACCACGCCGGCGCCGGTGAGCGGCAGGTTGCACTTGTGCAAGAGCTTGGGCTGATCCTTGGCGGTGTGCTCCATGATCACCACCACCTTTTTCACGCCGGCGACCAGATCCATGGCGCCGCCCATGCCCTTGACCATCTTGCCGGGGATCATCCAGTTGGCGAGATTCCCGTTCTCCGCCACCTGCATGGCGCCGAGCAGCGCCAGGTCGATATGGCCGCCGCGGATCATCGCGAATGAATCCGCGGAGGAAAAAAAGCTAGTGGTCGGTAGCTCGGTTACGGTCTGCTTGCCGGCATTGATCAGGTCCGGGTCTTCCTCGCCCTCATAGGGGAACGGCCCGAAACCGAGCATGCCGTTCTCGCTCTGCAGCTGCACGGTCATGCCGTCGGGAATGTAGTTCGACACCAGCGTCGGGATGCCGATACCGAGATTGACGTAGAAGCCATCGCGCAATTCCTTGGCCGCGCGCTCGGCCATCTGGTCGCGGGTCCAAGGCATTACACTTCCTCCCCGGTTCCGGCGGGTGCCACGCGCTTGCGCACGGTGCGCTGCTCGATGTGCTTGGGTGCGTCCGCCACATGAACGATGCGTTGAACGTAGACGCCAGGCGTGATGATGTGGTCGGGATTGAAATCGCCGGGGTGCACCAGGTGCTCGACCTCGGCCACCGTCGTTTTGGCGGCGGCCGCCATCATTGGATTGAAATTGCGCGCGGTCTTGCGGTAGACGAGATTGCCTTCGGTGTCGCCCATCCAGGCGTGCACGATCGACAGGTCGGCGCCGAGCCCGCGCTCCATGATGTAGCGCTCGCCGTCGAATTCCCGCTCCTCCTTGCCCTCGGCGATCTCGGTGCCGGCACCGGTGCGGGTGAAGAAGG
>CAZLWN010000261.1:0-2852 GCA_964563195.1 uncultured Undibacter sp. | reverse complement strand
CGTCGAAGGCGTGGTCTGGCGCTTTCGCAACGAGGGCGACCGGGCGGCCTTCGCCGATCATCCGGAAGTCTACACGCCGCGCTTTGGCGGTTACGATCCGGTGGCAATCGCGCGCGGCCAATCGGTGCCGGGCCATCCGTTGTTCTGGGCGGTGACGGGCCGGCGGCTTTATCTCTTTTACAGCGCCGATGCGCGTGCGGCCTTCCTCGCCGACCTCGGCCGCATCATCGCGCGTGCGACGCGCAAATGGCCCGCAGTCGCGCGCACCGTCCCGCCTTGAATTTTTACGTGTAGCCAATCGTCAATTCTCGACCGATGCCGCATTGACCGGATCGCCCCAAGCGATGAATGCCGGCACGCGAAAATTCTTGTCCGCGTGTCCGAAGGTGAGGGTGCCGCCGTCCGGGCTCGTCACAATTCCGCCGGCGGCGAAGACCAAGGCATGGCCGGCGGCGACATCCCATTCGCATGTGGTGGCAAGCCGCGGATAGACGTCGGCTGAGCCTTCGGCGATCTGGCAGAACTTGATTGCCGAGCCGCTCGCGCTGCGCGTGACCGGACCGAGGCGTTCAAGGAATGCCTCGGTTGCAGGATCGAGATGCGAGCGGCTCACGATCGCGACGGCGCTATGCGCTGGCCTGCGACGCGTGCGGATTGGGCGCGGCTGATCGGCGCCGTCAGCCAACAGGCGTAACCGCTCGGCTTGCCCGCCGACAATACCGCGCCAGACCTGGCCGCGGTTGGGCGCCGCAATGATGCCGAGGACCGGCGTGCCGCGCGTCACGATAGCGAGGTTGACAGTGAACTCGTCGCGGCCGGCGATAAATTCGCGGGTGCCGTCGAGCGGATCCACCACGAAGAAGCTGCCGTCGAGAGGGGGTGCCGCCTTGGTGCTCGCCATTTCCTCGGAGATTATCGGCGCCTCGGGCAGCAGCCGCGCCAGGCCCTCCAGGATCACTGCTTCGGAGCCGACGTCGGCGGCGGTGACGGGAGACTGATCGGGCTTGAGTTTTGCTCCGGCGGCCGCCGGCGAGATGGCGCGGATCACGGCGCAGCCGCGCGCGACGATTTTCGTCAGATCGCCAAGCAGGCCGGCGGCCTGGTCGGGCAGAATTTCGAAAGCGGGCGCCAAATTGCGGTTCCTTCCCTCGGCTTTGCGTCCTTGGCGGTTGCGCGCATGCGGTGTATCACGCCCGGCATCCGGCGCGACAAATGATTCGCCGGTGTTATGCCCTGCACGCCCAGCGGAGACCAGTCCATGTCCGGATCTTCCATCGAAGCGCTCGATCTCGCTGCCTTGCTGTGCTCGCGCGTCTGTCATGATCTGATCAGTCCGGTCGGCGCCATCGTCAATGGTCTGGAAGTGCTGGAAGAAGCCAAGGACGAAGCCAACAAAACCTTCGCGCTCGACCTGATCAAGAAGAGCGCCGGCACCGCTTCCGCCAAGCTGCAGTTTTGCCGCATAGCCTTCGGGGCCGCCGGGTCCGCCGGCGCCCAGCTCGATCTCGGCGACGCCGAGACCATCGCGCGCGGTTTCTTCGAAGACGACAAAACCAAGCTCGCCTGGAACCTGCCGCGCGCGCTGCTAGCCAAGAACCGGGTCAAGCTGCTACTCAACATGCTGCTGATCGCGGGGCAGACCATTCCGCGCGGCGGCCAGATCACCGTCGATCCGATCGGCTCGGGTGAGAACATGGGCTTCAAGGTCAGCGCCGCCGGCGCCAATGCCAAGGTGCCGCCCGTGGTGGCGTCCCTGCTTGCCGGCGAGGCCGGGTCTGAAGCGCCCGATGCTCATCGCATCCAGCCATTCTATGCCGGCCTGCTGGCCAAGGCCTGCGGCGTCAAGCCGGTGATGGCGATGGACGGCGCGGCGGTCGTTGTCACCGCCCAATAGGCGGCCCGGCGGCCGGTTTGGCGCGGTTAACGAACGGTTAATGACACGCTTCCCGATACCAATCCGCAACCAAAATTAAACCCTTCCTCGACACACTGACCGCGCTCCCGACGGGGAGCGGCAGATGGGCCAAAGCCCGTCGATGAAGGCGTTTTTCCAATGGACGACCTGCTGCGGGAATTCGTGACCGAGACCAATGAGAGTCTCGACATGGTCGACGTCGAGCTCGTGCGCTTCGAGCAGGAACCGAACAACGCCAAGATCCTCGATAACGTCTTCCGTCTCGTCCATACAATCAAAGGGACCTGCGGCTTCATCGGGTTGCCGCGATTGGAAGCGCTCGCGCATGCCGCCGAGACGCTGATGGGCAAGTTTCGCGACGGCCTGCCCGCGAGCAGCGAAGCCGTCACGCTGGTCCTCGCCACCATCGATCGCATCAAGGCGATCCTGGACTCGCTCGAACACGATCAGCGGGAGCCGGAAGGTAACGACGAGGATCTGATTGTCGAACTGCAGCGCATGGTCGAGCGCATCGCACCGTCCGCCGCCCAGCATACGGTCGGTACGCTCGCGCCGCAGACACTCGAACGGCCGTTGCGGCCGGGCGAGGTGTCGCTCGACGATCTCGAACGCGCGTTTCGCGAGACCGAGGTTGAAGTGCCCGCCAAGCCTGCCACGACGGCGCCGGCCGACGCCAGTGCGCAGGACGATGACGGCGGTAAGACCGCCAGCCAATCGATCCGGGTCACCGTCGATACGCTTGAGCAGTTGATGACGATGGTGTCCGAGCTGGTGCTCACCCGCAACCAGCTGCTCGAGATCGTGCGCCGTCACGAGGACTCCGAATTCAAGACGCCGCTGCAACGGCTGTCCAACGTCACCGCCGAGCTGCAGGAAGGCGTGATGAAGACGCGCATGCAGCCGATCGGCAACGCCTGGCAGAAGCTGCCGCGCATCG
>CAZLWN010000260.1:0-2913 GCA_964563195.1 uncultured Undibacter sp. | reverse complement strand
CGGTGGATGGTCTGAAAGCGCTTGACCCTGACCGGCCGATTAGAGAAGCGGACATTAAAGTTGGCGCCGTCAATTCCGCTGTTGACCCAACTCGGCCCTGATCGCCTCGATGGACACCCCTGGTTGCTGGCCATAAGCTTACGCCTGCTGGATAGCGGCTAGGACGAACCGCATGGCTAAAGAGCGCGTGGAGCGACGGCTGACAGCCGTACTAGCCGCCGATGTCGCCGGATATAGCCGCCTGATGGGCGCCGACGAGGAAGGCACGCTCAAGCAGCTGAAAGTTCACCGCCGAGAGCTGGTCGATCCCAAGATCGAGGAACACCGCGGCCGCATTATCAAGACCACCGGGGACGGCCTCCTTGTCGAGTTCGCCAGCGTCGTGGACGCCATGCGGTGCGCCGCGGAAATCCAACGCGGCATGGTCGCGCGCAACACCGGAAAGCCGGAAGCAGAGCGCATCGAGTTCCGCATCGGGATCAACGTTGACGACGTCATCACCGACGGCGGTGATATTTTCGGCGACGGCGTGAATGTGGCGGCCCGGCTGGAGGGCATTGCCGAGCCGGGCGGTATTTGCGTGTCGTCCCGTGTCCAGGAAGACACGCAAGGCCGGCTCGACGTGATCTTCGAGGATAAGGGCGAACTGCAGCTCAAGAATATCAAGCGACCAGTGCGCGTCTATCAAGTGCGCTTGGAAGAGAGCCAACCGGCAATCCCTGCGCCCGCACTGCCCGACAAGGCGTCAATTGCCGTGCTGCCCTTTGCCAATATGAGCGGCGATTCCGAGCAGGAGTATTTTGCTGATGGGGTGGTCGAGGACATTATTACCCGGCTTTCGCGCATCAAATGGCTTTTCGTCATCGCCCGCAACTCATCCTTCTCTTACAAGGGCAAATCGGTCGACCTGCGCCAAGTCGGACACGAGCTGGGCGTGCGCGACGTGCTCGAGGGTAGCGTGCGGAAGGCAGGCAACCGAGTGCGCGTTACGGCACAATTGATCGATTCGAGCAACGGACATCATGTCTGGGCCGAGCGCTACGACCGCGCGCTCGACGACATATTTGCGTTGCAGGACGAAATCGCCATGAGCGTGATCGGCGCCATCGAACCGAACTTGCGAAGAGCCGAACTCGAACGGATCAAGCGCAAGCGCCCCGATAGTCTGGATGCCTATGATCCCGTCTTGCAGGCCATGCCATTTGCCTACAGCCATATGCCGGACCAGGCGGCGGTCGCCATTCCGCTCTTGGAGAAGGCGCTTGCGCTTGAGCCCGACTACGCGGCCGCACACGCGCCGCTGGCATTGTGCTACCACGCCCGCTACGGCCGCGCCGGCTTGCGCGAAGAAGACCGGGCCGCCGCCATTCGCCACGCCCACGCGGCGGTCGCCGGCGGCGGCGACGACGCCATCGCGCTCGGCATAGCCGGCTTCGTCATCGCGATCGACGAGCGCAATCCCTCCGCGGCGCTGGATCTCTTCGAGCGCGCCTTGGCGCTGAGCAATTCCAATGCGCTGTCGCTGTCGTGCAGCGCGCTGGCGCTGTCATGGATGGGCAAGACCGACACCGCCATCGAGCGCGCGCAGCGGGCCTTGCGCCTCAATTCGTTCGATCCGCTCAACTACCTCGCCCACAATGCGCTGGCGATTTCGTATTTTCAGCTCGGGCAGTACGCGCAAGCGCGCGACGCGGCGCGGCGGTCGATCCAGTCGAACCCGCAATTCGGGATGTCGCACGCATTCCTGGCGGGCGCGTTGGTGCAACTCGGATGCGCCGAGGAAGCAAAGGCGGAAGCGAAACAGGCAGTCGCCGTCGATCCCCACTTCTCGATTGGCCGGTTTTCCATCGCCGCCGGTTTCGAGCTGGCCGTCTTCGCGCCGTTTGCTGCCGCCTGGCGGGAGGCCGGCATTCCGCTTGAATGACGGCAGGAAGGGTTTGTCGGAGAAGGAGGCATGGGGCGGATCGTAACTCAAGGCGATGGTGGTTAGCCGAAGGCGTGTCGCACGCCGATTGCACATCTGCGCTCGGGATAATCGCAAACATCATATTTTGACGACGTCGCTTCCGACCCTAATACGCAGCCGTCTCAAAGGTTTGTTGGACTTTCGGGGTCGGCGCGGCGTAACCTGCTGGCGGCTCCGCCTTCCGTCGCAAACTGGGATTAGATCGACTAAACGGTGTGTGACCCCACGCCGGCGTACGGTCTTGCTCGGCTGGAAGTGACGAACAAATGTGGAGGGGGCGTCGCGGATCGCGACGTGGATGAGTGGCTCAAGGGGCTCGGTCTGTCGAGATACGCAGCGCTTTTCGCTGAGAACGAAGTCGATCTTGAGGTCCTGCCCGATCTAACAGAGGAGGATTTGAAAGACCTTCAAATCCCCCTCGGCCACCGCAAGAAGCTGCTGAAGGGGATCGCAGCCCTCTGCGGCGACTCCGGGGCGGCCGATGATCGATCAACGCCTGCTGCGGCTCAACCAGCCCCGCGGCCCGAGGCGGGACGGCGCCAGGTCACCGTGATGTTCTGCGATTTGGTGGATTCGACCGCGCTATCCGTGCGTTTCGATCCGGAGGACCTGCAGGAGGTCATCCGGGCTTATCAGGAAACCTGCGCCCGGGTCATCGCACGCTACGGAGGCCACGTTGCCAAATATATGGGCGACGGAATTCTTGTTTATTTCGGCTATCCGCAGGCGCATGAAAACGACTGCGAACGCGCGGCGCGCGCTGGCCTCGATATCGTCGAGGCCATCGCCGACATCGATTCAAGCAGTCCTCTCGCGCGCGGACTATCACTGGCGGTGCGCGTCGGCATCAGCACCGGTCCGGTCGTCGTAGGCGATATTGTCGGCGAGGGTGCTGCGGAGGAAGCAAGCGTCATTGGCGAGACGCCGAACGTCGCTGCGCGCCTGCA
>CAZLWN010000259.1:0-2959 GCA_964563195.1 uncultured Undibacter sp. | reverse complement strand
CAATCGCCAGCCCTAAACTAACATCCGACTCGGACCACCAAATGTGGGCTGCTCAGCGGCGCCCACCGGCAGACTGAGGCAAGGGCAGAACTGCGGAAGGATAGCTCGCGCAAGACTATGCCGAGCGACAAGCCGAGTTTACCGAAATTGGGATTTTTGAAGGGGGATTAGGGATGACCGAAGCGGCAAGGCAGTAGCGGAGACCTTAATCGCAAAGCACGGCACAACCTGCGCCGAGCGGGACGCGATACCGAATGCGAGAAAACGGGCAGCCATCAGCCGGCAATTCTTTGTTCAAGCTCGCCAACTTTCGCCTCTAGTTGCTTGCCATGCCGCGCCAACGAAAGCAGCAATGGCATCTCGTACGCGCCTTTCTGCTCAAACACCACGCCGATTTCGTCGGAATGCCGCCAACAGACATAGGCGTGGTACGTTGCTTGCGATTTTGGAACCGTCAGGTCGAAACTGTCGGGGATAAAGCAGTCGTTTGGGGTACCAAGTTTTGCTCCCGCGACAGACAAGTCGCGGATCAGGACATTCGAAAGAAATAAAGCGCGGCCACCGATATCGGTTGACCAGCGTTGTACTTTTCGCCTTTCGCGCATGGGCTGTCCCTTTACTGATCTGAAATAGCGTACGCGCGCGAGACGCGGTTGCAAATTAACGACGACGATAACCTTAAAGAGTAAGGTTCGAGATGGTGAGGCTGTTAAGGGTTCGATGGCCCGGCATAGCCGGGCATGACAGCCGGCGGCGTCCCGCGCTACGATTGCGCTCCCACCACCTGCCGGAGCCCCGCCATGCCCAAAGCCTACTGGATTTCCGCTTATCGCGAGATCAAGGACCCCGCCAAGCTCAAGGCCTATGCCGAGATGGCGCCGAAGGCGACCATCCCCTTCGGCGCCCGCTATCTCTGCAAGGGCGTGCCGCAAGTGACCTACGAGGCCGGCTTGAAGGAGCGTATCGTGATCTCCGAATTCCCCAGCCTGGAAAAGGCGATCGCCGCGCATGATTCGCCCGGCTATCAGGCGGCGCTCAAGGCGCTGGGCGACGGCGCCGTGCGCGACCTGCGCATCATCGAGGGCGAGGAATGAGGCTGAAGGAGCTCGCGCGCCAGCCGCTGATCCGGCTGCTCGCCGTCAATTGCGCCGCCGGCGCGGCCGCGGCCGTGCTGATGCTGGCCGGCCTGCTGGCGCTCAATCCGGGCAACCTGCGCGCGCTGATCTTCGCCGACGAGCGGCCTGCCGCCGCGCTCGGATTGCTGCTGTTCGGAATGGTGGTGACCTTCGGCAGCCTCGCCATGGGCAGCGCGATCATGGCGCTGGGGCGAGAATAGCGCCGCGCGCGCGACGCCGGCCTTGTGCCGATTTGCAAAACCACCGCCGAATCCTATATACGCCGCAGCGACAACACCCCCGCCCCGGCGCGGGGTTTTCGCGTGCGAAAGGTGGCGGGCATGGCGAAAAAACCGGGAACTAATCCCAAAGGCGAATTCGTCTTCTTCGACGTCGTCTACGAGGACGGCTCGCAGCGCTCCAACCGGCGCGTGCCGGCCGAACTCCTGGGCGGGCTGGAGAAGGATGCGCCGGCGCGCGGCTTCATCATCGAGCAGGACCGCGAGATCGCGGCCAAATCCGGCCGGGCGCCGCTGAAGATCAAGTCAATCGCGCGCGTCGGCGCCAAGCCGAAGAAGATCATGAAGGTGGGCTAGCGCGGCATATACTGCTTCGTCATGGCCGGGCTCGTCCCGGCCATCTCGATTCATGAGGCAAGACCGTGCCTGCCTAAGCGGGATCGCCAGGCCAAGCCCGGCGATGACAGCAAGTAGAACTAGGTCCCGCGGTCGCGCGGCATTAAAATCTGAGCGCGCGGCGACATACGGACTAAGTTGTTTCACGGATTTCCGCCCAGCCGCTCGCAAAACAGCACCAGCGCGCGGCGGTAGATCTCCGAGCGGTTCCATTCGCGCATGACCTCGAAATTGTCGGTGCCCATGGCGTAGGGGGCACCGGCGCGCCAGCCGTTGACCTTCAGCAGATTGGCGGTGGAGGCCAGCACGTCCGGCACCGAGTGTCGCAGGTCGACGTGGCCGTTGCCGTCGTAGTCGACGCCGTACTTGATGTAGGACGAGGGCAGGAACTGGGTCTGGCCGATCTCGCCCGCGTAGGCGCCGATCAGCTGGCTCAACGGCAGGTCGCCGCGTTGGAGGATTTTCAGCGCCGCGATCAGCTCGCGCTGGAACAGCTCGGTGCGGCGGCAGTCCCAGGCCAGCGTCGCCTGCGTGCGGATGACCGGGCGCTTGCCCATGTCGCCCGAGCCGTTGTCGCTTTCCATGGTCCAGATCGCCATCAGCAATTCCTTCGGCACGCCGAATTGCCGCTCGACGCGCGCCAAAAGCGTCGCGTGCCGGCCCATCAGCTTGGCGGCGCGCTTGACGCGGGCGGCGCCGACGCGGGTGCGGATGAATTTCTCGAAATTGCCCTCGCGGCGGAAGGCGCGGGCCTGGCGGCGGTCGAAGCGCAGCACCGCCTGGTCGGCGGTCACGCCGGCAAAGGCCTGGTTGATGACGGCGCGGGAGACGCCGGCGCCTTGCGCCTCGCGCGCCATTTCGGAGAGGAAGGCGTTGAAATTGCCGCCGCAGCGCGCAGCAAGCGCCGGCGCGGCGAGGACAAGCGTGAGCAGCAGGGCGATGAGCAGGCGCGCGATCATGCCGGAACCTCGTTGTTTTTCCCGGCGGCGCTTATGGCACGCGGGCGCGGGCGGCGGAAGGCGATGCGAGGTCGCAGGCCGTGCGGCGAGCTCGGGCTGAACCTCTCCCCCTTGTGGGAGAGGGTGCCGAGCGAACGCCAGTGAGCGAGGCGGGTGAGGCGGAAGCGTTGATTGCACAGCCCCTCACCCGGCGCACGCTCGGATTCCCTCCGCGCGAGCCACCCTCTCCCACAAGGGGAGAGGGAAAGAG
>CAZLWN010000258.1:0-2995 GCA_964563195.1 uncultured Undibacter sp. | reverse complement strand
ATCTCGCGGATGCCGCCGCGCCCGAGCTTGATATTGTGGCCCTCGACCGCGATCTCGCCGTGGCCGCGATAGGCGTTGATCTGCCGCTTCATGGCGTGCACGTCGGCGACGGCGGCGAAGTCGAGATATTTGCGCCAGACGAACGGCGCCAGTTCATTGAGCAGAACCTCACCCGCTTCGACATCGCCGGCGCAAGCGCGCGCCTTGATCATGGCGGCGCGCTCCCAGTTCTGGCCGACGCTTTCGTAGTAGGACATCGCCGCCGCAGTCGAGATCGCGATTGCGGTCGAGGCCGGATCCGGCCGCAGGCGCAGATCGGTGCGGAACACGTAGCCGTCCGCGGTGCGCTCCTGCAACAGCTTCACCAGCCGCTGGGTCAGCCGCACGAAAAGTGGCGACGGCTCGGCATCCTTCGGCATGGCCGGCGTTGCCGGATCGAAGAATACGATCAGATCGATATCGCTCGAATAGTTGAGTTCGAACGCCCCCATCTTGCCCATCGCGATCACGATGTAGCCGCTGCCGGCTTGCGGCTCGGCTTTGTTCTTCAGGTTGAGGCGCCCCGCTCGGTCAGCTTCGGCCAGCAGGAAACGGCTGGCGGCATCGACCGCGGTATCGGCGAGATCGGTGAGTGCGTGTGCCGCTCGCATTATCGGCCACACGCCGCCGATATCGGCGAGCGCGATCAGCAGCACCGCTTCCGCTTTCATGTGGCGCAAAAGCCGCATGGCCTCGTCGGCGTCCTCGGTCGTAGCGACGGCGTGGCCGTGGCCGCGCAGCAGGCCAGCGAAATGCGCGGCGGGTTCGGCATTCATCAGCCGCAGCAGCCGTTCCGGCCCGCGGCTCACCAGCTCCCACAGATAAGGCGAGCTCTCGCTGAGGCTTTCGAGCAGCGTGTTGACGATCGGATGGGCGGCCAGCAGGCTTTTGAGCGGCTTGGCCGCGTCCGGTGGCAGCTCGGCGAGCCATTCGGCAACGCGCGCGCGGGTGGCCTTCGGATCGGTGAGATGCGGCGCGGTCGCTATACGCTCGGCCAGCGTCGCGCCGCTGCGCGGCTGCGCGGCGCCGGCGCGGCTGGTCTCAGGCGGCGTCCTGTGCGCCGGCTTTTTGCGCGTGGCCTTCTTGCGCGTGGCACGGCTTCTCGGGGATGAGCTCATCCCGCACTCTGTAGCGGCCCTCCGCGCGGCAAGGCAATGACGCTTTTCAGCCCGGGATGATTGTCCTCCAGCGTCAATTCGCCGCCATGCAGGCGCGCAACCGCCGAGGCGAGGCTCAGGCCCAGTCCGGAGCCGGGCTGCGATCGGCTCTGCTCCAGGCGCACGAATCGCTCGACCACATGGGCGCGATCGGCGACAGGAATGCCCGGTCCGGTGTCGGTGACGGTCAGCAGGATGCGATCGCCGGAATTGAGCGCCCGCACCACAATCTTCGGCGTGGCGCCATTGGCCGCTGCCGCCTGCGGCTCGACATATTTGATGGCATTGTCGACCAGATTGGCGAGCGCCTGGCTGATCAGCTCGCGGTTGCCCTTGAGGCGCGCCGGCGCATCGACCTCCACCTTAAACGCGATGCCTTTCTCCTCCGCCAACGGCTCGTAAAGCTCGCCGATATCGTGCGCGATCTCGGCGGCATCGAATTCGTTCATGTCGTCGCGCGCTTGTCCCGATTCCGCGCGCGCGATCATCAGCAGCGCGTTAAAGGTGCGGATCAAGCCGTCCGACTCCTCGATGGTCGCCTCCAGCGCGGTGCGGTATTCGGCGTCGTTACCGGGGACGCGCAGCGCCTGCTCGGCGCGATTGCGTAGCCGCGTGAGCGGCGTCTTGAGATCGTGGGCGATGTTGTCGGAGACTTCCTTCAATCCCTGCATCAGCGCCTCGATACGCTCCAGCATGGCGTTGAGGTTCTGCGCCAGCCGGTCGAGCTCATCGCCGGCGCCGGCGACCGGCAGCCGCCCGCTGAGATCGCCCGCCATGATGGTCTTGGTGGTTTCCGTCATGGCGTCGACGCGCCGCAGCACGCGACGCGAAACGAACAGGCCGCCGGCAAGCCCGAGCACGATCACGATGGCGACCGACCAGCGCCCGGCGGCAAGCACGATGCGATAGAGCCGTTCGCGCTCCTCCAGGTCGCGCCCGACCAGCAAGCGGAAGCCGCCGGGCAATTGGAAGACCCGCACCAGCGCCTCATGCTCGGGTCGAGCGGGACGGGTTTGGTTCTCCGCCTCGTCGAGCCGGCGATAGACGGTTTCGTTCCAGCCGGGATTGTTGAGAATGCCGGGCGAGAGCGCGGTGACGTTGCCGGCCAGCGCGTCACCGTTATAGGTGGTGACGAGATAGAGACTGGAGCCCGGCCGGCGCGCGCGCGCGTCGATCACGATCACCAGCCGCCGGATGCCGCCAAGCCGGTATTGCTCCGACAGGCCTGTGATCTCGGCATTGACGGTATCGGTGATCTGTTCGGTAATCAGGCGACGGGTATTGAGGGCGAAATAGCCAAGTAAAAAGGCCGCGAACAGCGCGAACACAGTCAAATAGACCAGCGTCAGCTTGAACGTGGTGGTGCGAAAAAGCTTACCGAGCGCCGTCACGGATCATGTATCCCGCGCCGCGGACCGTATGCAGAAGCGGCTGGGAGAAACCTTTATCGATTTTCGAGCGCAAACGCGAGATGTGGACGTCAATCACGTTGGTTTGCGGGTCGAAATGATAGTCCCACACGTTCTCCAGCAACATGGTGCGGGTGACCACCTGGCCGGCATGCTGCATCAGGTACTCAAGCAAGCGGAATTCGCGCGGTTGCAGGGTAATCTCCTCCTCGCCGCGGCGGACCTGGTGCGACAGCCGATTGAGCTCGAGATTGCCGACGCGCAGCACGGTTTCGTCAGCTCGGGTGCCGCGCCGGCGCGCCAGGACCTCGACGCGGGCCAGGAGTTCGCTGAATGAATAGGGCTTGGGCAGGTAGTCGTCGCCGCCGGCGCGCAGGCCCTTGACCCGGT
>CAZLWN010000257.1:0-3016 GCA_964563195.1 uncultured Undibacter sp. | reverse complement strand
GGCACAACGATAGTGGCTCAGTTTTAGGGGGCAAAGACAACCGAAAAACGGCTCGCGCGGTTGCTCGCGCTCCGACTGCCACTGATCAATTGCATTTGTCATCTTCGCTCCCCGACTACGATGCTTTATTGGCGGTCGGGTGGCGTGAGTTGGGGCGGGCCTTGCCGGATGAACGCGGCCCACCCCAATTAAAAGTCGAGGGTGGCCTTTTTATCTGCCGCATTGGTGTTGCAACAGTGAAGCCTAGATTACGTCACGATACTGCCCGCTGACTTGCCACAGTGAAGCCCAAAAAAATCCACAGAGATAGGCAGGATTTGCTCCGAACTAGTCTCTGGAGGCGACGCATGCAGGACGATTTCTACAACGATGAGCATTTCGAGCGGTGGCTCGTTACCTTACAGGAGCGGCTTGATCGGTGGGCACATGAAGTTCATTCAAGAAGGCGGGCGCAAGCGTTGATCGACTTTGCCAACGATGGACGACTAACCACCGCGCCCAACGACACAGCAGACGAGAAAGTCACAGCCTGAGCCGATGAGAGCAAAACCAGAAAGCGAGCAAATGAAATTCATTGTTGAGTATGAAAACGGAAGGACGGGAAAGGCGAGAACTTAGGTTGCCGAGGTTTATTTGTCGACAGTCAACGACAATGGCCCATGTTGCCCCGGTTTTTCTACATACGCGCGCCCTTCGTACCGGGTGAAGTCGCAATACGCGAAGTTGACTCCCAAAATCGAGCCACGGAAGCTATTTTCATTGGTGCGCTCGAGATAGAAGCACGGCTGCAAAATGGAGCGGGGAAGGGACGCGCAGACTCGCTCGCCGTCAGCACGCAAGGTGCCAACTGGCATGGAGCCGTAACGAGTCATCCCTGTGCCTCGAACTTGGATGGAGCCACCCACTGAACCGTCGGGCTGAAAGCGGGCCACCCCACGCGTGCCGTCATAGCAAGTATAGTTAAACAGCTTTCCAACAACGAAATAGCGCGCCTCGCTTGCGGTCATCTCGCCGCCCATGGCGGGCAAAGCAGACGTCAGCCCGGCCACCACTGCAGCTACACGAAGCATAGCTCAAACTCCTGCGACCCTCCCAGCTAGCATTGAGCCTTTATTTAAAACATGGCGATAATGCGTTTGTTCGCATGAGACTGTCGGGACCTCGGAAAGGATTTGCTGTCGCCAGGTACCTACATGGGCACTTAGCGGACAAACGAACTCAGCCGTCGAATGGTCGCTATTGGGGGCATAGTGGACAAAGCCGGGCGTTGGCCTCGTCCAACTAGGTCGCGATTGACCCACAGCAGACATCAGGACCATGCGGCAGCGGCCTGTCGCACCGTCTACCACGTTCAGGAAATGTCCTAGAGTCCTGATCTATTCCTATAGGCGGATGGGTACTGGCCGGTTTTGACCCCTAGTGGCCGGGTTTGAAATTGAGAGTGGCCGGTTTTGAATCAATTGGACAGATGCGGTTATTCCTGTTACCGGCATCAATGATACTAACATTTATGGCGGCAACTCTCGCAGCCACGCTCGTGGCTGCACCCACGCACCAGTTGGTCATGCCCCCAGCCTTGACGCGAGAAGACATCAAAGCTGCCCGCGACAAATTTGATCGCGATATGAAGCTTGATACGAAACGCCCGTGGGACGCGCCAAAACCAAATAATGCCGGGACATCAATCCCGACCCCGAAGCGTGATTAATGATGCGATGCCGCCTCAGTTGGCGGCCTCTTTCATTTCAAACCAAGCGCACGATGTCGCCTTTTGGGCAATAGCGCACATGCGGACTGTTTTATGAGGACACGCCCTAGCCGGCCTTCGCTTTCCCGCCCCAATATGCGCGTCAGCGCCGTCTTCCACCTAACGTCGCGAAGGCTACATCCGGCGCCTGGTCGATCAGCTTGAGCAGCGCGCGCGCCGGACCGCGCGGATGGCGCTTGCCCTGCTCCCAATTGCGCACGGTCTCGATCGGCACCTCGATCTTTTCGGCAAAGGCCGCCTGCGTGAGCCCGCAGCGCGCGCGCACCTGGCGCACGAATTCCGCCGGATCGCTGTGGTCGATGGTATTCTCGCTGCCGTCGGGCAGGATTTCCACGATCCGCCCGTCGGCCTTCAGCCGCACCCGCATCATGGCCGCGTCTCCCATGCCGGTGATGTCGGCCAATGGACTAGCTGATTCGCGGACGGCAAAAGTTAACGCGGGCGGCTATCTTGTCTTCTCGAAAATCTCCCGGCCGATCAGCATACGGCGGATCTCGCTCGTCCCCGCCCCGATCTCGTAGAGCTTGGCGTCGCGCAGCAGGCGGCCGGTGGGGAAGTCGTTGATGTAGCCGTTGCCGCCCAGGCACTGGATCGCCTCCAGCGCCATCCAGGTGGCGCGCTCGGCGGCATAGAGAATGGCGCCGGCAGCGTCTTCGCGGGTGGTGCGGCCCTCGTCGCAGGCGCGCGCTACTGCGTACACGTAAGCCTTGGCCGCGTTCATGGTCACGTACATATCGGCGAGCTTGGCCTGCACCAGCTGGAAGCGGCCGATCGGTTGGCCGAACTGCTGGCGGTCGTGCACGTAGGGCACCACCACGTCCATGCAGGCCTGCATGATCCCTAAGGGTCCCGCCGCCAGCACCACGCGCTCGTAATCGAGGCCGGACATCAGCACGTTGACGCCGTTGCCCACCGCGCCCAGCACGTTGTCCTCCGGCACCTCGCAGTCGGTGAACACCAATTCGCTGGTGTCGGAGCCGCGCATGCCGAGCTTGTCGAGCTTCTGCGCCGGCGCGAAGCCTTTGAAGCCCTTTTCGACGATGAAGGCGGTGATGCCGCGCGCGCCCGCCGTGCGATCGGTCTTGGCATAGACCACCAGAGTGTCGGCCACGGGGCCGTTGGTGATCCACATTTTCGAGCCGTTGAGAACATACCGGTCGCCGCGCTTGATGGCGGTGGTGCGCATCGACACCACGTCGGAGCCGGCGCCCGGCTCCGACATGGCGAGCGCGCCGACATGCTCGCCGG
>CAZLWN010000256.1:0-3033 GCA_964563195.1 uncultured Undibacter sp. | reverse complement strand
GTCGCGGTCTATGACGCGGCCCAACGCAATTATACGCCGGTAGAATTGCATGAGCAGGAGAACTAGGCCGCGTACTCATAAATCGAGTTAACGGTAGCCGCTCGCTCAGCGGTCAGGCGCCGTGATCTGGGATGATGTGCCAGGCCACGAGTCGGTGCCAGACGAATAGAATAGCCATCGCGCCGACGGTTGCGCCAAAAATTCCGGCGGCTTGATGGAAACGATACAAGCCGGCGGCATCACCAATAAAAGTTGCGAGGGCTGCTCCGGCGATGCCGAGCACGGTGGTGACGATAAAACCCTTTGGCGTGTTCGGACCGGGCATGAGCAAGCGCGCGATGGTTCCGGCAATAAACCGATTAGGATGATTGACCTGACCGGCCTTTTCTGAACCAGGCGGAATGAGAGAACATGGCTTGGTAAGGAGAAGGAAGATGCCGAGAAAGAGGTTGGCAGGCGAGCAGATCGTCACGAAGCTGCGGCAGATCGAGGTGATGCAGGGACAGGGCAAGAGTGTTTCTGCGGCCTGCAAGGAAGCCGGGTTAACCGAACAAGCTCAGGGACGAATGCTTGAACGGCGAGATATTCTACAGCCTGAAGGAAGCTCAAATGGTCATCGAGAACTGGCGCATCCACTACAACACCCGACGGCCGCATTCCGCGCTCGGCTATAGGCCGCCGGCTCCAATCACCACCGCGCCACCGACGCTGCCGATCGACGCGATGTCAAACATGCATTAGCCTCTCAGCTCGCCTGGTACAAAATATCGGTCAGGCCATGATCAAGAGGAGCAAAGGCATTGTAGTCATCCCTTGTGCCAATTAGTCGGACTGAATCGCTGTGCGCTCCCTCAAAGAGGCGCCAGCGTCAATGTTTGGAGCGGCGCCATTCTCAAATGTGGCTGCCACCATATCCCGCGGATACGCTGCACTGCACATGGGCCTTTGGCACGCGCGTTTATGCGTCGACGCCCTAAGAGGCTGGGGCGGGTCCCCGCGGGGAAGAAATAGCTGTACCTAGCGAAGGGCGATGACCCGTACGGTCCGCGCTTCGCCGGCGTGCTCTCTGACATCGAATTGACATTTCGGCTCGAAGTTCGGCCAGCCGTGCAGCGAACATGCAGTTCCCTTGCCCGGGACGCGAAGGCGGTCGGCCTTTGCGAACGGCAGCGCCTGCGTGGCTTCGGGGCCCGGCGTGGCTTCGTGGTCGTTTGCCGCCGGTGCGAAGGTTATGGCGAAGGCGATAGCGCCCGCGACAAGGGTGGCAGCGGCAATCCTCATGATTTGTTTGAACATTTTGTCCCTATCCATCTCCTGGGCGTACGCACCGATAACGCGCGGATGGGTTGAATGTTCCAGTCCCGCCGAAGTAAAACTTAATAAAAGCGCCGGAATACATGCTTTTTCATAAGTATTTACGGCAATAAATATTATTGTCCATATGTGGAACTTTAGCGGATACGGAATGTTGATTAGTCAGACCAAAGGAAATACGTCATGAATTGCCAATCAAAGCTGCTCAAAACTACGATTTTTCTTGCCAGTGCCGCCTTATGGATCGGCTCAGCCGTCGCGGCGCCATTGCCTCTTGTGGCCGCTGTGACGGCGCCGTTTGCCGCCACCGAGCCCCTGGCTGACGAGGTCGACGTGACCGAGCTTGCGCCCAATCTGCGCCGACAGCTGGTCGACTATTCGGCCAATGTCGCGCCCGGCACCGTCATCATCGATACCGCGCATACCTACCTCTATTACGTGCTCGGCGGCGGCAAGGCGATCCGCTACGGCATCGGCGTCGGCCGCGCAGGCTTCACCTGGTCCGGCGTGGAGCGGGTCACGCGTAAGGCCGAGTGGCCCGATTGGATCCCGCCGGCGGCGATGATCGCGCGTCAGCCTTATCTCGCCCGCTTCACCGCCGGCGGCGAAGGCAACCCGCTCGGCGCCCGCGCCATCTATCTCGGCAATACCATGTACCGGATTCACGGCACCAACGCGCCGGCGACGATCGGCACGAAGGTATCGAGCGGCTGCATCCGCCTGCTGAATGCGGACGTGATCGATCTGTACAGCCGCGTGAACGTCGGCACGAAAATCATCGTGCTGCCCAATCACGCCGCCGTTGCAGCCATCGCCGCGCCGGCGCGGGCGTCTTTGCCGCAGACCTACAATATGCGCCCGTCCAATATTTACTGAGCCGACTCAGCTCAATGCCTTCAAGAAGTCGGAGCAGTCGGTTTGCCCGGACCCGCAGATACTCACGTCAATAGCTTAACCAAGGAGTTTTTCATGCGCTCGATCATCAAGACTGCAATGCTGGTTGCGATGCTGGCGGCAATGCCCATCGCGGCTCCGGCTGGTACGCTCGAAGGCGTCGCCATCGGTGCTGGCACCGGGGCCGTCATTGCCGGACCGATCGGCGCGGTCGCCGGCGGCGTCATCGGCGGTGTGGTCGGCGGTCCGGACGTCGTGGTCCGCCATCGTCACCGTCACTGCTGGATCAATTACAGCGGCTATCGTCATTGCGCATGGCGCTGAGCGTGTACTTCGACGTTCACGCCGGCGCTACCCGGGGCGGCCAGTCGCCGCTCCGGGGTTCTTTGTTGAGATCGTAACCGCCTGAGTGGGAGCCGGGACATGACCGTGGATTTACTGACGCAATTGGGACCCGCCTATCTGCGGCTGCAGGCAGACCGCTGCCAGCGGCTTTCGCGAAGCTGCATGGACCTCGGCACCGCAAGGGACCTCAGGCTGATGTCCGAGGAATATTTCGCCGAGGCCGTGAAAAGGGACATCCCAAGCCCGCGCATACCGAACGGCACCACATCATGGGTCGCAATGCTCTCTACCTCATCGTTGGGATACTCGGCATCGCCGTCGTGGCGATCGGCTATCAACTCTATCACGAACGACAAAAAAACGACCGGAGTCGAAATCAGCATCGGCAATCGGGAAATTTCCATCGAGAAGAGCTAGCACGGCGTTGTCCCTACCGCAAATTAGATCCGGACATACTGATGGTGGAGTGCACCAAGCATA
>CAZLWN010000255.1:0-3061 GCA_964563195.1 uncultured Undibacter sp. | reverse complement strand
GCTTGGCGAACAGGTTCTGCATCATGTGCGGCGCCTGCGTGCCGTGATAGACGGTCATGCGCCGCTCGCCCTCGTTCCAGTCGGCCACCACTGCGCGCGGCTCGGTGGTGACGCCGGTGTGGCGGCCAAACATGAATGTCGTCTCCACCACCGCGTCAGCGTCCGCGAAAGCCTGATCGGGCGCGCCGACCTCCAGCTTGCGCTCAAAGCAGAGATTGTCGCCGAGCGAGGAATGGATCACCGGCGTTTTCTTGTCGAGCGCGGTTTCCGGATCGGTGACCGCGGGCAGGGCCTGGTATTTCACCTCGACCAGCTCGCAGGCATCTTCCGCCTGTGCGCGCGTGCGCGCCACCACGGCGGCGACCGCCTCGCCCTGCCAGCAGGCGCGATCGACGGCGAACGCGTGCTGCGGCGCGGACTTCAGGCCCTTCAGATGGGTGAGCACCCCGACCCAGGGCGTCATCACCTTGGCCAGCTCGGCGCCGGTGACCACCGCGATTACGCCCGGCGCTTTCTTGGCCTTATCGGTTTTAATGCCGGTGATGCGGGCGTGGGCATGCGGCGAGCGCACGAAAGCGACGTGCGCCATGCGCGGCAGGCTGACATCGCTGACATATTGCCCGCGTCCCTGCGTCAGGCGCTGCAAATTCGGCCGCGGCACCGAGCGCCCGATATAGGAGTTCGGCCGGTCGAGCGCGGTCAGCACGGGCGGGGAATCGTCGGTGATTTTCATGACTGCTCCACCCGTTGCCAGATCAGGACCGCGCGCATGACGTTGTCGCCGAGGTTGGGAAAACGTTGCGGCGCGACTTCGATGTGCAGCCGGTCGCCGTCGATCCTGAAAAATCGGACCTGCTCGGTGCCGGTCCAGGATTCATCCCATGCGATATCGACTTTGATGACGATCTTTTCCCCTTCAGCCCGGTATTTGCCGGAATAGGCCAGCATCGACCTGAAGGCGGCGCTGCGGTCCACGTCGCTCTGGGGGACTTTGCGCCCTTGCGCGGTTTGCACAACGATCCAGTCGCCCGCGGCCGTAAGCGTGAGCCGGCCGTTCGGCTTCTCACCCCAAACGTCCTTCCGCTCCTTGGATTCGACGTCTTCCATGAAACAGGAGAGGAGATTCCAGGTCCCGACAAGGTCGTCTTGCTGGACACTCGGCGTGGTGGCTCGCAGCGTCTGCGTGGTCATGGCTTTTTTCCCGCCCGCTGCTGCGCCACCGCCTGCACCGCGTCGACGATGGCGTGATAGCCGGTGCAGCGGCAGTAATTGCCGGAGAGATGGGCGCGGATGTCCTCGCGGCTTGGTACGCCGCCGCGTTTCAGCAGATCCTGCGCCGCCACCAGCATGCCGGGCGTGCAATAGCCGCATTGCAGCGCGTTGCGCTGCTCGAACGCCGCCTGCAGGTCGGCGATTTCGCCGGCGTCCGACAGGCCCTCGATGGTCTCGACCGTAGCGCCGTCGCACTGCACCGCCAGCATCAGGCAGCCGCGCACGATCGCGCCGTTGACCCGCACGGTGCAGGCACCGCAGACACCGTGCTCGCAGCCGACATGGTTGCCCGTGAGGCTCAGGTCGTCGCGCAGGAAATCGACCAGCGTCTTGCGCGCGTCCACGCGCTCGGCGATGCGTTCGCCATTAATAGTGAGAGTAATGTCGAGCGCGTGCTCGCTCATGCCCGCGCCTCCATAAGCTGCTTCGCCACCCGCCGCAGCAGCACGCCGGCGAGGTGCTTCTTCACCTTGGCCGTCGCCTGCACGTCGTCCTGCGGATCGAGTTCGAGCGCGGCCACCGCAGCTTCGATATTGCCGTTGGCCAGCACCGATTCCGATTTCTTCGCCCGCACCGGTGTGGCGCCGACGCCGAAAAACGCCAGCCGCACATCTTTAAGTGCCTTGCCGTCGGCGCGCGCGCTCGCCGCCAGACCGACCATGGCGTAGTCGCCGTGGCGGCGCGCCAATTCGGCGAATCCGACTCGGGTATTCTTGTCGGCGGCCGGCACGCGCACGGCCGTGAGTATCTCCTGCGGGCGCAAGGCGGTCTCGAACAATCCTTTGAAGAACGCGTCCGCCTTCACCTTGCGCTTGCCCTTGGGACCGGCGATTTCGATCTCAGCCCCGAGCGCCAGCAGGCAGGCCGGCAATTCCGCCGCCGGATCGGCAAAGGCGATGGAGCCGCCGAAGGTGCCGCGGTTGCGGATCGCCGCGTGGCCGATATGCGGCATGGCGAGCGCGATCAGCGGCGCGTGCTTGGCGATCACGCCTGAGCGCTCGACCTGGGTGTGCCGCGCCAACGCGCCGATCTCGATCGCCTTGCCCTTTTTGGCGATGCCGTCGAGACCCTTGATGTCGTTGATGTCGATCAGCAACTCCGGTGCCGACAGCCGCATGTTGAGCGTTGCGATCAGGCTCTGGCCGCCGGCCAGCAGCCGCGCGTCGTCCTTATGCTTGGAAAGCAGCGCTACCGCTTCCTTGAGCGTGCGCGCCTTGGCGTAGGCGAACGGCGCCGGCTTCACGCGAACCTCCCCATATTGCCGCCGCGCGACCGTATTGAGGATCGCGCGCTGGCTTTTTTCTTATTGTGACCGAGAACGCGGCCCGGTCAATGCGGCCCGGCCCCCACTCGCGGTTTGGCGAATTGCCGCGTATAACGCCCGGCCACAAGAGGGAGGGGTCCATGGCGGGAGAATTCGAAGGCAAGGTCGTCGTCGTCACCGGAGGCAGCCGTGGCATCGGCCGCGCCATCGCGGCCGCTTTCGCGCGCGAGGGTGCGCAGACCGTATTGGCGGCGTCCAACGCGGCCAATCTTGCCGCCGGCGCCAAGGTGGTGGCGGCGGCCGGGGGACCGGCGCCGCTGACGGTGGAAGGCGACCTGCGCCAGCTTGCCGCTTGCGAAAAACTATTCGCGCAGGTCAGCGACCGCTTCAAGCGCTGCGACGTGCTGGTCAACAGCGCCGGCGCCACCAAGGGCGGCAAGTTCTTCGATCTGCCGGACGAGGCCTGGAGTGACGGCTTCGCGCTGAAATTCCACGCCGCCGTGCGGCTCACCAAGCTGTTCTGGC
>CAZLWN010000254.1:0-3075 GCA_964563195.1 uncultured Undibacter sp. | reverse complement strand
CGCTGCTCAGGGCGTCCAGAGAGGCTTGAGCGAGTTTCACGGCGTCCGCGATTCCAGCAAGCGGTTTCGGACCAATCACAGATGCCGCAATCGTCTCCCGGCAGGCACTGCGGAGCACAATCAGGTGCCCGGCCAGATTCCCGCTGTCGACCGACGATATGTATTTTGGCTCGAGCGGATGAAGATCACGCGTGTCATACCAATTGAAGAAATGACCGCGGAATCGCTCAAGCCTGCTCATTGTACCAAGCGTTTCTTCCAATCTGTCGATGGCCGACGTGAGGCCGAACCAGCCGAAATCTCGCGCGGCAAGGACTGAGAGAAAATAGAGGCCTAGATTCGTCGGCGAGGTGCGGTGGGCCAAGACTGGCCGGGGATCTTCCTGGAAATTGTCCGGCGGGAGCATATGATCTTCCGCCGTCACGAATGTTTCGAAGAAGCGCCAGGTGCACCGTGCAGTGAGGCGCAGGCTTTCCGCCGCCGCGTCCGACGGCGAGCTCTGGCCGGGGCGTGGCGCCCGGCTTACCCACCATGCGATGGCTGGTGACAGCGCCCAAGCAGCGATCAATGGAGCGGCGATCAACCAAGTTTCGCGATCGGCGTAAGCAACGGCAATGGTTCCGCATGCAGCCAACGCGACAGCGCCGGCCATCCGCCGATAGAAGCCGACAAGTCTGAGTTCCCGGTCGGAACCTGCCGCTGCGGCGGTCACCCACTCCAGCAGTTGTCGATGCCGATACAATCTCGACAGCGTCCGAACGATGGCGTCTACCATCAGCCATGCCTGGTGCGCGAGCAGCGCCACTTGCAGGCCGAATTGCAATAAGGCGACTCTGAGATCCTGACGTAATGCGCGGAAATGGCTGCCGGTCGTGATCCCCGAACGGTGCGGAATCACGCGAGCGACGAGAGGCAGGAACGCATTCAATAGGAAAGGAAGGAAGGCGAAGCCGGTCCAGAGCAAGGCGGCTCCTGCAGGTAGCAAGGCCCACCCGGATAAAAGGGCGAGGAAACTCGCCGGGGCCGACAGGGTGCGGCGAAGGTTATCGGCAAGTTTCCACCAGCCAAGCAGCGGTATGCCGGTCCCTCCACTACCGCTTATCGCTGGCCCGCTACCGATGATCCAGGGAAGCAACTGCCAATCGCCGCGCGCCCAACGGTGCTGGCGGGATGCGGCAACATCGTAACGCGACGGAAAATCTTCAAAGACCTCGACGTCGGAAACCAGCCCCGCGCGAGCAAAAATGCCCTCCAGCAGGTCGTGACTGAGCACGGAGCTTTCCGCGATGCGGCCGGCGAGCGCGGCCTCGAAGGCATCGACATCGTAAATGCCCTTGCCGCTGTAAGAGCCCTCTTCGAAGAGATCCTGATAAACGTCGGAAACGGCCGCTGCGTAGGGATCGATGCCGGTCGGGCTCGAAAATACGCGTTGGTACACCGAGCCATCCCGCGCGGTGGGAAGCGATGGCGTCACCCGCGGCTGCAGCACGCCATATCCCTCGACCACACGGCGACACGCGGGGTCGAGTTTTGGCCGATTGAGCGGGTGCGCCATTTTCCCGATCAGGCGCTTTGCGGCTCCAATGGGAAGCCGCGTGTCCGTGTCCAGGGTGATGACGTAACGAACTCCAGAAGGCACGAGCGGTAGCTGGCCGCCAACCGGCAAGAACTTAGTATCGGTGTCCCCGCGAAGCAGCCGATTGAGCTCATGCAATTTTCCGCGTTTGCGTTCCCATCCGATCCACTTGCCCTGGCTTTCGTTCCAGGCTCGGCGACGATGGAGCAGAAAAAAACGCGCCCCATCCGATGCCGGTGCGTACCGGGCATTGAGGCGATCGATTCCCTCGATCGCCGCGCGCAAAAGCTCCTCGTCGTCTGCCGCATTTTCGGTGGCTGAGTCCGTCCAGTCCGAAAGCAGAGCGAACCGGATATCGCCGTCCGGGCTCGCGAGATAATGGATTTCCAGCCGTTCGATGAGTTCGTCGATTGCTGCGCTGCTCGTGAGCAACGTCGGCATGACGACGATGGTGCGAAACTCACTCGAAACACCGTCGCGAAGCTCGAGCCCGGGGAGCACGGCAGGACCGAACCGATCTGTAACCACGCGGTTCACCAGCGTGATGGCGGCATCGACGGCAACAAAGAATCCGAGCAACGCCAGCGCCGGGACAACCCATTCATCGGTGCCGGCCATACTGACCGCGAGCAATGCCAGCGCGAGAATAAGCCCTGCAGCGAATGCGACGATCACGAGATAACCTGAAATCCCCACCGCCGCGTTCGCGCGTACCAGCCACTCCTTCATTGGAACGCGAAAGCCAAGTTTCTTTTCGAATGCTCCACGTCCTTTACCAATCAAGTAATAGCCGGGGTCCCGCCGGCGCGGATCCGGCTCAGGCATTCCGATTTGCTGGTCAGCTTCAACGCGTTTGGTAATGAGGACAACTTCTCGGGCGACGTCGATTTCCGAGCAACCTGAACCGCGCGCAATCTCTTCGATAGCGCGGCGATATCTATCACGCGTCGGAAAATCCATGTCGGCGAGATCGCTGCCCGCCCGCAGCGCCTTGTCGACCAAACTGATGCTTTCGAAGAGCGCATACCAATCAAGCTCAGATATGAGCCGCATGCTGGTGACGATATTGCGGACAGTGACGTTCGCCGCTCCCTGCCTGCGGTGCTCTTCGCGCACGATTTCGTCGGCGTTCGTGCCCTGCGAACTCAAGCGCTGGTCCAGCCAGAGAAGCGCCGGCGTGGTGGCCGGATCTTCTTCGCGCAACCGTTGGACGAGTTGAACCGCAAAAGACCTCGTGAGCGGCAAATTTGCGAATGGTCGCAGTGCCGCGTCAGCCGCCTCGGGAGACCTGATCCCTGTACCGAGCAGACGATCGGCCAACGCGTCGGCAACGTCGCGCGATGTCTGACTACCCGCAATCAAATCGGCCAAGCGTCGCAAATTCTCCACCAGCACGACGCGAATTGTAATGGCGAGAGCCCAGAGCTCTCCGATCGTCAAGGGCTGAACGCGCTGATAGGCCAATACGAAGCGTCGAAGCATCTCCGCTTCAAAACGGC
>CAZLWN010000253.1:0-3079 GCA_964563195.1 uncultured Undibacter sp. | reverse complement strand
GAGCGCAGCAGCGCCTTGGTCGGGATGCAGCCCCAGTTGAGGCAGATGCCGCCGAGATAATCGCGCTCGACAATCGCGGTATTGAAGCCGAGCTGCGCGGCACGGATGGCGGTGACATAGCCGCCGGGACCGGAGCCGATGATGAGAACGTCAAAAGAAGTGTCGGCCATAAAAGCTCGCTTAGCTGTGTGCCGCTGCGGCGGGGTCCGGCAGGTCCCTATTCATATCAGATCGGCTTGACCATCAGCACCCAGTCGCCGCCATGGGCGCAGCCGGGATATTCCACCACCGGCGCGCGCGCGACCTCCTTATATCCGCTGCGCGCATATAGGCGCACGGCGCCGGTGTTTTCGCTGGCGACGATCATGCTGGCGGTTGCCGCCATGTGCTTGCGCCCCCGCTCCTCCGCCAGCGCGAGCAGGCGGGCGCCGATTCCCTGCCCGCGAAATTCGGGGAACGTGGCCAGCACATTGACGTACCAGGAACCGGGCGCCTTGCATTCCAGTATCACCAGCGGCCGCACAACCTCGGGCAGCGCGTTGAGATCGCCGGCGTCATAAGGATCGTCGAGGCGGTAGTCGACTAGGCAGGCGACCACTTCCCCGTCAATCTCGGCGACGGTGGCGTTGCGATAGGAGAACCCGCCCTCGTCGCGCGCCGCCCGCGCGCGCCCAACTTCGAATGCGGATTGGCCGGGTTCGCGCATGCGCGACCACATGTAGCTCGGCATGCCTTCGCCGGCGATATCGACCAGGATCGCGAGCGCGGCGGCGTCGGCTTTGCGGGCGGGGCGGACGGTGGGTTCGGGCTTCGGCATGACCGCGTTGCTTTTGTCGTCAAGTTCAATATCACGGGAATTACCCTACGACGCGACCCTGCCCGTCTTTAAGCCGAGCTGCGCCGCGCGGATGGCGGTGACATAGCCGCCTGAGGCGGGGCCGATGATCATGAAGTCTAAGGGACCGACTGCCATTGCTTGCCTACACGATTTCACCACGCCAAACGATAACCTAACGGTCGAGCATGCGATCTAACCACACATGACTGAACCATGGCCGAGATAAAGCGCAATTCGTCTAAGATGACAGCGCAATGAAGTAGTCCCTTACTTAATTTCAAGAGTTATTCGCGCGCCTCTGTATAAGAACTATGCTACTATTCTCATAACAACACTTGTTTGGTCATCCGGCTGTTTCAGGGCGTGCGCCTTCTAACTGGCTACGTTGTCCTTCTCCCATTTCTTCCTCGATCCACAAACGATGATGTTGCTTTGCCCAAGCGATATCGACCACCCCGTCAGCCATGCCCTCGAAAGCACCTTCCAAGCCTATGCTTCCGATATAGACGTGCGCCAGCATCACTGCGATGAAAAGTACAGCCACAACTCCATGCACAAGGTTCGCAGTGTAAAGGCCGCCGGGGTCAAGCCCCGCATCGAAAGGAAACATTAGGATGAAGCCCGTGATCGAAAGCGTCGCGCTCGCGGCAACAACAATCCAATATGTAATTTTCTGACCGGCATTGAAACGGTATGCTGGAGGAGACTTTTTCCGGTCAAATATTCCACCACCCTCCTTCAACCAACGCAAATCGACCCGATCGGGTAGCGCATCAGAAAACCAAATTAAAAAGCTTAACGCCACTCCGATTATGAATGAAAAACTAATATAAATATGAACGTATTTAATATACCTCAACAAAGAGGCGGAATTCTCCTGACCGAACATTACATCGGCTATTTGATCCGAGAATGTAATATACAGGCCGCTTATCGCAAGAAAGAAAAAGGTTGACGCCGTAAGCCAATGGACAAATCGTTCAAAGGCACTAAATCGTACGACCCTGCGTCCCGACCGACCACCCTTTATTCGCAATGGTCCGCGCGAAAGGTGGAAGCTTGTTAAAGCGGCGAGCACCGCGACAATTGAGATTTCTCCAATAAAGCGTATCCCTCGCCTGTTGTTTTCCAATCGAGTACCAAATGCCCGCGGTTGGATATAAGCGCGATCAACGTTAATTTTGCTTTCGCCTCCCGGAGTTGCTAATTGAGTCGCTGCTGGTTCCGTTAAACTCGGTAATGTGTTGCTATTAAAAATTTTATAGGCCCCAGCTACCAAGAGGGTCAAAACCAATGCTAATACTGCGACGCTCAAATAAGCACTAAATCGGCGAAATAACCAACGGAACATGTCCCGACGGCGCGCGGCAAACAAGTTATTCGTCCTGGTTTGACTATTCACTCCAACCTCCATTTGAAGGCAGAACCGATTGAGTCCGGATCTTCTTGTATGCTTGATATGGAGCCCAAAATATAAATAAAACTAGCACACTTAGTTCTGCAGCATCGAACGCCCATTTAATGGGGATGATGTCGAAAAATCTCGGCTCACTCTGACCCCAAAGATAAAAAAAAATCGTTCGGTAGTCCAAATTGCCAAAATTAGCACGATTGCAATACAAAGATGACCCGCAATCAGTATTGCGGCATAGAGTGCTGTTGCCAGAGAATCTCGCACGGGTTCAAATTTCTCCATACGGGAATATATAAACTAATCAACCAAGGTGCGCCATCCGATTTTATATTCTCAAACACCGCGGCTAGACTCTCCTTGAATCCTTTGAGCTATGCCGCCGGGGCTGGAGTTGGCGGTGACGATGCCGAAGGAGGTGTCGGCCATGAAAACTCGCTAGTTCTATCTGCCATGATGGCCGGGCTTGTCCCGACCATCACGCGTAGGGACGCACGGTCGTGCCAGCCTAAGCGAGGTCGCCGGGGTTTTGGGCTCGAAGGCGACGCTTCGCGCCGTTTGCCAGGCGACGACGGTCCATTAAACCACCATCATCACCGGGTTCTCGATCAGCGTCTTGAAAGCGCCGATCAGCTCCGCGCCGAGCGCGCCGTCGACGCTGCGGTGATCGCAGGACAGCGTCACGCTCATGATCTGCGCGGCTCGGATCTCGCCGTCGCGCACCACCGCGCGCTCTTCACCGGTGCCGACGGCGAGGATGGTGGATTGCGGCGGGTTGATCACCGCGGTGAAATCCTTGATGCCGTACATGCCGAGGTTCGACACCGAAC
>CAZLWN010000252.1:0-3170 GCA_964563195.1 uncultured Undibacter sp. | reverse complement strand
CAAGATTAGAAGGTGTTGCGTCGATCGGTTGAATCCGCCACCCAAAGCGGACATTCCTTCTTCATTTTTTCAGTTTGGATCTGCCTAGTTTGAAAGTGGTTAATTTTGAACAGACTTCGATTCTTGATCGGCTTAGGCTTATAATATTGGGCGTTCCCTCGCCCCCAGCTCAGAGCGCCCGAGAACCTCAACCGTTCGACGTTTCATGCTTGGTTATGCACCTCTACCTTGGTTATGCACCTCTACGGCTCTCACCGTTACTCTGGTTGCGATGGCTCGAGCATCGCACCTCTCCGGTAAATTCGAGGCTGCCGGCCCCATACGCGCTGCTATGCAAGCAGTCGGCATATGTGCCGTCGTTATCGCGGCGCTTAGCCTCGTCATCTTTTACACGTCCGCTTAGGGCCAGGAGCTGACATAGCGTGCCGTAGTACTTTGATCTCGATCAATACCCGGATACTACGATCGTGGCGGGGTAATGTTTCAGTGATTGGGAGATAACGCCATGTCTGTGGGGCTCATTCTTGTCATTCTGCTCGTCATTTTCCTGCTCGGTGGCTTCAGCGGCCGCTTTGGCGGCTACGGCTTCGGCTACGGACACGGCGGCGTGGGTGTCATCGGCATTATCTTGATCATCGTCGTCGTTCTCATGCTGCTCGGGCGGATCTGATCTAAAAAGCGCGTTGTCGGATGAATCGTCTTCGCTTCCATCCGGAGAACCACTTCGTCGAGCGCATCGGGTGGCTGCGCGCCGCCGTGCTCGGGGCCAACGACGGCATCATCTCGACTGCGAGCTTGATCGTCGGCGTTGCCGCGGCAGCCGCGACGCAGAACGAGGTGTTGATCGCCGGTGTCGCAGGGCTCGTGGCGGGCGCCATGTCGATGGCGGCCGGTGAATATGTGTCGGTCAGCTCGCAATCCGACACCGAACAGGCGGATCTCGCGCGCGAACGCAAGGAGCTGAGCGAGAATCCCGGGTTTGAGCTTAATGAGCTTGCCGAAATCTACGTCGAGCGTGGCGTCGATCAGGCGCTTGCACGGCAGGTTGCCCAGCAGCTGATGGCGAAAGATGCTCTGACCGCCCACGCGCGCGATGAGCTTGGGATATCGAAAATCACCACCGCGCGGCCGGTGCAGGCCGCGCTCACATCGGCCGCGACGTTTTCAGTCGGCGCGGCGATGCCCCTGGTTATGGTCGTCGTATCTCCGGCGAGTGCGCTGGTCCCCATCGTGTCGGCGGCGTCCTTGGGCTTTCTCGCATTGCTGGGTGCGATCGGGGCGAAAACCGGCGGCGCAAACGTGCTGCGCGCCACGGCCCGCGTGACATTCTGGGGCGCGTTGGCGATGGCGCTCACCGCGGGGATCGGGAAATTATTCGGTACGGTTGTCTGACGATTGGGTACAGGCAAGATACGCATCGGTTTGTCAATGGCAAATCCTCAAGGGTCTAGGGAGCGCTGACATGCCGCTCTGGCAGAGACTGCTGATCACGCTTGCTACCATGCTCGTGACGAGCCTCGTCGCTGGCCTGCTGTGGCGCTGGCTCTTCAACACGGACATCCCGAGTTATCTGAGCGGGGTTGTCGGCGGCGTTTCGGCGGTGCCGATATGGGAGCTGCTTAAACGGATCGAAATACGCTGACGGCCTGCCTCGGCCGAACATCGAAAGGACGAGACGCGATGGCGCTGCGCTTGATCGAGATGGTGCTGCGGGAGAAGGACGGCGACGACGTCCGCGCGCTTCTCGACGGATGCAAGGTGCTCGAACACCGGCAGATCCGATCGGCGGACGGGGAAGTGCTGGTCCGCATCTTGTTGGACGCGGAGCAGAGCGAGAAGGTGCTGGATCTGTTGGAGAAACGCTACACCGGTGGCGAGGGCAACCGAGTGGTGATTCTGCCGGTCGAGGCGACTTTGCCACGCGCGCAGGCGGAGCCAGAACCGGAACCGCAACCGGCTACGTCCGAGCCGCCGCCGCCCGAAGAAAAACCGCCGCAGCGGATCGGCCGCGAGGAGTTGTACGAGGACATCAAGAATGGCGCGCGGCTATCGCGCGTCTACATGTCGATGGTGGCGCTGTCCACATTGGTGGCGGCCATCGGCCTGAATCACAATAGCGTGGCCGTCATCATCGGGGCCATGGTGATTGCGCCCTTGCTCGGACCGAACGTGGCCTTGTCGCTCGGCATTACCTTGGGCGACCTGTCGCTGCTTCGGCAGGGGCTTCTGACGGCGCTGGCGGGCATTGCTGCGGCGTTGGTCTTGTCCGTGATCATCGGCGTGCTGCTGGAGGTGGACCCGACATTGTCCGAAATGGCATCGCGCACGCGGGTGGGTCTGGGCGACATCGTCGTGGCATTGGCGTCCGGCAGTGCGGGCGCGCTGGCGTTCACGACCGGCGTATCGGCGACGCTGATCGGCGTCATGGTGGCGGTGGCGTTGTTACCGCCGCTGGTGACGTCCGGGCTACTGCTGGGCGGCGGGCATCCGGCCCTGGCAACGGGCGCCTTTTCGCTGTTTCTGGTGAACCTGATTTGCGTGAACCTCGCCGGCGTCACGACGTTTGTCCTGCAAGGCATCAAGCCCACGAGTTGGTGGGAGAAGGATCAGGCCGTGAAAGCCACTCGCATCGCCATTGCGCTGTCGGTGGTCCTGTTGGCGGTGTTGGTCGCCATAATCCTGCTGGTGCACAAGGGCTGAAGTTGCCCCGATTGAATGCCGCAAATAGCCGATTCGTCTGCGTCGCGCGCCGAGTTGGCGTTCGGTGGGTCAAGCAGCGGACCATGCTTTTTTAGATATTTTGCAGGTCGATTGAACGTGCGTTGACCTGGCGCAACCATCATCTCGAACGAAACAAACCCAATGTGTGCGGCTGCTAGGAAGACTATCCATGCATGGCCAGGGCTTCACCCTTGTCGCAGGTCTGTCTCAGCATCATTTGGACCCCGGAAAGTCGAACTGTAGGGAAGAATTGATTGCTGGGGGGTCGATACCTTGGTCCGACCCGCCATGTCGGCGTTTGGCACTTAACGGACAAACCAACCGCGGCCGGGTTTGTCCGCCATTGGATTAACAGCGGACAAAGGTCGATTTTGGCCGGGGACGGTTTGTCCGCTTTTGATGCTGTGGACGGCGCCCCCTCTGCGGCATCGAAGTGCTATAGGGTGGTT
>CAZLWN010000251.1:0-3218 GCA_964563195.1 uncultured Undibacter sp. | reverse complement strand
CCGGCCGCTTGCCGGCGATCATGACGTCGACGCCGTGATTGCCGAGAATGCGCTGCAGCTGGCCGACGTCGGCCAGGTGCGGGACATTGTCGAGGATCAGCGTGTCCTCGGTGAGCAAACTAGCGATCATGAGCGGCAAGGTGGCATTTTTGGCGCCCGAAATCGGGATAGCGCCGGAAAGCCGCTCTCCGCCGACGATACGAATACGATCCATGTCGCCCCGCCCGCTTACCACGCTCTTAGCTCGGAACCGGCCCGCTGTTATGGACCGTCGGCCGCCCTTCGGCCAAGCCAAATTTTTGCAAGATTACCATCCGCGTCGCGGAAAATTCGGCAAACCGGGCCCTGAAGCGCCCGATCAGCGGGTTTCACCATCGCGCGGCGGCGATTTCGCGCGCGCCGAGGGCGGAGATTGCGTGCCGCGCCCGCGCGCCTGCGCCTTGCGACGTCGCAGGTTCTCGCGCAGCGCCGCCGCCAGCCGTTTTTTCCGGCCGCCGGATTTGCCGGCTTTCGTGTCGTTGCCACCCGCGCGCGGCATGCCGTCATTTATCGGGCGGCCGCTGCACGACGCAAGCCGCTTTGCCTTGCGCCACCGGGGCCCGATATGGCAGTTTCCGCCGCGTTCGCGCGCTGTCGTGTCGGTCGCGCTATTCTTTCGCTGCCGTAGCTCAGTGGTAGAGCACCCCCTTGGTAAGGGGGAGGTCGTAAGTTCAATCCTTACCGGCAGCACCACAAAAGCTTCGCCAAATCTGCGCTTTTGTGATCGAGCACTCCCTTGTCCCCCAGCGTTGAGACATGAACAAACCGTGTTGTCCCCCCACAAATTGGGGGAAAATGCGGGGAGTTTGTTCGCTAACCGTTCCGCACGTCATCGCGGTGATCGTGCGCAACATGGCGCGCGCAAAGATGCCGCAAAAGTTGCTGCCGCGCGGCACGAAATTTCGGTCCGATATGCGTGGCATGCCAAGCGCCGCCGCGCTGGTCTGACGCGAAATCACCTCCTAAACATTATTCGGCTGCGGGAGCTAGAACGCATCTTTCAAAGGCGCTACGGCCTCATGTTACCTAACGACGACGCGGGTCGCGAAGATTTCTTGTTAGCCGCGAATCAGATCGCGCATATGCCATGCGATATCGTGAGGCACGTAGTTAGCTGGGCGTTTCGATGGGCTCCATGGATGCCACGCGCGGAAGCCGAAGAATCGGCCAAAATGGTCGCCGATCGACCGCTCCGATATACGGCAACACAGCTTGGTGAGCTGTTGAACCTGACCGATGATGAGCGAACACGCCTTTGCATTACGACCATTCGAGCGATCGGCGTTTCGGGAGATATGCTGGCTCAGCGACGAAGAGACCGCGATCGCGAACGCAAGCGTCACAATAGAGCGCAACGGCGTAATGCCAAACCAGCGCCGCTAAGTAAATCGAAGCCATGGCAACTTCGCGGAATATCACGAGCGACATGGTACCGGCGTCGCAATCAGATTGAGACAAAACACGTCCGCAGCAATATTCCCCCTATTGTTGGAGACGAAATCCGTCTCACATCCGAAGAGGATTGCATCCAGGAGATCGAATCATGACGGGCCCTGTAAACAATTCAAAAAAACTGCGAGGCGGGCCATTTCAGCCAGGCCGGTCTGGCAATTTGCGTGGCAGACCAAAAGGCTCTCGTAATAGGCGCACTCGGGCCCTGATCGAGGCCGCTCAAGCCGGCGGCCAGTTGCCGCTCGACTACATGCTCGCGGTTATGCGGGATCCAAAGGCTCCGGCACGACGGCGTGATGAGATGGCAAAGGCGGCAGCGCCTTATCTGCATTCCAAGCTCGCATCGATCGAGCATTCAGCATCGCAAGACATGCCGGTTACTACAGCAATCGATGTTCGTTTCATCGTTCCGAAACCGAGGCCGGATGATCCATAATTGCGCTACCGATGTCCGCTTTCGGGGGTAGAGCGGACATGGGCGAGTGCACTGCAAATGTCCGCTTATGACCCAGAGCGGAAATGCGCATTAAATGGCTGAAACTGCATCCAATTTGGCGTGACCAAATCACCACATACTCAAGATTTCAGGTGTACTGAGCAAAACCCGCATTTCTTGGCAATTTACTTTAGGCTATCTTTATGACAACTTTGTTTGGGGAATTTATATGCGACATTTGTCACTCGCCTTGACCGCCGCCGTTTGCGTCAGCGCTTTCACACAGGTCGCGGCGGCATCTGATTTGCCAGTAAAGACGAAAGCAGCACCAATCGTCACCGCGCCGACTTCGAATTGGACTGGCTGGTACGTCGGTCTAAACGCAGGAGGCGGCTGGGGTAACGACCCGATCGACAACAGTTCGGTGGGGACCTTCTGTAATCCTGCTCTCGGCGGGTGCCTCCCCGGATTGGCAGTCTTTCACACTACTGCTGCAGCCGCTGTTCCTGGGCAATTCGGCACCAAGGCGAGCGGGTTCATCGGCGGTGTCCAAATCGGATACAATCAACAAATTGGTGCGTTTGTTTGGGGCGTTGAGACGGACTTTCAAGGAGCCGACATAAAGGGCAGTGACAGCCTGTCCGGCACGGTGGTGCCCGTTGGCTTTCCCAACCCCGTTACCGTGACGGGAACGGGCAGCCAAAAGCTGGACTGGCTCGGGACACTCCGTGGGCGATTGGGCTGGACGCCGATCAACCCGTTGCTTCTTTATGTGACGGGAGGCTTGGCCTACGGCCATGTTAGCGCCAACGTATCATTCACAGAGGCCATTCCCTCAATCGTCGGCTTGCCATCAACGCCAGCCTTCGCCTCAGCCTCGAGCGTTCGCACCGGCTGGGCTCTCGGCGGCGGGTTAGAGTGGATGTTCGCCCCACGGTGGTCGGTTAAGGCGGAGTATCTCTACTATGATCTCGGCCACCTGACTTTGAACTCGCAGCTCAACCAGTTCAATCCCGCGTTTATGCTCTTCACGACCGTCAGCACTCAATCGGAGGTGCACTTCAATGGCAACATTGCCAGGGTTGGCGTGAACTATAAGTTCTGACGCCCAACGCTGAGACGCTCTCTTGGAACAAAAAAGCCCCGGGCAATGTCCCGGGGTTTTTCGTTTGGTGTGAGACGAACTCATGAATGTCGGTTTTTGGCACAAAGCAGACATGACCTAGTGCACCGCACATGTCCGCTTTCGGGGGTAAAGATGGGGTAATCGGCCGGCAGCTTGTTGATATCT
>CAZLWN010000250.1:0-3240 GCA_964563195.1 uncultured Undibacter sp. | reverse complement strand
ATTTCGGCCGCGACCGCCGTTATCCGATCACCAACCGCTTCCGCGATCCCGGCACGCCGCTGCCGGCGCCCGACCAATCGCTGGTCAAGGGCAAGCCGGCCAAAAGCGAAGCTTTCGATTATTGATCGTGCCGGGCCGCGTTCAATGCGCCGGCAGGAAGGTCGGCCCGACTGCGCGCACCTTGCGCTTGGTCTTGTCGGGCAGGCCCGGCGCTTCCACCATCGCCTCTGGCGCCTTTGTCGACTTGGCGGGTTGACTGGCCTGGTTCGGCGTGGCGCCGGCTGCCGGCTGCGACAGGCGGCTGGCGTTGCGGTCGGTGACCACCACGTCGCCTGGCGCCAGCGTGTCGTCGGGTCCGTTCGCCTGCAGCGCCTCGAGCCAGCTTTCGCCCGGCCGCCGGCAGCCGCACGCCTGATTGATCGCCTTGCGGTACTGGAACGCGGTCGGAAGCTCGGTGTAGAGGCGACCATTGAGCGAAACCGACTGCGCGATCTCTTCGCCGGGATTGTGATAGGTGTAGAGTTGCACGTCCGCCGCCGGACACATGCGCTGGCAAGTTTGCTCGTCATCGCGGAAGTGGTCGGGCGTGGTCTCGAAGGAAATCGGGAAATAATAGCCGTCGCATGTGCGCACGCAGACGGTGCGATAGGTGCCGCCCATCTCGCCGGGCGACGTGAAAATGTTACCGCCGCCGAACAGGCGGTCGAAGAAACCGCCCTGCCGTCCGGCGCGCGCGGCCGCGCGGTATTGCTGGCCGCAGCCATTGTCGGCGAGCGCGATCAGCAGCGACTGGCGTTGGGCGGCGCGTTCGGTGGTGCCGCCTTGCAACCGCTCAAGCTGGTTCTGCATGCGGCCGAGCACGTCGCGTTGCTCCTCGATCTTCCGGTTGAGCCTGCCGCATTGCTGCGGCGGATTGATGAAAATCGAGAAAAAACCGATGTTTCCGCAGCCCATGCGGCGCGACTGTGAGACCAACTTGTCGACCTCGAATTGCTGGCGGTCGACCGCATCTTCGGCGCGGCGAATCTGGCCGGCGCGGGTCGGGTCGCTGTTGCCGCGGTCGAGCGCGGTGAGCTGCGCCTCTAGCCGCTGGCAGGCCGGGTTTTGCGACTGCGCCAGCACGGCACCGCCCGCTGACAGGACGATGGCGGCGGCCGCAAAGGTCAGGACGATTCTCCTCATGGCGTGCATTCTAGCCCTTAAATTATGGCAGCGCGAGGATGGCCGTGAAGGCCGCTTCTAATGCGCCCGTACGGTCTCCGCGCGCAGGTTCCAGAGCACGCCGCCGACGATGATCAGGGCGCCGAGCAGCACGTACACGTCGAGCGGCTCGCCGTAGAGCACCCAGCCGACCACGGCGATCAACGGAATGCGCATGAAATCCAACGGCACCACCAGGGTGGCGTCGCCGGCGCGGAAGGCATTACTGAGGCAGTAATGTGACGTCAATCCGGCGATGGCGACGCCGAGCAGGGGAAAGGTATGCCGGACATCCAGGTGCAAAAACACGCTCGGGTCGCTGCCGATGAGCGAGAGCGGGAACTGAAGTACCGCCATCCAGAACACGATGCCGAAAGTGGTCTCGGTCATGGTCAGCTTCTTGGTGGTGATCATGGTGATGGCGTAGCCGAATGCCGCCGCCAGCACGAGGAACGCCGCCGGATTGAAATCGGCGATACCGGGCCGCAGGATCACCAGCACGCCGATGAGCCCGAACACCACCACGCCGAGGCGGCTCAGCGTCATCCGCTCATGCAGCAGCCAGACGGCGAGCAGCGCTGTCCAGGCCGGCATGGTGAATTCGAGTGCGAATACCATGGCGAGCGGCAGCATGGTCAGGCTGAGCGCCCATGAATATTGCGAGGCGTAGTGCACGGTGTTGCGAAGCGTGTTGAGGCCCATGCGCCGCGGCAGCGCGTGTACGCGCAGATCGGGGCGCACCGCCAACAGCGCCAGCAGGACCAGCAGCGAGCCGCCGCTGCGGATCGCCAGGATCTCGAAAATGTTGAAGCCGCCCCGGGCCAGCTCGCGGATCGAGACCGCCATGACCGAGAACGAGAGCAGGGTGCCGACCATCCAGAGGACGACACGGAGGATATTGCCTTTGGCCACGGATGGGGTGTGCCGGATGGGTGGCAGGGACAGTTGCGGGAGGGCGGTCTAGCAGGCCAATGGCCTTGCGTCACTCCGCATCCGTCTGGTTTTCCGGCCGCGCCTTATCGAAGGCCGGCAGCTTCAGGCAGGCGGCTTCGACCGCTAGGATTTTCGGGAATGCCTCGAGCGGGGTGTTTAGCCGCCGCCCGTTGAACACCTGCGGCACCAGGCAGACGTCGGCCAGGCTTACATGCGCGCCGAAGGCGTAAGGGGCGGGCTTGATCATCGCCTCGATCGCCCTGAAGCCCTCGATCACCCAATGGCGGTACCAGGTATCGATCTCGGCCTGCTCGTGCTTCAGAGTGTGTTTGAGATATTGCAATACCACGAGATTGTTGAGGGGGTGGATATCGCAAGCCACGATCTGTGCGAGCGAGCGCACCTTGGCGCGCGCGAAGGCGTCGGCCGGCAGCAGTGGCGGCTCCGGATGGATATCGTCGAGATATTCGATGATCGCCAGCGACTGCGTCAGCACGTCGCCTGAGGACAGCGCCAGTGCTGGCACTCGCATCTGCGGATTGACGGCGACAAATTCCGGCTTGCGCTGATAGCCGCCGTCCTTGGTCAGATGAACGGGCACCATCTCATAGGGCAAGCCCTTGAGATTGAGCGCGATGCGCACGCGGTAGGCGGCCGAGGAGCGGAAATAGCTGTAGAGCTTCACGACAGTGACCCGACTGGATTCGGCGGCAATCTAGCGTAGCGCTGGGACAGTGGCGACACCGACGCTCAGTTGCGATGAGCGCTCGATCAGCTTGGTCAGCGTACGGTCGAGCGCGGCGCGATCGGCCGGATCCACGGTTTCCATGAGCTGGCGCACGAATTCGAGCGCGGCCGGCGCCAGCTCGTTGTAAATCTCGCGGCCGGCCGGGGCGAGCGACAGGAAGGCCTCGCGCAGGTCGGCGCGGTTGACGCGGCGCGACACCAGCCTACGGCGTTCGAGCAGGGCGACCGCGCGCGACACCTTGGTCTTGTGCATGCGGCTGTGCAGGCCGATCGCCTTGGCGGTCATCGGGCCGAGCTCGCCCAGCGTCACCAGCACCCGCCATTCCGGCACGCCCATCCGGTAGCGCTCGGCATAGATGC
>CAZLWN010000249.1:0-3264 GCA_964563195.1 uncultured Undibacter sp. | reverse complement strand
CGAACAGCCGGTCCCACCACGGCAGATTGAAGCCGAAATTGCTGTCGGTCTCCTCGCGCTCGATCGAGTGATGCACCTGGTGCATCTGCGGTGTCACCACGATCCAGCGCGCCATACGGTCGAGCCACGGCGCCAATGCCACGTTGGAGTGGTTGAACATGGCGGTGGCGTTGAGCAGCACCTCGAAGATCACCACCGCCACCGCCGGCACGCCGAGCGCCGCCACCGCCGCCATCTTGATCACCATGGACAGCAGGATCTCGATCGGATGGAAACGCAGGCCGGTGGTCACGTCGATGTCGATATCGGCATGGTGCATGCGGTGCAGCCGCCACAGCAGCGGCACGTGATGGAACACGACGTGCTGCAGGTAGATCACCAGATCGAGTACGATCACGCCCGCCACCAGCGCCGCCCAATACGGCACGCCCAGCAGACGGAACAGGCCCCACCCAGCGTCAGCCGCAATCAGCGCCACGCCAACCGCGGCAGTCGGGATCAGCAACCGCACTGCAACAATGTCGATCGCCAGGATGCCGAGATTGCCCGGCCAGCGGGGCGTGCGGCCGGCGATCAGCTTGCGGCGCGGGGCATACCATTCCCAGATCGCCATGGCGGCGAAAACCGCCGCTGCGCCGCCGACGCGGATTGCGAGTTCGAGGTTGGGGGACAAGGCACCTCTCCTTTCGACCAACGGCTTAATAACATGTCTTGGTCAAGCGTTGCCGCTCCCGTCGCGCCCTGTTAAGCCTTTGAGGCAGAACCAAGGTTGTCGGCCGCGCAGCCATGCGCAAGTGAAGGGGACGCATGGACTATTTTTTCCAGCAGCTCATCAACGGCGTCACGCTCGGCTCGATCTACGGGCTGATCGCCATCGGCTATACGATGGTCTACGGCATCATCGGCATGATAAATTTCGCCCACGGCGACATTTTTATGGTCAGCGCGTTCCTCGGCTTGATCGCCTTTCTCGCCCTGGTCGCGATCGGCGTCACCGCGGTGCCGCTCGCCCTCTTCCTCGTGCTGCTGATCGCGATGGCGCTCACCTCGCTCTATGGCTGGACGGTCGAGCACTTCGCCTACCGCCCGCTGCGCCGCTCGTTCCGGCTGGCACCGTTGATCTCGGCGATTGGCATGTCGATCGTGCTGCAGAACTACGTGCAGATCGTGCAAGGCGCCCGCGTCAAGCCGCTGCCGCCGCTGATCCCGGGTGGTTTCACGCTGGTCGACGACCCGAGCTTTCCGGTGCAACTATCCAACGTGCAGATCCTCGTGGTGGTCACTACCGTGGTGCTGATGGCGATCTTCTCCTGGCTGGTCGCCCGCACCCGGCTCGGCCGCGATATGCGCGCCTGCGAGCAGGACCTCAAGATGGCCTCGCTGCTCGGCGTCAATGTCGACCGCACCATCTCCTACACCTTTGTGATCGGCGCCGCGCTCGCCGCGGTCGCCGGCATCATGCACCTGCTCTATTACGGCGTCATCGATTTCTATATCGGTTTCATCGCGGGCGTGAAGGCATTCACCGCCGCCGTGCTCGGCGGCATCGGTTCGCTGCCGGGCGCCATGCTGGGCGGATTGTTGATCGGTCTGATCGAAACCATGTGGTCGGCTTATTTTTCCGTCGAATACAAGGACGTAGCCGCCTTCTCTATCCTCGTCATCGTGCTGATCTTCCTGCCGAGCGGCATCCTCGGCCGGCCGGAAGTCGAGAAGGTCTGAAGAGAGCGCAACCGGCGTGTCAGTTCTTTCCGATCAAAGCACCGCGCGCTGCCTGGGTTTCGTCACCGCGCTCAAGCGCGCGTTGCTGTCCGCGCTGATCGCCTTCGGCCTGTTCTCGCTTCTGATCGGCATCCGCACCGACACCGGGCCTACCGGCGCACTCGTGCTCTCGGGCCGGCCCGAGGCGCTGGCGATCATCGTGGGCCTGGTCTTCGCCGGTGCTTTCGTGCGCGAGCTGGTCATCGGCGAACGTAGCATCGCGCTCACGCAGTTTGTCCCTCCCGCATTGCTGGCGCGGGCGCAGGTGCTGGGCAAATTCGTCGGGTTGGCATTGCTCGGCTTCGCCATTCTGCTGCCGATTGTCTTCTACCATGACCGCTACCTGCTCGATCTCGGCATCATGATTCTCACTTATGTGATGCTGGGCTGGGGCCTGAACATCGTGGTCGGCCTCGCCGGTTTGCTCGATCTCGGCTACGTCGCCTTTTACGCGGTCGGCGCCTATTCATACGCGCTGCTGGCCGAAAACATTGGTTTCTCGTTCTGGCTCTGCCTGCCACTCGCCGGCATCCTTGCCTCGTTCTGGGGCATCCTGCTCGGCTTTCCAGTGCTGCGGCTGCGCGGCGATTATCTAGCCATCGTGACGCTCGCATTCGGCGAGATCATCCGGCTGGTGTTGATCAACTGGCAGAGCCTGACCCACGGCCCCGACGGCATCACCGGCGTGCCGCGGCCGAGCTTCTTTGGACTGCCGTTCAACAACGATGACGGCAGCTTCGCCCACACGTTCGGCCTCGAATGGTCGCCACTCCACCGCATCGTTTTCCTGTATTACGTGATCTTGGTGTTGGCGTTGGTCACCAACCTGGTGACGATCAGGCTACGGCGGTTGCCGATCGGCCGCGCCTGGGAGGCGCTACGCGAGGACGAAATCGCCTGCCGCTCGCTCGGCATCAACACCACCAACACCAAGCTCACGGCCTTCGCCATGGGCGCGATGTTCGCCGGTTTCGCCGGCTCGTTCTTTGCCACCCGCCAGGGCTTCATCAGCCCGGAGAGCTTCACCTTCACGGAGTCGGCGCTGGTGCTGGCCATCGTGGTGCTCGGCGGCATGGGCTCGCAGATCGGCGTCGCCGTGGCCGCCGCGGTGATGCTCGGCGGCTTCGAGTTCTTCCGCGAGTTCGCCCAGTTCCGCATGCTGGTGTTCGGCCTCGCCATGGTGACCATCATGATCTGGCGGCCGCGCGGCTTGGTGGCGACGCGCACGCCCTCGATCTTCCTGCGCCAGCGTCGCGACATCGACGCCGAACTGGTCAGGCGGGCCCGGACGAAGACCTGGTCGTGGAGGCGCGCCCGCCATGACTGACGCCGCGACCGAACCGATCCTCGCGGTCGAACACCTGTCGATGCGCTTCGGCGGCCTCGTCGCGGTCGACGACCTGTCGTTCACCGCGCGGCGCGGCGACATCACCGCGCTGATCGGCCCCAACGGCGCCGGCAAGACCACCGTGTTCAACTGCATCACCGGCTTCTACAAGCCGA
>CAZLWN010000248.1:0-3356 GCA_964563195.1 uncultured Undibacter sp. | reverse complement strand
GTTACCGGGTTGAGCTTTATGCCCGACGAACTAGGGGCCAAGGGCATTGAGTTACTGCAAGAGGCATTTCCAAAGATTTCACAGATGGGTGCTATCTATACGGGCAGTAATTCTGGAGCACTGGTCGTAGCAAATGCGGTTATATCGAGAGGGACGCAGTTGGGCCTGCAAGTTATGCCTCTCCCCGTTGGCGACCCTAAAGGCTATGCGCACGTTTTCGAGACAGCAGCGCGTGACCGGCTCGAGGCGCTCTTCGTCATGGATGACGGGGCAATCACAAAACAACGACAGCAGATCCTCGAACTGGCGGCTAAATACTCTCTGCCGGTTGTTGCGATCTATAAGGATTTTGCGAGAGACGGTGCAATCATTGCCTACGGTCCCCGCCTGAGGGTCGTTTACCGGCGCGCTGCGCATTATGTCGATAAAATCTTAAAGGGTGTACCGCCCGGCGATCTTCCTGTCGAACAGCCGGACAAATTCGATCTTTTCGTCAATTTGAAAGCCGCAAAGGCACCTGGTGTCACGATCCCGCAGTCGTTGCTCTCGCGTGCCAACGAGTTGATCGAATGAAGGGGGCGATGTCCACTTATGGCACAAAACAGACATGGGTTGCTGCACCGCAAATGTCCGCTTTCGGTGTGTAAAGCGGACTTTAAACGCCGTACAGCCGACATTGACTAGCCGCTGATCGCTCTCAATTTATGAGTACACATCCTAAAACAGCGTGCGCTGCTTGATGGCGGCGGCGAGCGTGCCCTCGTCGAGATAGTCGAGCTCGCCGCCGACCGGAACGCCATGGGCAAGCCGCGTCACCTTTACGTTGGCGTCGGCGAGAAGCTCGGTGATGTAATGCGCGGTGGTCTGGCCGTCGACCGTGGCGTTGAGCGCCAGGATCAGCTCTTTCACTTGTGGCTCGTGCGCGCGCGCAACGAGCGCATCGAAGGTCAGGTCCTGCGGGCCGACGCCGTCGAGCGGCGACAGCGTGCCGCCGAGCACGTGGTAGCGGCCGTTGACCGCGTGCGCGCGCTCCAGCGCCCACAGATCGGCGACGTCGGCCACCACCACAATGATGGAAGCATCACGCCGTGCATCGGTGCAGACCGTGCAGGGGTTCTGCGTGTCGATATTGCCGCAAGTCTTGCAGACCACGATTTTGTCCATCGCGGTCTCGAGCGCGCTGGTAAGCGGCGCCATCAGCAATTCGCGCTTCTTGATGAGGAAGAGCGCCGCGCGCCGCGCCGAGCGCGGGCCCAGCCCCGGCAGCCGCGCCAAGAGCTGGATCAGGCGCTCGATTTCGGGTCCGGCGACGGCTGAGGGCATCTATGTGAGTGTCATCCCCGGCGGCAGCGGCAAGCCGCCGGTCACGGCTTTCATCTTCTCTTGCAGCGCGGCTTCCGCCTTGCGGCGCGCATCGGCATGGGCCGCCACCAGCAGGTCTTCGAGGATCTCTTTCTCCGAGGGCTTGAGCAGCGAATCGTCGATGGTGATGCCCCTGAGGTCGCCTTTGGCGCTCAGTTTCACCGACACCATGCCGCCGCCGGCGGTGCCCTCGACCTCGATCTGTTCGAGCTCGGCCTGCAACGCCTGCATCTTGGACTGCAATTGCGCGGCCTGCTTCATCAAACCCATGAAATCCGTCATGGCTTATTCCTCGTTCCCGTCGAGCGGCGCGGCATCATCGCCCGCACCCGCCTCTGGCGCATTCTGTGTCACGCCCACGATCTTGGCGCCGGGAAAGCGGTTCAGCACCGCCCGCACAAGCGGATCGTCTTGCACATCGCGCTCGATCTCGGCCTGGCGGGCATCGCTCTGCGCGCGCATGGTGGCGGCGCCCTGCTCCTGCGACACCACCACGATCCAGCGCTTGCCGGTCCAGGCGGTCAATTTGCGCTGAAGGTCGTGCACGAGGGTCTTGGGCGCGGTCGGCTCGAGCGCGATTTCGAGTTGGCCGTCCTCGTAACGCACCAGCCGCACGTCACGTTCCAGCGCCATCTTCACCGCGATGTCGCGCTTGTCCGCTGCAAGCGCGATCAACTGCTCGAAACTGCCGATGGCGAGCGTCGGCGCGGCTGCCGGCGCCTCGCTCTGTGCCACCGGATCGTCGGCGACCCGCGGCGACACCGCGGCGGAGGAACGGGGCGAGCCGCGCGGCGCGTCATAACGCGGGGCAAAGTTCTGCGAGGCCGGCGCGGCGGCCGCACCGCCATTGCCCTGCGGGCGCGCCGGCGCAGCACCCTCCTCGCTGATCGAGCGCACGACCTCGTCGGGCGTCGGCAGATCGGCGGCATAGGCAATCCGCACCAGCACCATCTCGGCGGCGGCGACCGGGCGGCCGGAGGCCTGCACTTCCGATACGCCCTTGAGCAGCATCTGCCAGGCGCGCGACAGCACCCGCATCGACAGTTGCGTGGCGAAGGCGCGGCCGCGCGTCCGCTCGGCCTCCGACAGCGACACATCGTCGGCGACCGCCGGCACGACTTTGACGCGGGTGACGAAATGGGTGAACTCGGCGAGATCGGACAGCACCACCGCCGGATCGGCGCCGATGTCGTATTGCGCGCGCAATTCGGTCAGCGCGGCGGCAGTGTCGCCCTTCATCAGCGCCTCGAACAGATCGACCACGCGCACGCGGTCGGTGAGGCCCAGCATCTGCCGTACGTCATCGGCCGCTACCTTTCCCGCCGCGTGCGCAATCGCCTGATCAAGCAGCGAGAGCGCGTCGCGCACCGAGCCTTCCGCCGCGCGCGCGATCAAAGCGAAGGCCGCCGGCTCGGCTTCGATGCTCTCCTTGGCCGCGATGTTTTCCAGATGCTTGACCAGCAACGCGGCATCGACGCGGCGCAGATCGAAACGCTGGCAGCGCGACAGCACCGTTACCGGTACTTTACGGATTTCAGTGGTGGCGAAGATAAATTTGGCGTGCGGCGGCGGCTCTTCCAGCGTCTTGAGCAGCGCGTTGAAGGCCGCGCCCGACAGCATGTGCACTTCGTCGAGGATGTAGACCTTGGTGCGCGCCGACACCGGAGCATAACGAATGGCGTCGTTGATCTGGCGCACGTCTTCCACGCTGTTGTGGGAAGCGGCGTCCATCTCCAAGACGTCGATGTGGCGGCTCTCGATGATGGCCTGGCAGTGCACGCCCATCACCGGCATATTGATTGTCGGCTCCGTCACCGAGCCGTCGGGCAATTCGTAATTGAGCGCGCGGGCGAGGATGCGGGCCGTCGTGGTCTTGCCAACGCCGCGCACGCCGGTGAGGATCCAGGCCTGCGGGATGCGCCCGCTCTCGAAGGCATTCGAGATGGTGCGCACCATGGCGTCCTGGCCGATCAGGTCGGCAAAGCTCGCCGGGC
>CAZLWN010000247.1:0-3378 GCA_964563195.1 uncultured Undibacter sp. | reverse complement strand
GCGCCGCTCTGGCAAAGGCCGGGCTCGAGCCATCCGCTGCCGCATAGCGCACATGCTCCCAGAGCGAGCAGCAGACTTTTTGATTTATGTCATGGGCAAGCCAGCGCTGAGGCCATAAGCGAGCCCCGAAACAGCGATGCGGCCGTTGCCCTGCACGGTCAATTGCGTTAACTGGTGCCCGGTTCCTGCCTATTTTTAGACCTCCCGGAGACCCTCCTCATGGCCGACCACGGCACCGTCGAATATGCCTCCGCTGCCGGCAACGATTATCCGGCGCACGAGAAAGGCTACGAGCGCTTCGTCCATTTCACCTTCGTCGGCATCCTCTATGTGGTCACGGTTCTGTTCGGCCTGGCGACCGGCGGCGTCATGGGCCACTGGTTTTTGGCGGCGGCGATCTTTGTCATCGGGCTGGCGGGCGCGGTCCCGGGTCTGTTTAGCGGCACCACAAAGCCGACCTTCGTGGCCTTCGTGCTGTGCTTCCTGATATTCGTCTACGCCGGCGTTTCGCACTGAGGCAATCACCCGGAAAGCTAAAGAGGCGCGAATGCGAATTGCCGTAGCGCGAGAGTTGGACGCCAACGAGCCGCGCGTCGCCGCCACCCCGGAAACTGTCAAGAAGTTGATATCGTTCGGCGCCGATGTCGTGGTCGCGCGCGGGGCCGGCGTCGCCTCCGGCATTCCCGACGCCGAATTCGAGGCGGCCGGCGCCACGGTCGGCGAGAACGTCACCAAAGACGCCGACGTGGTGCTGAAGGTGCGGCGCCCGACGCCGGCCGAGCTCAAAGATTACAAAAAGGGCGCGCTGGTCATCGCCATCATGGACCCTTATGGCAACGAAGCCGCGCTCAAGCAGATGGCCAATGCCGGGATCATCGCGTTTGCCATGGAATTGATGCCGCGCATCACCCGCGCGCAATCGATGGACGTGCTCACCAGCCAGGCTAACCTCGCCGGCTACCGCGCGGTAATCGACGCCGCGGAGGAATATGGCCGCGCGCTGCCGATGATGATGACGGCGGCTGGCACCGTGCCGGCGGCCAAGGTGTTCATCATGGGCGTCGGCGTCGCCGGCCTGCAGGCGATCGCCACCGCGCGCCGTCTCGGCGCGGTGGTCACCGCCACCGATGTGCGGCCCGCCACCAAGGAACAGGTCGAAAGCCTCGGCGCCAAGTTCCTCGCGGTCGAGGATGAGGAATTCAAGAACGCGCAGACCGCCGGCGGCTACGCCAAGGAAATGTCGAAAGAGTATCAGGCCAAGCAGGCAACGCTGGTGGCTGAACATATCAAGAAGCAGGACATCGTCATCACTACCGCGCTGATCCCCGGTCGCCCGGCGCCGCGGCTGATCTCGAAGGAAATGGTGGCCTCCATGCGGCCGGGCTCGGTCATCGTCGATCTCGCGGTCGAGCGCGGCGGCAATGTCGAGGGCGCTCGCCCCGGTGAAATTGCCCAGATCGGCGCCGTCAAGATCGTCGGCTATCTCAACGTGCCGGGGCGGCTGGCGGCCTCGGCCTCCGCGCTCTATGCCAAAAATCTGCTGACGTTCCTCGACACCATGATCGACAAAAAAGAGAATAAGCTCGCGGTCAACTGGGACGACGAGATCATCACGGGCACCATGCTCACCCGCGACGGTGCGGTAGTGCATCCGAATTTCAAGCCGAAGACAGCGGCGTAAGGGAGAGCCGACATGGAACATATTGCGCAAGCAGTCGATCCCTTCGTGTTCCGCTTTTCGATCTTCGTGCTGGCGGTGTTCGTCGGTTATTACGTGGTCTGGTCGGTGACGCCGGCGCTGCACACGCCGCTGATGTCGGAGACCAATGCGATTTCATCGGTGATCGTGGTCGGCGCGCTGCTGGCGGTCGGTGTCGCGCTGGTTGCCGACGACAGCGGGCCCGTGTGGGCGCGTGCTCTCGGTTTCTTCGCGCTGGTGTTCGCCTCGGTCAACATCTTCGGCGGCTTCCTGGTCACCCAGCGCATGCTCGGCATGTATCAGAAAAAGAAGAAATGAGCGCCGCATGAGCCCAAATCTGGTCGCGCTTCTCTATCTCGTTGCCGGCGTCCTGTTCATCCTGGCGCTGCGCGGTCTGTCGAGTCCGGAATCGAGCCGGCGCGGCAACCAATTCGGCATGATCGGCATGGCGATCGCGGTCGCCACCACGCTCGGCGCGCATCCGCCGGCGAGCCCAATCTCCTGGGCGCTTGTTGTCGGCGGCATCGCCATCGGCGGCGGTGTCGGCGCGGTGATCGCGCGGCGCGTGCCGATGACGGCCATGCCGGAACTGGTCGCCGCCTTCCACTCGCTGGTCGGCATGGCGGCGGTGCTGGTGGCGGCCGGCGCCTTCTACGCGCCGGCGGCCTTCGATATCGGCAGCGAAGGCCACATCCACCAGCAGAGCCTGATCGAAATGTCGCTCGGCGCGGCCATCGGCGCCGTCACCTTCACCGGCTCGGTCATCGCCTTCCTGAAACTGTCAGGCCGCATGAGCGGCAAGCCGATCACGCTGCCCGGACGGCACGTCATCAATATCGCGCTTGGCCTGGCGCTGATCGCCTTCATCGTCCTGTTCTATCTCGAGCAGGCCGATTACCAGTTCTGGGCCATCGCCGCGCTCTCGCTGCTGCTCGGCGTGCTGATCATCATCCCGATCGGCGGCGCCGATATGCCGGTGGTGATCTCGATGCTCAATTCCTATTCGGGATGGGCGGCTGCCGGCATCGGCTTCACGCTGGGCAATTCGGCGCTGATCATAACCGGCGCGCTGGTCGGCTCCTCGGGCGCGATTCTGTCCTATATCATGTGCAAGGGCATGAACCGCAACTTCTTCTCGGTCATCCTCGGCGGTTTCGGCGGCGAGGTGGCGGGCCCGGCCGGCGGCGCCGAGCAACGCCCGGTCAAGCTCGGCTCGGCTGATGACGCGGCTTTCATCCTGAAGAACTCGTCCAAGGTTATCATCGTGCCGGGCTACGGCATGGCGGTGGCGCAGGCCCAACACGCCCTCCGCGAGATGGCTGATGCCCTGAAGCGGGAAGGCGTCGAGGTCAAATACGCCATCCATCCCGTCGCCGGCCGCATGCCCGGCCACATGAACGTGCTGCTGGCCGAGGCAAATGTGCCTTACGACGAGGTGTTCGAGCTGGAGGACATCAATTCCGAGTTCGCCCAGGCCGACGTCGCCTTCGTCATCGGCGCCAACGACGTCACCAACCCGGCCGCCGAAGACGACAAGACCTCGCCGATCTACGGTATGCCGGTATTGCAGGTATGGAAGGCCGGCACGGTGATGTTCATCAAGCGCTCGCTGGCCTCGGGTTACGCCGGCATCGACAACCCGCTGTTCTACCGCGACAACACCATGATGCTGCTCGGCG
>CAZLWN010000246.1:0-3404 GCA_964563195.1 uncultured Undibacter sp. | reverse complement strand
ACGTGCTGGTGAAGATGGACCTGACCGACGACGTTTATCACCTGATCAAGAACACACCCAAGGTCACCGGCTTCCTTGGCACCGACAAGAAACCGATGCCAATCTCCGACGCCGAAGCCGAGCGCATCCTGCAGCAGGTACAGGAGGGCATCGAGCGGCCGAAGCCCTCGGTGTCGTTCGAGGTGGGCGAGCAGGTGCGCGTGTCCGACGGCCCCTTCGCTTCGTTCAACGGTACGGTCGAAGAAGTCGACGAAGCGCGTTCGCGCGTGAAGGTCGCGGTCTCGATCTTCGGGCGCGCGACGCCGGTCGAGCTGGAATTCACCCAGGTGGAGAAGCTATAAGGCCTGTCCCGGGCGCAGCGCAGCACGAAGCGATACGCTGCAGATCCGGGATCGCGTGCAGAATAGTGTAAAGTGAAGCGAAACGACGTGGGAGGTGAGGCGGTCGCCAACCGTCAAGATCCGCACCACTAACGGAGTAGAGCGATGGCGAAGAAAGTCACTGGATTCCTCAAATTGCAGGTGCCGGCCGGCGCCGCCAACCCGTCGCCCCCGATTGGGCCGGCGCTGGGTCAGCGAGGCCTCAATATCATGGAGTTCTGCAAGGCATTCAACGCGCAGACCCAGAAGATGGAGAAGGGCATCCCGATCCCGGTTATCATCACGACCTATCAGGACCGCTCCTTCACCTTCGAGATGAGGACGCCGCCGGTGTCCTATTTCCTCAAGAAGGCGGCCAAGCTCGAAAGCGCCTCCAAGACGCCGGGCCGCGAGCCGGCCGGTTCGGTGAGCAAGGCGCAGGTGCGCGAGATCGCCGAGCAGAAGATGAAGGACTTGAACTGTGACTCGATCGAAGCGGCCATGAAGATGGTCGAGGGCTCCGCCCGCTCGATGGGCATCGCGGTGGAGTGACGGCCATGGCAACCGGAAAACGATTGAAAACCGCCCGCGAGGGCATCGACCGCGACAAATCCTATCCGCTGGCGGAAGCGATCAAGCTGGTGAAGGAGCGCGCCAAGTCGAAATTCGACGAGACCATCGAGATCGCGATGAATCTCGGTGTCGATCCCAAGCACGCCGATCAGATGGTGCGTGGCGTGGTCAACCTGCCCAACGGCTCCGGCCGCTCCGTGCGCGTCGGCGTCTTCGCCCGCGGCGCCAAGGCCGACGAGGCCAAGGCCGCCGGCGCCGATGTGGTCGGCGCCGAGGACCTGGTCGAGAAGGTGCAGAACGGCAATATCGATTTCGACCGCTGCATCGCCACCCCCGACATGATGCTGCTGGTCGGACGCCTGGGTAAGGTGCTCGGGCCCCGCGGTATGATGCCGAACCCCAAGGTCGGCACCGTCTCCATGGATGTCACAAACGCTGTCAAGGCCGCCAAGGGCGGCGCCGTCGAGTTCCGGGTAGAGAAGGCCGGCATCGTTCAGGCCGGCGTCGGCAAGGCCTCGTTCTCGGAGGACAAGCTGGTCGAGAACATCAAGGCCTTTGCGGATGCCGTCCAAAAGGCCAAGCCCCCGGGGGCCAAGGGCCATTACATCAACCGGGTGGCGGTCTCCTCGACCATGGGACCGGGGGTGAAGGTGGATATCCCCAGCTTGTTCGGCGGGACGGCGAGCCATTAGCGCGCTTTTTTCGCGGGGAATTTCGCGGAAAGGGCTTGGCAAACAGACCTTAAAGGTCTAAATCACAGCCATCGGGCGTGCCGGCCCAGTTTGTCGGCGCGCCTTTGCGCGTCTCTAAAAACCAATGGTGATCGGAATCTATTCCTTTTGGGCATCCCGGCGGGACATCTGAAAGGGAAGGAAGCCGGCGTTGTTTTGCAGGGCGCGCAAGGTCTGGCCGGAAACGGTCTGATCGACCTGTCCGAGACTGCCGGCGCTGAGGTCGCGAGACCGAGGCTTAATCCTGGCTCGCACCTCGCATCAGCGAGGTCGGGCAAACGAAAGTGGGGCCAGCATAGACGGGGACACGAGCCCAAAGTTTGCGCGTCCTAAAATGGCGCGCCGGTTTGGTTCGAACCTCGGAGACCCGATGGCGGCTTGATGCCGTTGCTTGGGGGGCAGGCTTTACGAAACGTCGTCCTGCCCGGTTCGCTTCGCGTGCGAAGCTTGTCGGCGGGGCGGCAGGGTGCAACCCGGCGGCTCCTGCGCGAAGGCTAAGCGAGCCGTCAAAACCGGAAAGAGCTTGCAGTGGATCGAGCGGCTAAACGGGAGTCCATCACCGAACTGAACGGGGTCTTCCAGACCTCCAACGTCGTGGTGGTGGCTCACTATTCCGGCCTCAGCGTCAGCCAAATGCAGACTCTGCGCAGGCAGATGAAGCAGGCGGGCGCACGCGTGAAGGTCGCGAAGAACCGTCTCGCCAAGCTCGCGCTCAAGGATACCGACGCTGCCGTCATCGCGCCCCTGCTGAAGGGGCCGACCGTGCTCGCCTATTCGGGCGATCCGGTCGCGGCGCCGAAGGTGGCCGTCGATTTCGCCAAGGCGAACGAAGCGTTCGTCATTCTCGGCGGCTCGATGGGCAAGACCGATCTGGACCTCAACGGTGTCAAGGCGCTCGCCGCGCTGCCGTCATTGGATGAGTTGCGCGCCAAGATTGTCGGCCTGATCCAGGCGCCGGCGACCAAGATCGCTCAACTTACCAACGCTCCCGCCGCGAAGGTGGCGCGCGTGGTCCAAGCCTACGCCACCAAGGGTGCCGCGGCCTGACGGCCTAATGAAACAAGCAATCTGACTGGTTCGAACGAACAGGAATTGAACAATGGCTGACCTGCAGAAGATCGTCGACGAATTGTCGACCCTGACCGTCCTGGAAGCGGCGGACCTGGCGAAGATGCTGGAAGAGAAGTGGGGCGTTTCCGCCGCCGCAGCGGTCGCGGTGGCGGCCGGTCCGGCGGCTGGTGCTGCGGCTGCGGCCGAGGAGCAGACCGAGTTCAACGTGATCCTTGCCGCCGCCGGCGACAAGAAGATCGAGGTGATCAAGGAAGTACGCGCGCTCACCGGCCTCGGCCTCAAGGAGGCCAAGGACCTGGTCGAGGGCGCCCCCAAGGCGGTCAAGGAAGGCGTCAACAAAGAGGAGGCCGACAAGATCAAGGCCACCCTCGAAAAGGTCGGCGCCAAGGTTGAGTTGAAGTAGGCAAATGCCTACTTCAACGAAACCCCCGGTCGAGCGCAGCGAGAACCGGGGGTCTCAGGATGAGCAAAATCCCCAGCAAGCGGCATAAGGGCCTGGGGATTGAAGAAAAAGCGAAATCCCCGGGCCTGTGGCGCCGGGGGACAGGTTCAAGAATGCGGTGGCCGGTTACCTCCCAGGCCGCCGCGGAGGCGGTCGTGAACGGCAATATCTGGTCACGATGAAGTTCAAAGCGTGCGGCGGTTCGGGCAGACCCCGAATCACATAGAA
>CAZLWN010000245.1:0-3526 GCA_964563195.1 uncultured Undibacter sp. | reverse complement strand
CGCGACCACCAACCCTCACGGTCAAGTAGGCCGTGCTTGCCGGGCGAGCAGTAAAGACCAATTCTGCGCGGACCGTGAAGCATCTGCCGGTAGCAGCCGACGTTGATGCGCCCGCTTTCCGCCGACGCCGTCAGCGTGATGTCACCGGTTCCAATGTAACGACCGCCATCGCCTGGCCAAAACTTCGGAATCGGGAACAAGGTCAAATCGATGTCATCGCCCGTGAGCACCAGCTCGTTTACCGGGGCGTGCTCCTTGGAAATCTTTGTGGGGCGAATGCCTCGCTTCATGATCGCGCGCGTCTCGGCAATCATTTCGCTCGTCGATCGTTGCGGGTCTAACCCGACCGCCAAAGCATAGCGCTCTTTGCTTGAGCCAAGCATGTTTGTGAGAATTCGCGAATTCGTCTTGTCGCCAACGAGTTTTTCGAAGAGCAATGCTGGCGCCGACTCTTCACGCGTCGCGAGATATGTAATGGCCCCAAGCTCTTCATCTGCGTCGACCGGGGCGGGAATCCTTTTGAGCAAGTCGTAATTTTCGACGAGTTTCAACCATTCACGCAGGCCACCCCAAGACACTGCCTTGGGTATGTCAGACTCGGTACACTCCAATCTGACGACTTTGTCTTCCATGACGTCCTCACTGCCTGACGATGTGGAGATAGCAGAGGTGTTGCTCGACACAAGTTGCCGGGCCGATTTGCAGGGCCAATCGAGTATCGATTTCACCCTCGCGCGCCAATTCAAGAATCCAGGTACCGCAAATTACGTCCGAGGCGCCGGAAATGGTGACAATCAGCGGAAGCCGAAATGACTTGATTGGCTGGGGCTTCACCGAACGCCTTCCACCTCTTTCCGGGGACGATATTCTTTAGCGGCAGACACGGCAAGACGGCCGTACGGCGAGACAACTCCGAATCATCCTTGGAGTTTTCGATCGTTTCATTTTGAAGACCGATGCGTGCGTCAATTGATTTTCATGATGCTTCCGTGCCAACCGGAATCGTCCGCCTGCCGGACTTTCTGTGTGGGCTCGCGGATTGTTCGACAGGAGTGAAGGAGAATTCACACCATTTGTTAATGAGCTTGCTAAGGATGATCTTCGACGCATGATTGACGAATAAACGCTTTTATGTTTGGAATCCGTTGTACGACGTCATGGCGCGCTTCCCGCTCAGACGACGACAATGCCAAGTGCGTGTTGAAACGTTTGTGGGCGGGTGACGTTCAAAGCCGTCGTGTAACGATGGATGTCATGCGGATTTTCTGGCAGAGCTTCGTCAGCACGGCACAAAACGAGCCCTATCTTCGCAAGCTCTCTAGCTATCTCAACGAAATCGCCGCAACGGGGACGACCGTTCATGTCGATGGCCTGCCTCCGCACGCCCGTAACTTCGGGCGGCTCGCCGAATTGCGCTCTTCAATCCTCGCCATAAATAACGGGCTTGCAGCGGAAGATGATGGTTTTGACGCCTACGTTATGGGCCACTTCCAAGATCCCGGATTGTACGAGCTTCGCTCCACGCTACGAATTCCGGCAATTGGCGCCGGTGAGGCGACGCTATTGGCGGCGTCTCAACTCGGACGTCGCCTCGGCCTGGTGACTCTGGACCCGGCGTTTGAGGTCTGGCATCTGGAGCAAGCCGAGCGCTACGGGCTTAACGGACGCATCGTCAAGGTGGCCGGGCTTGGTTGCAAGGCCTCTGATTTTGCTGATGCATTTGCCGGCGACCAGGCTGCGAAGGCGCGTATGCTGCGCGATTTCATCGCATGCGCCGAGCCGCTGGTCGATGCCGGCGCCGATGTGATCATCCCGGCGGGCGTCCTTCCTGGCTTGCTCGTCTGCGAAGAGCACAATTTTAAGATCGGTCATGCGCCGGTCGTGAATTGTGCCGCCGTCGCGTTGAAGACCGCGGAGATGTGGGTCCAGCTCCGCCATCTTAGCGGACTTGAGCCTAGCCGCGGCCCGAGTTTTGCTTTGGCGAGTCCTGAAGTGCGTGAGGGATTCAGGGCCTTTATCGCGGGCGCAACGTCGTCTCGCTGACAGTCGAAAGCAAGGCGCGCGGCGCTGCCACCATCAGGAGGACAACTTGCATGCCCATCAAGGTCGGAGACAAGCTGCCCAACGCAACCATTCGCGTCATGACCGCCGAAGGACCGAATCCGAAGACCTGTCCTATCCGAAAACACCATCCGGCGTCGGCTGTCGAGCGGTCGAGTAGTCGGCGTCAAAACATACCCCGGACGGGGCCGACAGAGAATTCGCCGCGTCTGATGCGACTCCAGGCGAGCCCCTGGGTGAGGGCGTCGACCTGATCGTCGTGACGGCCGGGAAAAGCGAGCAGTTCCGCTATGAACTCCTCAAGCCAAGCCGCATGGCGTGGAAAGCGAATCGAGCCGCCGGCGAACAGGTCGGTTTGGGCGATCACGCGCGCACGCTTATCGGTATCGGGCCTGTAGGTCGTGACATTGATCGATTTCTCCGTCAGGCTTTGGATGAGGCCGCGACTGATCGGGGAGTCCTCGATCAGCAGCGTGGACGAGCCATAGCGTTGTTTGACCTCCATGACCTTCCGCTTGAGAACCTCAAACGGAAACTTGCCGCGCAGCACTTCGAGAACATAATAGACCTCATTGCGTTTCAGCAGCACCACGCAGGCGGAATAATCGCCGGTTTCCGCTTCGCTTAAGGCGATGTCCCAGCTGATGAGAATGCGGTCGTCGCGTTGGACATGAACATCGTCATAGGGCGACAGCCATTTGCGCTTGATGATGGTGCCGCCGGGCGGCACAGGGCTTTGCTGGTACTGGGCTGAAAAGGCGATGGGGCCCATTTCGCGCTTGAGCTCGGCCAAGACATGGGCCGGCTCGTGCTCGGGGTGAAGCAGCTCGCCCTTCTGGCGGGTATAGGTGTCGTATCCGAGGTAGAACATCTCCTCACGTTGGGCAATCGCCGGCAGGTTCAAGACGTCGAAGCCCCCTTGCTCCATCAGGTAGCCCGCCAAATCGTCCTGGTGCACCCGCTGCATGACCAGAACAATGCGGGCGTCTTTCTTGTCGTCGGCCCGCGACAACAGCGTCGAACGGTACCACTCGATGACCCGCGCCCGCACGGCTTCCGACATGGCATCGCCAGGTTTTACGGGGTCGTCAATGATGATCAGATTGCCCCCGAGCCCGGTCAGGGTGCCGTCGATCGAGGTGGCGATCCGCTTGCCGCGCTCGGTGGTTACGATCTCGCGGTCGGTATCGCGCGCCAGCCGCATGGCCGGGAAGGCGGCCTGGTAGAGCGGGTGGTTGACCACCAGGCGGAAGTCATTGGCATGGGTGCGCGCCAGGAAATCAGAGTAGGACACGACCACGACGCGCTCCGAGGGACAGCGTCCGAGGAACCAGGCCGGCAAGGCCACCGATGCGCACAGCGATTTGAGATTGCGCGGCGGCATGGTGATGATCAGGCGGCGGGTATAACCGTGTCCGTCGTCAGATAAATTGAGACAGATGGCGGTGTGAACGTCAGGATTGAC
>CAZLWN010000244.1:0-3555 GCA_964563195.1 uncultured Undibacter sp. | reverse complement strand
TCATCGAGCCGTTCCTGATCCAGCAGGGCTTCATCCAGCGCACCCCGCGCGGGCGACTGCTGACCGCGGCCGCCTTCAAGCATCTCGGCCTGCCGGAGCCGGCGCGCGACCCGTCGCAATTCGGGTTGTTCGGCCAGGACAAAGACGAATAGGTTGACGCCATGAAAACGATGCAAGGCGGCTGCCATTGCGGCCGGGTGTGCTTTCAGGTCACCGCCGATCTCGACCGCGTCACCTACTGCAACTGCTCGATATGCGCCAAGAAGGGCTTCTTGCACCTGATCGTGCCGCACGAGCAATTCGAGCTGGTGAGCGGCAAGGACGATCTCGCCACCTACCAATTCAACACCGGTGTCGCCAAACACACCTTCTGCAAGACCTGCGGCGTCCACCCTTTCTATGTGCCGCGCTCCGACCCCGACAAGATCGACGTCAACGTGCGCTGCATCGACGACGTCGATCTGTCGACGCTTTCGATCAAGACATTCGACGGCAAGAACTGGGAAGAAGCGATGGGCCAGAGGGTGCCGTGGCGATGAGCGCGCTCGACGGAGAAATCCGCGACGGCCGGCACCATCAGCAAGTTCGCGTCTATTACGAGGACACGGATTTTTCCGGCGTTGTCTATCACGCCAGTTACCTGCGCTTCATGGAACGCGGGCGCACCAACTACCTGCGCTTGATCGGCGCTGACCACCGCGCGCTGTTCGATGCTGCCGAGAAGGAGGCGCCGGGCTTCGCCTTCGTGGTGCGCCACATGTCGATCGATTTCAAAAAGCCGGCCCACATGGACGACGTGCTCGACATCGTGACCGCGCCTGAGGAAGTGAAAGGCGCCTCCGTCACCCTCAATCAGAAAGTCATGCGCGGCGGGGACCTCATCGTCGAGGCCCATGTGCAGGTGGCCTTCGTCTCCGGCGGCCGTGCTCGGCCGATCCCCAAGCCGCTGCGCATCGCCATGCAGGCGGACCAGGACGTGGCGCAGCCCGGCGGCTAGGCCGGGCCATCGACGCGTCCTCCGGACTCATGTAAAGGCCATTTACATGAGATCGACCACATGACCTGGGGGAGGCGAGGCCACGGGGCCCGCGGCTATCACCACGGCAATCTTAAAGAGGCCCTGGTGCGGGCCGCACTCGAATTGATCGCGGAGAAGGGGCCGGCCGGCTTCACTTTCGCTGACGCTGCGCGTTGGGCGGGGGTGAGCCCGGCGGCGCCGTACCGGCACTACCGCGACCGCGATGCCTTGCTCGCCGACGTGGCGCGGCGCGGCTTCGAATTGTTCGCCGGCGCGCTCGCCAAGGCCTGGGGTGACGGCGGCCCGGACGTGCTTTCCGCCTTCGGCCGGCTGGGCATGGCCTATCTTCATTTCGCCGAGCGCGAGCCCGCCTACTACTCGGCCATGTTCGAGGCCGGCGTGCCGCTTGATGCCGATCCGCTGCTGCGCGAGGCCGGCGAGCGCGCCTTCGCCGTGCTGCGCGCCGCCGCCGAAAAGCTGGTGGCGCTGATGCCGGCGCGCGGGCGGCCGCCGGCGCTGATGGTGGCCTTGCACATCTGGGCTATGACCCACGGCATCGCCTCGCTGTTCGGCCGCGGCGACCCCGCCCGCCGCGCCCTGCCGATGCCGCCGGAGGAGCTGCTGGAGGCGGCCTTCTTGATCTATTTGCGCGGCTTGGGCCTGCCGGATGGCGCGGGGAGTGGGCGGGGCTGAGCGCCCGACCCCTCGCAAAGCCGCCGCCGATCCCCATTTAGAATTTCAATGTGAAGGGTGTTGACATTCACCCGCCGCCGCCTTATCAATGTGAATACTATTAACATCCATGTGAGGCCGACAATGTCTTTCACGGCGAAGCTCGACGAATTCGGCAAACCCGCCTGGATCGCGCTGATCGTTCTTGGGTTCATGGCCTGGTGGCCACTGGGCCTGACCGTCCTCGCCTTCATGATATGGAGCGGAAGAATGGGATGCGGATATCACGGCGGCCACGAGCACTGGCAGCACAAGATGGCGCGCATGCAGCGCAAGATGGATTGGATGCGGGCCCGCATGCGCGGCGGCGCCCCGTGGTCGGCGCCCCCGACCAGCGGCAACCGCGCCTTCGACGAGTATCGCACGGAAACGCTGCGCCGGCTGGAAGAAGAGCAGCGCGAGTTCCGGGACTTCCTCGAGCGATTGCGCTTCGCCAAGGACAAGACCGAGTTCGATCAATTCATGGCCGAGCGCCGCGACCGGCCGGCGCCGGATGCTCCGTCGCCGCAGAACTGATCGGTTGTTCTGCCCCGCGCCACGGCCGTCCGCTTTTGTCGAGCGGGCGGCCGTCGTTTCAGGGATCAGCGATCAGAAATCAGTAATCAGATACGCATCACTCGGCTTTCTGACCACTGACTACTGATTACTGATCCCTGGGCCGGTAACCAGTCCTTAACCATAATCAGCGCTCTTAGGGCCGCCAATGACCCGATCTGCGCCCTAGTTTGGCCAAGTTTCGCGGGGATTTCCTATGCCTGCCGGTGGCGGGACATAAGCGTTTTCGCGAGACATTCGATTTTTGGCTGAACGCGTGAGCGGCAAACGCCCGGCGCGCTCTTGCCTTTCGAAAATTGCGCCGCGCCGGTTTGACGCAACGGACCGGAAAGCGGAAAGGACGTGCCCATGAATCCTGGCGATGTGGCACAGTCGGTGCTCCCGCTCACCTCCTCCGACCTCTCGCTGTTCACGCTGTTCTGGCACGCCCACTGGATCGTCAAGGCGGTCATGGTCGGGCTGTTGATCTGCTCGATCTGGGTGTGGGCGATTGCCATCGACAAGACCGTGCTCTATGCGCGCACCCGCCGCGGCATGGACGCCTTCGAGCAGACGTTCTGGTCCGGCCAGTCGCTGGAGGAACTCTACCGCACGCTGTCCTCGCGCCCGACCCATTCCATGGCGGCGCTGTTCGTGGCGGCGATGCGGGAATGGAAGCGCAGCTTCGAGGGCGGGGCGCGCTCGTTCGCCGGCTTGCAGATGCGCATCGAGAAGGTGATGGAGGTGACGATCGCGCGCGAGGTCGAGCGGCTCGAACGCCGGCTCTTGGTGCTTGCCACCGTCGGCTCGGCCGGACCCTTCATTGGCCTGTTCGGTACGGTCTGGGGTATCATGACCAGCTTCCAGTCGATCGCAGCCTCCAAGAACACCTCGCTGGCGGTGGTGGCGCCGGGCATCGCGGAAGCGCTGTTTGCCACGGCAATCGGCTTGGTCGCCGCCATACCGGCGACGATTTTCTACAATAAGTTCGCGTCCGAGGTGAACAAACAGGCCCAGCGGCTGGAGGGGTTCGCCGACGAGTTCGCCGCTATTCTGTCGCGGCAGATCGACGAGCGCGGATAGCGCAGGTAAGGGCACGTTATGGCAGCCAATGCCGGTACCCCGGTGGTCGGTAAGCGGCGGCACCACCGCCGTAAGGTGATGAGCGAGATCAACGTCACGCCGATGGTGGACGTGATGCTGGTGTTGCTGATCATCTTCATGGTCTCGGCGCCGCTGCTCACGGTTGGCGTGCCGATCGACTTGCCGCA
>CAZLWN010000243.1:0-3563 GCA_964563195.1 uncultured Undibacter sp. | reverse complement strand
GGGAGTGTGTGGTGGGCGCACAAGGACTCGAACCTTGGACCCGCTGATTAAGAGTCAGCTGCTCAAATTGCTCAAGCCATCAGCAGAAGATGCCCAGGCAAGCGGGGTATTTTTTGAGCTGCATTACAGACGGGTCCCTGGAAAACGGCCGGCACGGGGGTGGGTGGCTTGTCCAATACCCCGGTGGGGGGTGACCCCCACCGCCTTTCGGCAACCTCAGAAAATCTTTTCCTCCGAAATCGTGCACGTTGCTTCCGAATCGCTTCCACGGCCCAATCATCTGGAAGCAGAAAGTCTTAGTGATGCAAAAATACCAGTCGACCCAGAGGGATGGTGGCGCGCCCGAAGAGATTCGAACTCCTGACCCCCAGATTCGTAGTCGGGACCCGTTCGTTGATCTAGCACATTTTTCCTGCAAACCGACCGTGAAAGCGCACCCTGCGCATCAATGGGCTAGCCGCCCATCTGCAAACCATAATTGGCTTCAGCGGGGGCTGCCAATGAGCGCTGCCCTCGACGCGCACCATACGCCGCTTGCGCGCTGACAATCGCCTACCACGCGATTGTCGGCACGTGCGTCGGACACCGAACACCGTCATCGACCATCGCGGCTCATAGCCAGCCCGCCTACAGGGCCGAACCGGACTCCATGATGAGGGGTATCCGGGGCAATCGCCGGAGGGCACCGGCACTGCAAAAAAGGACGCGCTGATCAGGATCAGCGCACGGGCACGTAGGTCCCATGTTCGTCTGTGTGCCCCGCCGCTGCAAAGGAGAACCGAGCAAAGGACCGACAGGGCAACCCCGGTCCGCCCGCAATTGGGAAGGCTCGCCGACATGGTGTGTCTGCCTATGGCCTAACGCGGTTGCATGACAGCACGCTTCGCCCCGGCAAGGGCGGAGTGTGCCCACCGCCGAGCCTTCACGGTTGCATGAACAGAGGACGATGACTGAGGACAAGGCCATTGCAGACGCGCTTGCGAACTACACCGCGAAGGTGACGCGATGCCCACCGGGGCCTGCGAGTGCGCCCGATATGAAAGAGCGCGGCCAAGCACAGTTTCAATGCCCGTGCGGTCACGCCGGGACGATGCCTTATCCGAAATTGTTCAAACGACTGCGACGTAGGCGTCCGATGCGCTTGCGGTGTCAGCGATGTGGCCGGGTATTGCAATGAGACATAAGAAGATGCCGTCTATGAGAAAGCTCGCGACGGCCGCGCGCAATATCAACCGTGATAGACTTGAAGTATGTTCGACGCCGTAAAAAATTCGCCGAAGCAGCGAGGCAAGCCATTCAAGCGGGGCGTGTCTGGCAATCCACGCGGCCGTCCAAAAGGCTCTCGCAACAAGCGCACACGCGCGCTAATCGAGGCCGCTCAAGCCGGTGGCCAGTTGCCGCTCGACTACATGCTCGCGGTAATGCGCGATCCAAAAGCTCCGGCCAAACGACGTGATGAAATGGCGAAGGCGGCTGCGCCGTATTTGCATTCCAAACTCGCATCAATCGAGCATTCAGGATTGCAGGACAAGCGGGACACGACAGCGATTGATGTTCGTTTCATCGTTCCGAAACCGAGGCCGGAGGACGCCTAATTGAACTGATATCGGTTAATTGCGTTGGCTGCTACATTCAGTTCGGGGCATATAGTTCGATATACCGAAGCGCACCGCGCGGCTGGGGCATTTCCTCAGTGAAGGCGAGTAAAGAAAATTACCAAACTCAAATTCTCAAAACCCGACAGAGGCAGGCAGGCCGATGGGAAAAATACGAGATGTTGGACGGAAAGCCGGCATAAAAAGCGCCAGTGTCATAAGGTTTGTGGCTACCGCCGTCCTTAGCTCCGTTACCGCTATTATTCTGATACTCTTTTGGGGCGGTTTATTATTTAACTTCGTTGGAATGATTGCTGGAGTGATTGATCTCACAGAGTGGAATCCTAGGCTCCCATCCTCAGCTTCTGAGCTTGTCGGCGGAATATTTGTTTCTGCGTTTATTGGGTTCATGCTGAGCCTGGGCTTCGTACCGCTCCTCAGTCTTGTGGAAACTAAATGGGACCTTTCGAATGTCGGTTTTGCGCTAACATGGTTTGCTTTGACCTTAACGTCGGGTGGAATCCTAATATTTGTGGTCCCGACATGGGTAGCATGTGTTTCTCTTGCCATCGCCGTTGGCATCTCAATCATCGGATCGATGCGCGAGTGATCAGTGTTAGTTATGTCAGACCTAAGCCGCGATCGGATGATCCATAGCTGCTTTACCGATGTCCGCTTTCGGGGGTAGAGCGGACATGGGCTTGTGCACTGCAAACGTCCGCTAATGACCCTCTTCGACCTTTGGCCAGCATTTCATGTTGCAGTAGCGAAACTGGTTTCAGCCCCTATCAAAAAGTCCGTTTGAGCGCTTACCATGCCGCCACCTGAACCGAGGGGGGCGAGCGTGAGGCGACGGGAATTTCTCGGTACTTTAGGCGGTGCGGTGGCGTGGCCGCTGGTGGCGCGGGCGCAACAGCCCGCGCGGATGGCGCGTGTCGGCGTTTCATTAAGCGGCAGCGCAAACGACGGTAACACCCAGCGCATGCTTGCCGCCTTCAAGAAGGGAATGCAGGCCCTCGGCTGGATCGAAGGACAAAACGTCCGCTATGAGGTCTATTGGGGCGACGGCATTCCTGAACGGATCGCATCCAATGCAAAAGAATTGGTGAACGCGGCGCCGGATGCGCTGCTGACCGTCGGAACGCCGCCGACGGCGGCCTTGCGCCGCGAGACCGGCAGCATCCCGATTGTGTTTACCGTGGTGTCCGATCCGGTCGGCGACGGCTTCGTCGAGAGCCTGTCGCATCCCGGCGGAAACGTGACGGGTTTCATCACCTTTTATCCCGAAATTGTCGGCAAGTGGCTCGGGACGCTTAAGGAACTTGCGCCGCAAGTAAAGCGGACAGCGCTGATATTCAATCCGCGCACCGCGCCCTTCGCCAAGTCCGATTACCTACGTCCGCAGTTTGAGCAGGCGGCGCGCAGGTTTGCAGTCGAGCCGATCATGTCACCCGTGCATGACCTTGCCGGAATCAAAATGTCGATCGATGCCGTTGCGCGTCAGCCCGGCGGCAGTCTGCTCGTCATGCCGGACAGTTTCATGCTCGCCAACCGTATGTCGATACTTGAGCTGAACGCTCGTCTTCGAGTTCCGGCGATGTATCCGTTTAGCGTTTTTGCAACCGATGGGGGCCTCATCGCCTATGGCGTCGACATGGTCGACCTGAATCGCCGCGCCGCGAGCTATATGGACCGCATCATAAAAGGCACAAAGCCCGCTGCACTTCCGGTTCAGGCGCCAACCAAGTTCGAGCTGGTGATCAACCTCCGGATCGCCAAGGTGCTCGCTCTCACCGTGCCGCCGACGCTGCTCGCGATAGCCGATAAAGTGATCGATTAAGACGCCGTTTGCTGCGGTGCGAATGGTCGTTCATGGCACTTAGCAGACATGAGCCAGTGCACCGCACATGTCCGCTTTCGGAGGTAAAGATGGGGTAATCGGCCGGCAGCTTGTTGATATCTGAAGAT
>CAZLWN010000242.1:0-3597 GCA_964563195.1 uncultured Undibacter sp. | reverse complement strand
CGCCCGCGCGGGGTGCGCTGGATGAAGCCCTGCTGGATCAGGAACGGCTCGATGATATCCTCGATGGCGTCGCGGGGCTCGCTCAAGGCCGCCGCCAGGGTGTCGACGCCTACCGGCCCGCCGCCGTAATTGTTGGCGATAGTCGCCAAGTAACGGCGGTCCATGGCGTCGAGGCCGGCGGCATCTACTTCCAGTTCACCAAGCGCACGGTCGGCGGTTTCGCGGTCGACCGATTTGGCGCCCTCCACATGGGCAAAGTCGCGCACGCGCCGCAGCAGCCGGCCGGCGATGCGCGGGGTGCCGCGAGCCCGACACGCGATCTCGTTGGCGCCGTCCGCGCTCACGGCAAGACCGAGCACGCGGGCGCCGCGATTGACGATCTGCTCCAGCTCGGCCTCGGAATAGAAATTCAACCGCACCGGAATGCCGAAGCGGTCACGCAGCGGATTGGTCAGCAGACCGGCGCGGGTGGTGGCGCCGATCAGCGTGAAGGGCGACAGATCGATCTTGACCGAGCGCGCCGCCGGCCCCTCGCCGATGATGAGGTCGAGCTGGAAGTCCTCCATGGCCGGATAGAGGATTTCTTCCACCGCCGGGTTGAGCCGGTGGATCTCGTCGATGAACAGCACGTCGCGCGGCTCCAGATTGGTGAGCAAGGCCGCGAGATCGCCGGCCTTGGCGATGACGGGCCCGGAAGTCGCACGGAAGTTCACGCCCAGTTCGCGCGCCACGATCTGCGCCAGCGTGGTTTTGCCCAAGCCCGGCGGCCCGACGAACAATACATGGTCGAGCGCTTCCTTGCGCGCGGCCGCCGCCTCGATGAACACGGAAAGATTGGCGCGCGCCTTGTCCTGGCCGATGAATTCGCTGAGCCGCTGCGGGCGCAGCGAAGCGTCCACGTCATCGTCGCGGCGATCGGCGGCAAGCAGGCGGCGCGGGCTGTTCATTTCGCCAGTTCCTTCAGACCCTGCCGGATCAGCGTCGCGGTGTCGGCGCCGTCACCGGCGTTACGCGCGGCGGCAGCAATGGCAGCAGCCGCCTGCGGCTGGCCGTAACCGAGATTGATGAGCGCCGACACCGCGTCCATGACCGGCCGTGGCGCGCGCTTCTCGTCCAAGGCGCCGGCGAGATGCACCACAGCCGGATCGACATTGCTGAAGGCGGGCGCCTTATCCTTCAGCTCCGTGACGATACGCTCGGCCACCTTGGCGCCGACGCCGGGCGAGCGCGCAACGAGCGCCTTGTCGCGCAGGGCAACAGCATTCGCCAAATCTGAAACCTTGAGCGTACCAAGCACCGACATGGCCACCTTGGCGCCGACCCCATGCACCGTCTGCAGCAGGCGGAACCATTCGCGCTCGATGTCACTGGCAAAGCCGAACAGCTTGATCTGGTCCTCACGCACGTAAGTCTCGATCGAAAGTGTCGCCGCTTCACCTTGTGCCGGCAACGATTGCAGCGTGCGCGCCGGACAATGCACCTGGTAGCCGACGCCGCCCACGTCGAGGATGACAAAATCCTCGCCGTAGGAGTCGATGATTCCCTTGAGCTTGCCGATCATTGCGCCGCCACCTTCAGTATCATGCTTGTCCGGTGATGCGCGTGACACACGGCAATAGCGAGCGCATCGGCGGCGTCCTCGGACTGCGGATCGGCCTTGGGCAGCAGCACGCCGATCATCATGCGCACCTGAGCCTTCTCGCCGTGGCCGGCGCCGACCACAGTTTTCTTGACCACATTGGGCGCGTATTCGGCGACGGTGAGCCCGGCACGCGCCGGCACCAGCATAGCGATGCCGCGCGCCTGGCCGAGCTTGAGGGTCGCCACCGCATTGTTGTTGACGAAGGTCTGCTCCACCGCCGCTTCGTGCGGGCGGTAGCGCTCGATCACCGCAATCAAGCCGTCATGGATCGCAACCAGCCGCTCGCTCAAAGTGGCCCGCTCGCTCGTCTCCAGCGAGCCGCAGGCGACATGGATCAGCCGGTTGCCGTCGGCGTCGATCAGGCCCCAGCCGGTGCGGCGGAGCCCCGGATCGATGCCGAGGATGCGAATCGGGTGTCTCATCCTGGGGCCTTGATAGCCCCGCGGCGCGCCTGCGCCTAGGCCGGACCGCTCACGCGCTCATCTTCTGGACCAGCGCGTCGGAGACCTCGAAATTGGCGTAGACGTTCTGCACATCCTCGTTGTCGTCGAGCGACTCGATCAGCTTGATGACCTTTTCGCCGGCCTCGTCGTCGACCGATACCGTGTTCTGCGGCTTCCACATCAGCGCCGACCTGCGCGACTCGCCGAATTTGGCCTCCAGCGCCTTGGCGACGTCGCTCAAGCTGTCGGGCGTGGTGAAGACCTGGTGGCCGTCTTCGTTGGAGATGACGTCCTCGGCGCCGGCCTCGATCGCGGCTTCCAGCATGGCATCGGCGCTCGCCACCTTGGCGTCGTATTCCACCACGCCGACATGGTCGAACATGAACGACACCGCGCCGGTTTCGGCCAGGTTGCCGCCGTTCTTGGTGAAGATCGCGCGCACTTCGCCGGCGGTGCGGTTGCGGTTGTCGGTCAAGGCCTCCACGATCACCGCGACGCCGCCTGGCGCGTAGCCCTCGTAGCGAATCTCATCGTAGCTTTCGGTGTCGGACCCTTGCGACTTCTTGATGGCGCGCTCGATATTGTCCTTCGGCATGTTTTCGGCGCGCGCCGCCAGGATCGCGGCGCGCAGGCGCGGATTGAAGGCCGGGTCGGGCAGGCCGAGCCTGGCCGCCACGGTGATTTCGCGGGCGAGCTTGCCGAACAGCTTGGAGCGCTCCTTATCCGCGCGCCCCTTCTTGTGCATGATGTTCTTGAATTGGGAATGGCCGGCCATGACTAGATTTCAACGCGTTGCTGCCGGCGGGTATATAGGCCGTCGCTGCGGGAAAATAAATATCGACAGTTAGATATTCGGCCGATCAGCCTGCCGCCACCGCCACGTTGCGCAGGATGGCTCCGATGCGCTCGCCGACGCGCGTCACGTTACGGCGGACACGCGCCTTGTAGCGGGTGACCGCGTCGCGGTCGACCAGGAAGAACTCCTTTTCCGGATAGCTGCGGCCGAAAATGTCGATCAGCATGCTGCGGAAATGGCCGGCCACGGCGCCCGGCATCTCCGCCGCCGGCGGCTCGGCATAGGCCGCGAGCTCGGCCGAGGTGAGCGCGCAGAGAAACGGCTGCGGTGCGACGGAATAGACCTGTTTGTGGCGCTGGATGGTCTCGATATCGAGCGACATGTCGCCCATCGCCTCTCCGATCCGCAATTGCTCGTCGTCGGTGGCGGTGGTGAGCGGAAACAGGTCGATCAGCCAGTCGCCGAGATGCTCGACATTATTGCGGCCGCGCCCGTACATCAGCACGTCGTCCTGGTAGCGCGCGAACCAGGTATCGAGCCGCTCGATCAGCCGCTCGAGCGCCGGACGCGGGATCAACTCGCGGTATTGCGTGCCAAAAATGCCGATCGCCGCTTTGCCGCGGGCAACGATATCGAGCACCTCGTCGCCGATGAGCGGCTGGAACAGGCTGTTGCCGGTGCCGACCACCACCAGGTCGTAGGCCTCGCGCGCCTGG
>CAZLWN010000241.1:0-3602 GCA_964563195.1 uncultured Undibacter sp. | reverse complement strand
CCCGTCCTCGGTGGCGGCCGCTTTACGCAGCCGGGTGCCGACGGGGGCGATACGCGGGACGCGTCTCTTAAGACTGCTGCGGCCTTACCGGGTCGCTTTGCTCTTCATGTTGCTCTTCTTGGCCTTAGTCTTCGGCCTGGTCGCCGCCTTGGATTTTGCATTTGCCGTCGTATCCGGCGTGGTCCCATCCCTGGCGTGCTTCTCCTTGGCTCTTTCCTTTGCTCTTTCTCTGGCGTTCTTGCGTCTTTCAGGCTTGGGGCGAACGGTCACAAGAGCATCGCCCGCGCGTGGGACGGCTGTCACCTCAGCCGCCATTCGTTTCGTGGTCGCGGCGGCAAGCTCGATCACGGAACCTGGCGCATCCTCAGGCATTGCAGCATCGGGATTGGCCGGCTTGGGCTGTACAGGCGGCGGTTCTTTATCCGCTTGCGGCGTTTCTTGCCGCTCCTGCGCCGGTCCTTGGTTTGAGGCGTCACCCTCCTCACCGTGACCGGCACCGGGCGCTAGCGTCAAATCGCCAGCGGCCGGCGTGCCCGCATCCTTTCAAGCCTCGGCGGCCGCATCCCCCTCGTCATCGTCCTTTTCCACCTCGCCCTGCAGGATCGCTTCCGCGATCAGGCCGGCGTTTTGGCGCACTTGCGCCTCGATCTTGTTGGCGACGTCGGGATTGTCCTTGAGGAACTGCTTGGCGTTCTCGCGGCCCTGGCCGATGCGCTGGCTGTCATAGGAGAACCAGGAGCCGGACTTCTCCACCACGCCGGCCTTGACGCCGAGGTCGATCAATTCGCCGACCTTGGAGACGCCCTCGCCATACATGATGTCGAACTCGACCTGCTTGAACGGCGGCGCCAGCTTGTTCTTGACCACCTTGACGCGGGTCTGGTTGCCGACCACCTCGTCGCGCTCCTTGATGGCGCCGATGCGGCGGATGTCGAGGCGCACCGAGGCGTAGAATTTCAGCGCGTTGCCGCCGCTGGTGGTTTCCGGCGAGCCGTACATCACGCCGATCTTCATGCGGATCTGGTTGATGAACACCACCATGGTGCGCGATTTCGAGATCGAGGAGGTGAGCTTGCGCAGCGCCTGGCTCATCAGCCGCGCCTGGCTGCCCGGCTGCACGTCGCCCATCTCGCCTTCCAGCTCCGAGCGCGGCACCAGGGCTGCGACCGAATCGACCACCAGCACATCGATCGCGCCAGACCTCACAAGAGTGTCGGCGATCTCCAGCGCCTGCTCGCCGGTATCCGGCTGCGAGATCAACAGGTCGTCGACATTGACCCCGAGCTTGCGGGCATAAACGGGATCGAGCGCGTGCTCGGCGTCGACGAAGGCGCAGATGCCGCCGAGCTTCTGGGCTTCCGCGACGGTGTGCAGCGCCAGCGTCGTTTTGCCGGAGGATTCCGGCCCGTAGATTTCCACCACCCGCCCGCGCGGCAGGCCGCCGACCCCGAGCGCGATATCGAGCCCGAGCGAGCCGGTGGAAATGACCTCGACATCCATGGATTTGTCGTTCTTGCCGAGCCGCATGATTGAGCCCTTGCCGAACTGGCGCTCGATCTGGCTGAGCGCGGCGGTGAGGGCCTTCGATTTGTCCATGGACGATCCTTCGACGACACGCAGGGCTGGCTGACTCATCGGTTCGCTCCTTATGGCCGGGTTTTTCCGGCAACGCGAGGCCCGCCCCCCCCACCGGAATCGACGAAGCCAGTACTGTACACCATATGTTCTCCGTTCGCAATCGCGATATTATAGTTGACGTACCCAAAAGACTGTGATAGCCTTGTTTCATCATAAGGAATCAAGGCCATGTCTAGTTCTGTTCTTACCTCGAAAGCCCTCCAAAATGAGGAAGCGGCCTATAAATGGGTCGAATCGCGGGTCTGGCCGGACGGTCCGATTTGCCCCCATTGCGGCGGGATTGACCGGATTAGCCTTATGAAGGGCAAAAGCACCCGTATTGGCACCTACAAGTGCTACCAATGCCGTAAGCCCTTCACCGTGAAGGTCGGGACCGTTTTTGAGGCTTCCCACGTCCCCATGCGGTTCTGGCTGCAAGCCATGTTCCTTATGTGTTCGAGCAAGAAGGGAATTAGCTCGAACCAGCTTCACCGGACCTTGGGCGTGACTCTGAAAACCGCTTGGTTCATGTCGCATCGCATCCGTGAGGCCATGCGCGTGGTCAACGTCGGCCCGATGGGCGGTGCTGGCGCGGTTGTCGAGGCCGATGAGACTTTCTACGGCCAAGTCGAGGGTGAGCCGAAGCGGCGTGGCACCGGCCACAAGCACGTTATCCTGAGCCTGATCGAGCGTGGTGGTTCATCGCGTAGCTTCCATGTGGAAGGCACTCGCATTGCCGACATCGCTCCGGTGCTTCGCGCCAATGTGAAGCCCGAGTCCACTTTGATGACCGATGAAGGCACCTACTATCGAGAGATCGGGCGGGAGTTTGCGCGGCATGACGCGGTGAAGCACAAAGAGGACGAATACGTGCGCGGCGATGCTCACACTAACACCGCCGAAGGGTTCTTCTCGATCTTCAAGCGCGGGATGACCGGCGTGTATCAGCATTGCAATGAGCGGCACTTGCACCGATACTTGGTCGAGTTTGATTTCCGCTATTCAAATCGCGTCAAGCTTGGCGTAGATGATGTTGCCCGCACCGAACGCGCGATGAAGGGCGTCGTCGGCAAGCGCCTCACCTATCGAACGGCTCATCACTGAGATTCCCCCGCATGGCTACAAAACGCGCAAAACCAAAGCGAGTCCCGAAGAGTGACACCAAGCAATTCGAGCGGTTTAGGGAAACCGCTCGCAAACTTGGAGCCAATGAGAGCATGGAAGATTTTGAAGTGAAGTTTCGAAAAATTGTGCCTCCAAAGTCTCGCAATCGTGAAAGTCGCTGATTCAAAAAAGTTGCTAGAGACTCTTTGCGCTATGCCGCGCGAGACAGAGTGGCTTGAATTTAAGGTCGATCACTTCGACCCTGAAGAAGTCGGTCGCTATGTATCGGGCCTCGCAAATTCGGCAATCTTACAAGGCGAGCCGAGAGCGTACTTGATTTTCGGAGTTGAAAACAAAACTCACAAAATCGTTGGCACTAAAATAAAACTGAAAGCCGAGAAAAAGGGCGGAGAACCTTTTGAAAACTGGCTTACTCGCTGGCTAGACCCGCGATTGAACTTAGAGTTTGTAAGCATCGATTGCGAGGGCCTCAATGTCGAAATGATCGCCATTGATCCAACATACCATCGGCCAGTTCGTTTTATGAAAGAGGCGTTTATAAGAATCGACTCCGTGCTTAAACCACTCGGAGAATACCCAGAGAGAGAACGTTCCCTTTGGCTTGCAACATCCAGCTTTGCTTTTGAGCAAGGTATTGCGCTTCATCATTTATCCGAAGCCGATATTTTTGAGAAATTTGCGGTTGAGGATTTCTTGGCCATGCATGGGTATCAAAAGTTCAACAAACGCACAGCGATCGATAATCTGCTGAAGCTTGGATTTATTGTGGATGATAAGCAACGCTGTTATGACGCGACAAACATGTTTGTCTAGCCCCCTTTTTCAGTACCAGTGATTTGGTGGTTGACTAAGATTGTTTC
>CAZLWN010000240.1:0-3609 GCA_964563195.1 uncultured Undibacter sp. | reverse complement strand
GACTATCAAGTCAAACAACTCGAAGATCGATACAGCCCGAACGTGATTTTAGAAGCCCTTCGTCCGTTGGCGGGCCTGTCATTGGCGTCCATTGTGGTTCGTACCGCGGAGCGGGTCGCTGCTGCGGATCGGACAATTCACCCAGGCGAGTTGCGATCTCTGAAGCTGATACGGCTGGTCATGATGATCCTGCCGGCTAAGAGGCCAATGGACTCTTCAACAACTCGCTGCAAGTAATAAATAAATCTTCCAACGCAAATTGAGTGACGAGGGCATACCCATCCCCGAACCTGCCCTTGTCATACTCGGAGGCCGCCAGTGAGCCCCCGCTGGCGGCCTCACATTGCTTTTCGCTCTGGCCGGGCATGTTTAAGCGTACCGAACGAAGTTAGACTGCATAACGCGATTTCGCCTATTGGCACTTAGCGGACAACCCAGTTGCACCCCCGTTTGTCCGCTCTTGCACCAAAGCGGACAAAGTTCGATTTCGGCCATGGATGGTTTGTCCGCTTTTGACCCATAAGCGACATTGCAGTGTCGAAAAGCTGCTCGCAGTTGTTATCCTCTGACCCCGTTCCGGATCAGCGCCAAGGAAGCGCGCCATGGCCGCTACTACATTTTCCAGATGGCCGAGGTCGCGGTGCCGAGGAAATTGTTCCAGGAAATCCTGCGGCTCATCGACGCGCTGCGACCAAGACTGGCCCCAGCGTAGGACTGGGACCGGTCGGATGCGTCATCACGACGGGAGGAGCGTGTCTGAATGCTTGGAGAAATGGCCAGCGGGCGCAAATCGGACCATTTGTAAAGCGCATCGTTTGTCGGCAGACTGACCCGAGGCGCATGACGGTCGTCGATGACGAACTGAAGGCTGCGGCGGGCTCATGAATTCACAGGTTCACATCGTCGGCGCCGGCGGTATCGGCGTCGTTTTGGCTTGGTCGCTGGCCCGCGCCGGCTGGGATGTCACGCTCGTCGAACGCCGCCCGGACAAGATCGCCGCCGGCAGGGCCGACGGGCTCGTGGTGGCCGGCCAAGCGCCGATCAAGCTGCCGTTCGTCGGGTTCGCCGACTGGCAGCCGCCGGCTGACGCCGTCATCCTCCTTTGCACCAAGACTTACGACAATCCCGTGGTCCTTGCGCACCTCGAAACCACGCGCCGCCTAGTGCCCGTGCAGAATGGCTACGACACCTTGCTCGACTCCCAAGATTTTGCCGGCGAAGGCATCGCATCCTTCATCTCCGAATGCGCGCGCGAGCGGCCAGTCGCTCACATAACACACCCCGGCAGCCTGCACATTGGCGCGCGGCGACCGGCAACTGCCGAGGAGCGGGGCGAACTGGCAAGCTTGGCGGGGGCGTTCAGGCAGGCTGGCCTGTTCAAGGTCGAGCTGGTCGAGGACGTGCGGCCGTTCAAGGCCGCCAAGCTGATGTACAACGCCGCCATCTCGCCGCTGGCAGCGGCGGCGGGGGTTGACAATGCCGCGCTGTTGACCGACGCGCTGGCCAAGCGGCTGTTCTTCGGCTTGCTGCTCGAAAACTATGCCGTGCTGCGTCACGCAGGCTTGGCGTTAGCAAAGATCGGCCCATTCCATCCGGATACGGTCGCACGGATCTTGCGGACACCAGGCCTGCCCGCGCTGATGGCGATGTTCTTCCGGCCATCGCTGCGCGGTACGTATTGTTCTATGGCGCCGGACATCGGTCGCGGCGAGACTGAGATCGAGGCCTACAACGGCCACCTGGTGCGGCTCGCAGGTAACTTCCCCTGTCCGCTCAACCGGGCGACGGTCAGACTGATCATGCGCATCACGCGCGAAGGGATGGCGCCGCGGCGCAGCCATCTGGACAATATGGCCGCCGATCTCGCGAGCCCGGGAAGCCCGGCATGAACCTGGTCACCGGCGGGGCGGGCTTCATCGGCTCCCATCTGATCGCGGCCCTGCTCGCCGAGGGCGAAGTGGTGCGCGTGCTCGAACGTCCCGGGGCGGACGTCGACCACCTGCCGCTGGACCGCATCGAGCTGGTCAGCGCCGATATCCGCGACAAAGCATCCGTGGCTGAGGCAACGCGCGGTTGCCGCCATGTCTATCATCTAGCTGCCGATCCGAACCTCTGGCGGCGCGACGTGCGCCAGTTCGACGCCATCAACTACCAGGGCGCGCTCAACGTCATCCATGCCGCGCTCGACAACAGAGCGGAGCGGGTGCTGCACACCAGCACCGAGAGCATACTCACATCGGGCGATTTTACCGGCGACTCGGTCGAGCAGTTGGAGCTAAAGGAGAGCGATATGCTCGGCCCCTACTGCTTGAGCAAATTCCGCGCCGACAGCGCAGTCCGCCAGCTAGCCGCAACGGGCGCGCCGGTGATCCTGGTCTGCCCAACCCTGCCTATCGGCCCGGGCGACCGGTCGTTGACGGCGCCCACGCGCATGTCGCTCGCGTTCTGCCGTGGCGAACTGCCGGCCTATCTTAATTGTCGCCTAAACCTCATCGATGCCCGCGATGTAGCCGCCGGCATGATCGCGGCCATGAGGAAAGGCCGGCCCGGCCGGCGCTACCTGCTCGGCGGCCACAACCGCGAACTGGCGGACTGGCTGAAGGCTCTGGGCGCACAGGTCGGCCGGTCCCCGCCGCGCTGGACGGTGCCCTATGCGGCCGCATTGGCGGTCGCTTGGTGGAGCGAGCAATGGGCCACGCGCGTCACTGGCAAAATGCCTATGGCGACAGTCACCGGGGTGCGACTGACGCGCCGTTGCATGTTCTTCGACGCGTCGCCGAGCCTGACGGAACTGGGCCTCGTTCCACGACCGGTTGAGGAGTCAGCGCGCGATGTCGTCGGCTGGTATCGATCGCTCGGCTGGCTCTGACGACGGTCGTGGCAGTCGCGTCCGTTCTTGATGCTGTGGGCGGCTCCTCCACCGGCACGTGAGTGCCTTGAATGACGGTGCTGTTACCATTTATGGAAAAACGGTTTGCTGCGGTGCATTGGTCGCTTTTGGCACTTAGCGGACATGCCAATCGCGCTGGCGAATGTCCGCTTTTGAACCAAAGCGGACAAAGTTTGGTTTTGACCATCATCGGGTTGTCCGCTTATGACCCGTAGCAGAATGCGATTGGCAAAAGGCAACTTCAAAGCTGATCGATCAGCTGGTTCGCTGGTGCGTCGGCATCCAGAAGGCGATCGACCAGATCGGCGCCCATAACCGGCAAATTGCCCTCCAGCAGACCCATCTGCACCAGAACGGTGGCTTGATCCCAATAAATGTGCTCCGAAGCGATGAGGCCATTCTCAAAGGCAATGACAGCGACATGAGGTATGGCAAGGCGCCGACCGGTCGGCTCAATGCCGGGTGCGAACCAATCCATGCGGACAGTGTGAGTGAGCCGTAGAATGAACTCATCAATAATGCGGCCTTGGCCGACGCTGCGCGTCAATAACTTCAACTCGGCGTCTTTCGGCATCTGTGGAATGAAGATTTCGGCATAGAACTTCCGCAGCGCTTCTCGCCCGGTCGCCCCCGTGTTTACGGGCACATGGATCAGTAACGGGCGATCGGTGTCCGACATCAGCGCCTGTGAGACAGATTTAGCGGCTTGAGGAAGGGAG
>CAZLWN010000239.1:0-3619 GCA_964563195.1 uncultured Undibacter sp. | reverse complement strand
GCACCCCGCTGATGCAGGCGCAGCAGACCATGGGGCTCGACCTGCCGCTCAAGGTGCTGGCCTGGCAGGACGCAGGCGGCAAAGTATGGCTGGCCTATGAGGCGCCGGCCGACATGGCGGCGGCCCATGGCCTGCCGAAGGACAATCCGGTCGTCAAGAAAGTCACTGGCGCGCTCGACGCTTTCACCAACGCGGCAGTAAAAAAATAGCGCGCCCGCGAAGCGCGCGCATTTCGTCAACTTCCGCAGTTCCGCGCCGGCCGGCGCGATAGCCGTTCACTCCTTGGCGGCGGCCTCGGCCGCTTCCGGGCCGCCAGCACCGGAGGCCTCGGCGATGCGCGCCTTCTTGCCGCGCAACCCGCGCAGGTAATAGAGCTTGGCGCGGCGCACCTTGCCGCGGCGCACCAGCTTGATCGAGTCGATCATCGGCGAGTACAGCGGGAACACGCGCTCGACGCCTTCGCCGTAGGAAATCTTGCGCACGGTGAAGTTCTCGTGCAGGCCGCGGCCGGAACGGCCGATGCACACGCCCTCATAGGCCTGAATGCGGCTGCGCTCGCCTTCCACCACCTTGACGTTGACCAGCACGGTGTCGCCCGGCCCGAAATCGGGAATGTCCTTGCCGGCCGAGAGTTTCTCGACCTGCTCTTTTTCGAGCTGCTGGATGAGGTTCATTGGGGCTAACTCCGTCGGCAGCGCCAGCATCCGGCGCGCGGCTCTTGTCCATCCTGAATGGGTCGGCGAGCTTGTATTACAAAGCTCATCCCTTGTCATCCTCGGCTTTGGCCCGGTTTTAGGGTTTTTTCCGGGCTAGATAGGCGGCCCAGAGATCCGGCCGGCGCTCGCGGGTCAGCCGTTCGGCTTCCGCCCGGCGCCAGGCTTTGGCCTTGGCGTGATCGCCGGAGAGGAGCACCTCCGGGATCGGCTCACCCTCGAACACCGGCGGTCTTGTGTATTGCGGATATTCCAAGAGGCCTTCGGCGAAACTTTCCTGCGCGGCCGAGGCCTCCTTGCCCATGACGCCAGGCAACAGCCGCACGCAGGCGTCGAACAGCGCGAGCGCGGCGATCTCACCGCCCGAGAGCACGAAGTCGCCGAGCGAAACCTCTTCGAGCCCGCGCGCCTTGATCAGCCGCTCGTCGACGCCTTCGAAGCGCGCGCAGACGATGGTCACGCCGAGGCCGGCGGCGAGTGATGCCACCTTGCTTTGCGTCAGCGGCGCGCCACGCGGGCTCATCAGCAGGCGAGGACGGGTGTTGTGCGGCACCGCATCGAGCGCGCGCGCCAGCACGTCGGCCTTCATCACCATGCCGGGACCGCCGCCGGCCGGCGTGTCGTCGACGGTGCGGTGTTTGTCTGTCGCGTGTTTGCGGATGTCGTGGGTATCGAGCGACCAGATGCCGGAATCGAGCGCCTTGCCGGCAAGGCTAGCGCCCAACGGCCCGGGAAACATCTCCGGAAAAATTGTCAGCACGCTGGCGCGCCACATCAGCAATCTCCGTTCGTCCCCGCGAAAGCGGGGACCCAGGAGCCAAAGTTACGGGCGCATAGGTTGTCGCTCTGGATTGCCGCTGGAGTCTGTGCTCGGGCCGGCCAAAGGCCGGACCCGAGTACGGGAATGAACGAAGTTTGTTGCGCGCGCCACATTGTCAGTCTTCTTCCTTCACCTCGATCTCGGCCGGCGGCACAACGACGATCTGTTTTGCCGTCAAATCGATTTTCGGCACCGCCAATTCTGTGAACGACAACATCAGCGGCGCGCCGCCGCCCACGGCTGCGATCTCGATGATGTCGCCGGCGCCGAAATTATGCACCGCCGTCACCGTGCCGAGCGTCGCGCCGTCCGCCGTCACCGCCGAAAGCCCGACCAGGTCGGCGTAGTAGAAGGTGTCGGCCTCCTCGATCTCCGGCAGCTGCTCGCGCGGCACGAACAGATCGAGATTGCGCAAGGCTTCTGCCGCATCGCGGTCGCTGACGCCGGCGATGCGCGCGACCAGAAAATCCTTGGCCGGGCGCAAACTTTCGATCTCGAACCGCCGCGCGCTGTCCTCGGTTTCCAGCGGCCCGTAGCTCGTGACCGCCATCGGGTCTTGCGTGAACGGCCACAGCTTGACCTCGCCGCGGACGCCGTGCGCGGCCCCGATGCGGGCGACGCGGATGCGCTCGGCCACGGCGTTTCAGGCCGCGCGCATCAGCTCGCCGCCGGTTGCTCGGCGGCCGCTTTGTCGGCGGCGGCCTTGGCGGCTGCGGCGGTCTTGGCGGCCGCATCGGCGGCTTCCTTGGCTTTGAGCGCTTCCTCGGCCTGCGCCTTGCGAACCTTGCGCGGAATCGCCTTGACCGGATTGTTGCGTTTTTCGCGCTTGGCGACGCCGGCGGCGTCGAGAAAGCGCATCACGCGGTCGGACGGCTGCGCGCCCTTCTTCATCCAGTCCTTGACCTTGTCGAGATCGAGTTTCAGCCGCTCGGTCTTTTCCTTGGGCAGCAGCGGGTTGAAATAGCCGAGCCGCTCGATGAAGCGGCCGTCGCGTGGGCTACGCGAGTCGGCAACCACGATGTGATAGAATGGCCGCTTCTTGGTGCCGGCGCGGGCCATGCGGATGACGAGAGACATTTCAGCGTTCCTTTCTGACTAAACCGAATTCACTTCTTCTTTCCGGGCAGGCCCGGCAATCCTGGAAACTTTCCGCCCAAACCCGGAATGCCTGGGAAATTCGGCGGCAGCTGCGGCATGCCCGGCATGGTCGGCGGCAAACCGCCGGCGCCGCCCGGCATCTTTTCGGCGAGCTTCTGCATTTCTTCCGGCGACGGCATGCCGCCGCCGAAGCCCATCATTTGCCCGAGCCCGCCGAGCGCGCCGCGCTTGCCTGAGCCCATCGCCTTCATCATGTCGGCCATGGTCCGGTGCATCTTCAGGAGCTTGTTGATGTCTTCCGATTTGGTGCCGGAGCCGGCGGCGATGCGCTTCTTGCGGCTGTGCTTGAGAATGTCGGGGTTGCGCCGCTCGCGCGGCGTCATGGAATCGATGATCGCGACCTGCCGCTTGATGACCGTCTCGTCCATGTTGGCGTTGGCGAGCTGGTTCTTCATCTTGGCGACGCCCGGCAGCAGGCCCATCAATCCGCTCATGCCGCCCATGGCCTGCATCTGCGAGAGTTGATCGCGCAGATCGGACAGATCGAAGGCGCCCTTGCGCATCTTCGCGGCCGCGCGCGCGGCCTTTTCGGCGTCGATATGCTCGGCCGCCTTCTCCACCAGCGCCACCACGTCACCCATGCCGAGGATGCGGCCGGCGATGCGCGAAGGCTCGAACTCCTCGAGCGCGTCCAGTTTCTCGCCGGTGCCGATCAGCTTGATCGGTTTGCCGGTGACCGCGCGCATGGACAAGGCCGCGCCGCCGCGGCCGTCGCCGTCGACGCGGGTGAGCACGATGCCGGTCAGCCCCACGCGCTCGTCGAAGGCGCGCGCCAGATTGACCGCGTCCTGACCGGTCAGGGCGTCGGCGACCAGCAACACCTCATGCGGATTGGCGGCCTTCTTGATCTCGGCCGCCTCGCTCATCATCGCATCGTCGAGCGTGGTGCGGCCGGCGGTGTCGAGCATCACCACGTCGTAGCCGCCGA
>CAZLWN010000238.1:0-3680 GCA_964563195.1 uncultured Undibacter sp. | reverse complement strand
TGAACCGCCCTTTTGGCACAATTCGATGCCGCTGAGGGGGCCATCCACCCCATCAATTATCGGAGGGAACTAGCATCGACTTTTTATATCAGCCCCGAAACAGCCCTCCCGCACTTGGGCGCAAATTCTGAGTTCTACCGGCGTGCCGCCCGTGTCATGTGGCCTTAGGATAGCACATGAGGCTTCGACGGCCGGTTAGTCGGCAATGTCACCGATGGCAATCCATTTCTCTTCGGCGACACTGCGGTAGCACGCTTCCGCCAATTGAACGTCGCGAATACCGGCCGAAAGGTCGCTCACCAGCTGTGCACCGGTTGCAACGTGTCGAAGGAAATTCTCCCAGCCAATCCGATAGGGATTGGTATAGGCGACGGCACCAACGGCCTCCTTCCATCCGCTGCAATAGTCAACGCCGATGTCAGTGTTCGGATTGAAGTGACGGATGGTTGGTGTCTCGGACGCGCTTTGTATCCAACATCGATGTAAGCCGGCTATCGCCGACCCGCCGGTACCGTCCACCTGGAACGTCAGTAGGTCGTCGCGGCGCACACGCGTGGCCCATGAACAGATGATCGCGCCGATCGCACCGTTTGCGAGTTCGGCCATCGTAACTGATGTGTCATCAACGTCCACGCGATAAGGTTTGCCCACCTCATCAATGCGCTCCGGCATCGCGGTCGTAGCTGCCGTAACCACGCGTCGTATGGGGCCGAGGATTCTTTCGATCACGTAGCGCCAGTGCGGGTACATGTCCAATGTCAGGCCGCCGCCACCGCTACTTTGATAATTCCAACTTGGGCGCTGGCTCGCGCGTTCGGACCCGTCGAACACCCACCAGCCGAAATCCAGCCGGAAGCCGGTAATGCGACTGAAAAAACCACGGCTGGAGAGCGCCGCGAGCTTCTGCAATCCGGGCAAAAAGATCTTATCCTCGACTGCTCCGTGCTTGAGCCCACGTGCCTGCGCAGCACGCAACAATGCAAGTCCATCCGCGACCGACGGGGCGACCGGCTTTTCGGCGTAGATGTGCTTGCCGGCCGCGATCGCCTTGGTTAGCGCCGAGACGCGCTGCTGGGTTGCCGCCGCGTCGAAGAAAATGGAGAACTCCGGTCGGGCCAGCGCGGCATTGAGATCAGTCGTCCAATCATCGATGGCGATGCGCTGCGCGATGTCGGCGAGCCGCCTGCTGTCGCGCCCAACCAGCAACAGGCGGGGCATGATACGGTCTGGGCCGGCCAGCAGGCCGCCCTCACTACGGATCGGAGCCAGAGCGTTCGCCAAATGCTGGGTTGACGCGATCCGCCCAGTCGCGCCGTTGACGATGATGCCGATGTCCTTAGCCGCCAATGCTTGACCCCCCTATGCGTCTTTCTATCATGCCAGGCTGGCGCCGGCATCGAAGGCGCGGGTCATACCGGTAAAACTTATGCCACGGCACATCGTTTGCCTGACCTTCGACTTCGATACGCAGGCTGGATTCATCGCCCGCGGGATGATCACCCCGACGCCGTTGTCGCGCGGCGAGTTCGGGGCCGCGGTCTCGGGCCGCATTCTCGATTTCCTCAAGAGTCGCGGCATCGCTGCAACCTGGTTCATTTCCGGCTTTACCATCGAGAGCTGGCCGCGGGAATGCGATGCGGTGGTTGCCTGCAGCCACGAGATCGCACATCACAGCTGGGCACATATCCCGCCAGCCACCCAGAGCCGCGACGAAGAGGAGGCCGATCTGGTGCGCGCCAACGATGCCATTGCGCGCCTCAGCGGACGCAAGGCGCGCGGCTATCGCTCGCCCTCATGGGATCTGAGCGAGCATACGGTCGATCTTCTACTCGACCAAGGCTTCCTATACGACTCGAGCATGATGGGCGCCGACTATCTGCCTTATCGCGCGCGGCGCGGCGACGCCGCGAAGCTGGGCGAGCCGTTTCGGTTCGGCGAGCCGACCGCGTTGATAGAGATGCCCATCAGCTGGTCGCTCGACGACTTCCCGCATTTTGAATTCATGCGCACCGCTTCGACGGTGCTCGCCAGCATGCAGCCAGCTCGTCCCGTGATGCAAAGCTGGCTCGACGAATTCCTCTACATGAAGAAGTCGGTCGATTGGGGTGTGCTCACCTATACGATGCACCCCTATGTGATAGGTCGTGGCTATCGCATGCGGGCACTCGAGGAACTGGTCGATAAGCTCGGGGATGAGGGTGCGGTCTTCATGACTATGGAGGCGGCGGCCCGCGAAGCCGAACCGCGATTGCCGCGGCCATGAGCGACGACATCTCCCCGCAGGAACGCAAGGCGCTCGACTGGCTCGCAGCCCAAAGTGAGGCCATGCAGAGCCTACTCGAAACCTTGGTTAATATCGACAGCGGTTCTTACAATAAGGCTGGCGTTGACTGCGCCGGTGCGGCGATCTGTAGTTTTTTTGAAGATCACGGCATTCGCTACGACGTGATCGCGAACGAAAGATTTGGCAATGCCATTCGTGCGACGGTTGGGGCCCCCGGCGATCGCAACATTCTTCTGATGGGCCATCGCGACACGGTTTATCCAGACGGCGAGGCCGATCGCAGGCCCTTTCACAGCGACGGATTGTGCGGGTTTGGCCCCGGCGTTGCCGACATGAAGGCCGGCTTGGTGATGAACTGCTTCGTAATCGCCGCGCTACATAAATTTTCAACAGCTTCGGCCCCGGTGATCGCCCTTTTTACGGCCGATGAGGAGATCGGTTCACCCTCCTCGCGCCTCGTCATTGAGCAGGAGGCGCGGCGCGCCCGCCTCGTCTTGAACGCCGAACCTGGTCGACCGGAAAATTCCGTCGTCACCGGCCGAAAAGCGGGCATCTTTATGCGCTTTGAGGTCACCGGTAAGGCGGCTCATGCGGGCGCCAATTTTGAGCAAGGCGCGAGCGCCATCGTTGAACTGGCACACAAAATTCTCGCCCTGCATGCGCTGACAGATCTAAGCAACGGAATCACGGTCAATGTCGGCGTCGCTTCCGGCGGGCAGACGGTGAACACCGTCGCGCCTTCGGCGCGCGGTGAGATCGATCTGCGTACCATCGCGCCAGACGACCGCGGCCCCATTCTAGAAAAGATAAAGGCCATCATGGCGCATTCGACGATCCCCGGCACCAGTGCGAGATTAGAAATCTATGCCGAATTCCTCCCGCTGGTGCAGACTGCCGAGAGTAAGCGCCTGTTCGAACTATACGCCGATTGCGGCCGGGCTCTAGGAAAAAAAATTGCGGGAATATTCACCGGCGGCTGCTCTGACGCAGGCTTTTCCGCCGGTGTCGGCGCACCAACAATCTGTGCCGTAGGACCGATCGGTGCCCGGACTCACAGCCCCGAAGAATATGTCGAGCTTGGCTCGATAGTGCCGCGCGCCCAGATTCTGGCGCTAACAGTTATGCGAAGCAGCGAGCATTTCCTGTAAATCAACCGATGTGCGGCCGAAGACTGCCGATAATCACGCTTATCGGAGCCAACGATTGAGGCCAGTTCATTTTGGACGGCTTTGCGGGTATGTGCAGCCGTCAACTTTCGAATGAGCTCAAAATCAATAACCTAACAGTATGATAGACGGACACAGCGTCCGCCGCGGCTAAACTCATATCCCGTCAACCCTTCTGATCCGCCCTCGTTGAAGTGGTCCGACTTGAAGTATGTCTTTTGGCATCAAGG
>CAZLWN010000237.1:0-3718 GCA_964563195.1 uncultured Undibacter sp. | reverse complement strand
GTGCGCGCCCATGTGCGGCAGACCGGCTTCGCGGTCGCCGGCGTCGCCACCGGGGTCGGCTTCTCGATCATGATGGCCGCGCTGATGGTCGGCTCGCAGGACGATTTCGTGCAACGCATGGTCGACAGCCTGCCGCACATCACCGTTTCCGACGAACGGCGCAATCCGCCGACGCAGCCGGCGGCAGCGATGTTCGATGCCGCCGAATTCCATGGGCTGACGCCGGAGGCGCGCCGGCGCGGCGTCAAGAATCCGCTCGCGCTCATGGCGGCGCTGGAAGCCTGGCTGCCCGGTGCCGTCGCGCCCTCGGTGAAGGTGCAGGCGATCATCCGCTACGCCAATCACGACGTTGCCGCCAGCGTGATCGGCATCGAGCCGCGCCGCGAGAGCAAGGTGTCCGAGCTGCCCAAGCAGATGCGCGGCGCCGGTCTCAACGCGCTCTACCGCGCCACCAATGCCATCGTGCTCGGTGACCGTTTGGCGGAAAAGATCGGCGCCCGCATCGGCGCCAATATCACTTTGCAGACTAGCGAAGGCGCCAAAATCAACGCCCAGGTGGTCGGCCTCTACCATTCCGGCGTGCGCCAGATCGATGAGACGACCGCCTATACGTTGACCAAGACCGGGCAGATCCTTGCCCGGCAGACCGGCATGATCAACGAATTGCGCGTGCACCTGAACAATCCGTTGAAATCGCGCGAAATCGCCGCCCGCATCGAGAGCGAGACCGGCTACAAGTCGGTGTCGTGGCAGGAGGCCAATGAGGACCTGCTCTCGACCTTCATCATCCGCAACATCATCATGTACGCCGTGGTCGGCGCCATCCTGCTGGTGGCGAGCTTCGGCACCTACAACATCATCTCCACGATCACCCACGAGAAGGCGCGCGATATCGCCATCATGAAGTCGTTGGGCCTCTCCGAGCACACGGTGCGCTCGATCTTCGTGGTCGAGGCGCTGATCATCGGGCTGGTCGGCGCGCTGGTCGGCTTCGTCCTCGGCTATCTGCTCAGCCGCGGCCTTGGCGCGGTCCGCATCACCAACCCGTTCATCGATTCCAACCACCTGCCGCTCGCCTACGACCCCTTGCACTATTTGCTGGCCGGGCTGGTGGCGCTGGTTTCCTCGGTCAGCGCCGGCTACGCGCCGGCGCGCAAGGCGGCGCGCGAGCATCCGGTCGCGATCATCCGGGGTGCCACATGAGCCTCGCGCCCGCACATCAGCCGCGCGCCGCGGCTTCCGCCGGCGCCCAGCCGCTGATCGAGGCGCGCAACGTCACCCGCATCTTGCCCGGCATCGTGCCGACCGTGCTGGTGCACGACATCAATCTGTCAATCGGCGACAATGAGTTCGTCGCCATCACCGGCCCCTCCGGCTCCGGCAAGTCCTCGCTGCTTTATCTGCTCGGCCTGCTCGACCTGCCGACGACGGGCGAGGTGCTGCTGCGCGGCCGCGACACCGTGCATATGGACGAGCAGGAGCGCGCCTTCCTGCGGCTTACCTTCCTCGGCTTCGTGTTCCAGTTCCATTTCCTGCTGTCGGAATTCACCATCCTCGACAACGTCATGCTGCCGATGCGGGCGCTCGGGCGCCTGTCGCCGGCCGCCATGCGCGAGCGCGGGCGCGATCTGCTGGCCTCGCTCGGTTTGCAGGATCACATGCACAAGCGGCCGGACCAGATCTCCGGCGGCCAGCGCCAGCGGGTCGCGGTGGCGCGAGCGCTCGCCAACGAGCCGCCGGTGATCCTGGCCGACGAGCCGACCGGCTCGCTCGATTCCAAGTCCAGCGAACAGGTGTTCGAGGTGCTGCGCGAGCTGGTATCCCAGCGCCACAAGACGGTGGTGGCGGTCACCCACGATCTGGCCATGGCGTCCCGCATGGACCGCGAAATCGTGCTGATGGACGGTTCCATCGAGAAAGTCGTCGACGCGCAGCGATAATTTAGTGTGACGGCCTCAGCGGCGCTGCGTCCGGCCGGCCGGTTGCGCGTTGGCTATGTTGCCACGCGCAAAGAGAATTTTCGAAAAGGACGCATATTGCGGGTTGCGGGAACTTTACGAATCAGTGACAAATAATTTGAGCAAAACAATCCGGCCGTAGTGCGTATCCCCAACCAATTTTTGCGAGGGCAACCATGGCGATTCCTGCGGCAACCGGTGCGCGCTCCGCGCGCGTGATCGTGGTCGGCAACGAAAAGGGCGGATCGGGCAAATCCACCGTCGCAATGCACATCGCGATCGCGCTGCTGAAGGCGGGCCAACGCGTCGCCACCATCGATCTCGATTCCAGGCAAAAGAGCTTCACCAATTATATTGAGAACCGGCGCGCCTGGGCTGAGCAGGCGGCGCGCGAGTTGGAAATTCCCGAACATCTTAGTTTGGGCGACATGGTCAATTTCCCAACCGCGGAGGATCGGGCCGCGGGAAGCAAGGCGCTCACCGATGCGGTCGATGCGCTGGCTGAGAACAACGATTTTATCGTCATCGACACGCCCGGTCATGACAGCTATCTGACGCGGCTGGCGCATACCATGGCCGACACGCTGGTGACCCCGATGAACGACAGCTTTGTCGACTTCGACGTGCTGGCCGCCGTCGATCCCGCCACCCTCGGCGTCAGCGGCACCGGTCACTACGCCCAGATGGTCGAAGAGGCGCGCAGCCAGCGCCAGCTGCTCGAACAGGCCGCCATTAATTGGATCGTCCTGCGCAATCGCCTGACGGCGGTGCGCTCGCGCAACAAGCGGCAGGTGGGCGAGGGCTTGCAGGAACTTTCGCGAAGGCTGGATTTTCGCTGCATCGATGGGCTGGCCGAACGGGTGGTTTTCCGCGAATTTTATCCGCGCGGATTGACCGCCATGGACGATCTCAACGAGCGCACGCTCGGCACGCGCCCGACGCTGTCGCACGCCAGCGCGCGTTTTGAGATCGAGAAGCTGCTCAGCGCCATTGGCTTGGGCGAGGCGACGGCCGGCGGCGAAATGACCGCCGAAAACCGCGACGCGGCTATTGCAAGCGGGGAAATGGCCGCCGACAACCGCGACGCGGCCTGAGCGAATCTATTTATTTGCGATAGTCGCTGATCTGCCGAACTCATCAAGAATCGATGCGGTCATCCATTGGATGACCGCCAATCGGTGCTGGGTAAATCTCGTGCGGCGTTGGCGAATATTTGTCACCATTGATTAGAAGCGCAGTCATCGAAAATGCAGAAATTCTAGAAGTTCTTCACGGCGCGTCATCGCGTCCTGATAGCCAAGTTCGATTAGCTCTTGGATATACGGTGGCTCGAACAGCAAATAACTGGCCAAACGCCACTCCTTGTCCCAGGCGCCAATCCCGCGCATGAGCATTCGGATCGTCGTTGGCATTTCATGCGCGTGGTGTCCTGCAATTGTGCGCAGGTCTTGGGACGGCTCTATGGTCATGACGTCAATTTTGCGCAGCCGGGTTTCCGCGCGTTTATCTGGATCAAGCAATGACAGGGTATTGTTGATGCGTTGCAATCGTTCGATGTCGGCATCGAGATTATCCATGAAAATGAGATCGAGCATATATCCCGCAAGATTACCCAAAGTAGGATATGGAACGGCTGTGTCCGGGGCTTGGTCTCTTTTGAGATCCCGTATGCCAACAACCAGGATGCGGTCCGCGCCAAGCCGAATGGCTGGGCTGAGTGGAGCGGTCAGCCGCAATGAACCATCGCCAAAATATTCGGA
>CAZLWN010000236.1:0-3719 GCA_964563195.1 uncultured Undibacter sp. | reverse complement strand
GCTTCGTCTCGCACGGCTGCATCCGGATGTACAACCACGACATCCGCGAGCTCTACTCGATGGTCTCCGTCGGCACCCCGGTGATCGTCGAGCAATGAAAGACTGGGCGACGCGCATCGTCGCCGGCGCGCTACTGCTGCTGATTTCACTTCCCGCCTATGCCGGCGAGATCGTGCCCTTTCGCGGCGACTATCGGCCCGGCAGCATCGTGGTGGTAACCCACGCACGCGAGCTTTACTTCGTGCTCGGCGAGGGCCGCGCCGTGCGCTACCCGGTCGGCGTCGGCAAGGCCGGCATGGCCTGGCACGGCCGCGCGCAGGTCGCCGAGAAAAATCTGCATCCGGCCTGGCGCGCGCCGCCCGACATCGCCCACGGTTATGCGCCGGTCATTCCGGGCGGTAGCCCGCGCAACCCGATGGGGACGGCAGCGCTGGGATTGGATCACGGCAAGTACGCCATCCATGGCACCAACAATCCGTCCTCGGTCGGCCGCTTCGTTTCACACGGCTGCATCCGCATGCACAACGCCGATATCATGGACCTGTACCGGCGCGCGCGCGTCGGCACCGCCGTCTACGTGCTGCAATAAAGCCTCTCCGCAGCCATTGCCAGGCTTGACCCGGCAATCCATGAGGCGGTCCGGCGAAAAAAACTACGTAAGGTTTTTCAATGCGGCCGCTCAGCATGGATGCGCGGGTCAAGATCGCGCATGACGACGCGTTCTAGTCACCCGCACCAGCTAGCGCGCCTTCCGCCGGAATAGCGGTGCGCCAGCCCGCGCGAAAGCATGACGGCGGAGACGTCGGCCGTCGCGGCCGTCGAGACGTCGGCGTCGACGCGGCCGCCATATTTATCCTGCGCCACGCCCGCGACGCCAACCGCGCCCTCGCTCAAGATACGTGCCAGCGCGTCGCGCGCGGTCAGCGCCTTTGCGCGCTCGTCCCCGCAGCGCGCATGCATTTCCGGCGCATCGATGCCGCGCAGCCGCACTTTGGTGGTGACGTCCATACCCGGCCAGATGCGCACGCGCGCCTCAAAGGTGTCGCCGTCGATCACGCGCAGCACTTGGGTTGGCAGCATTTGGGCCGCATGATCGCCGCGCAAGGCCGACGTTGCCGGCCGCTGCGGCGCCGCCACCGGCGCTTCGACGCCGCGGCTGGCGCCGACCGGCGCGATCAGCGCGCCGGCACTGAGGCCGGCGGCGAAGCCGGCCGCCGCCAGCAGAAGGGCGCCGCCGCGCGCGGGCAGGGTGAAGGCTTTCAAAGCAAGGAACATCCTCCTAGGCATTACATCCCAAGGGCGATTCGTGCAAGCACAATCCACAGTAGTATCACATGACATTGCAATCCATTGCCGGCACCGGGCTGCCCGTAAAGCTGTGAGCTAATGGCACTTTTCACGAGACGCTTCGCGACCCGGACACAATTCGTGGCAATGATCGGGGCCATGGCGCGTCCGCGCACCTCCCCTCAGCCGGAAGTCCCCGGCCTCGCCGCCCGCAGGATTGCCGTCGACCTTCTTGACGGCGTGCTGCGGCGGCGCATCGCGCTCGACGAGCAGCTCACCGGCAAAGGCGCCCATCCCGGCATCGCTTCGCTCGCCGACCGCGATCGTGCGCTGATGCGCCGGCTCGCCGCCACTGCGCTGCGGCGGCTTGGGACCTTGCGCCACCTGCTGGGCGGATTTCTCGAGAAGGGATTCCCCGCCGACGCGCCGCGCACGGAAGCCATTCTGCTGATCGGCGCGGTGCAGATTCTGTGGCTCGAGGTGCCCGACCACGCCGCGGTCGATCTGTCGGTGCGCCTCGCCCAGGCCGACCGGCGCGCGGCGCGCTATGGCGGCCTGGTCAACGCCGTGCTGCGCCGCGTGGCGCAGAACCGCGAGGCGCTCAGCCTCGGCAACACCACCCGCGACACACCGGACTGGCTGCTGGCGCGCTGGCGCAAAACCTACGGCACCGAGACCGCCCGCGCGATCGCAGTCGCCAATGGCCACGAGCCGGCGCTCGATCTCACCGTCAAGCAGGATCCCGAAGGTTGGGCCGAGCGGCTGCGCGGGCGCGTGCTGCCGACCGGCAGCGTGCGCACGCTGGCACAAGGCGCGATTTCGCTGCTGCCCGGATTCAACGAAGGCGCCTGGTGGGTGCAGGACGCCGCCGCTGCGCTGCCGGCGCGCCTGCTCGGCGACGTGCGCGGGCTGAGCGTCGCCGATCTGTGCGCGGCGCCCGGCGGCAAGACCGCGCAGCTCAGCTTTCGCGGCGCCCGCGTCACCGTGGTCGATCGGTCGCCCGCGCGCCTCGATCGTCTGCGCGACAATCTCGCGCGGCTCGCGCTCGACGCCGAGACCGTCGCTGCCGACGTATTGGATTGGCAAGGAGGCCCTTTCGACGCCGTGCTGCTCGATGCGCCTTGTTCTTCGACCGGCACCATCCGCCGCCATCCCGACGTGCCCTGGCTCAAGGCCGAAGCCGATATCGCCACGCTCACCGCATTGCAGCAGCGCCTACTCGAGCGCGCCGTGGAGTTGGTAAAGCCGGGCGGCGTCCTCGTCTATTGCGTCTGCTCGCTAGAGCCGGAGGAAGGGGTCGAGCAAATCGCAAGGCTACTGGCCCGCGACGCGCGCCTCGTCCGCAATCAGGTTGCTGCCTCCGAGCTTGCCGGTCACGGCGAGTTCGTCACCGGCGACGGCGACCTGCGCACGCTGCCGCCGCATCTGGCCGATCCGGATCCGCGCTGGGGCGGGCTTGATGGCTTCTATGCCGCCCGCCTTGTCCGCCAGGCGCCCTAATCCTCAGGCCGCCAAGGCATATTGGCCCTGGACAGGCCCTTGGCTATCGTGGGGAATCGCGCGCAAGAAATAAGACGCGCGGCAGGGGACGGACGCCTTGATGATGCGGTTTTCGATCGCGGAGCGGGCGAGGCTCTCCGTGCTCATCGGGCGCCGTGCATTCCGCAGCCTAATTGCCCACTTCAACGCTCATCCGCTCACGCGCTGGCGCTACAGCTCGGCCTCCACCGACCGCCTGGTGATTGCGCCGCAAGATTTGCGCACCGCCGACGCCACCCGCGCCGCCGAAATCTATGCCGGCCGCTTCGCCTTTGCCGGCAGAGTGGTGATCTGCGACCGACGTTCGGCATTTGAATTGACGCCGCCGTCGGACGAGTGGGCGGTTGTGCTGTTGAGCTTCGCTTGGCTGCGCCACCTGCGCGCGGCCGAGTCCGCCATCACCCGCGCCAATGCCCGCTCGCTGATCGACGAATGGATCAACCTGCAAGGCTCATGGCATCCGCTCGGTTGGCGGCTCGACATTCTGTCGCGCCGGATCATCTGCTGGCTCAGCCAGGCGCCCTTCATCTTGCAGGACGCCGATGCGCGCTTCTACCGGCGGTTCATCCGCAGCCTGTCGCGGCAGGTGCGATACTTGCATCGCTCGCTCAAAGCTTCGCGCGACGGGCTGCCGCGGCTGCAGGCGTTGATCGCGCTCACCTACGCGGCGCTCTGCCTGCAGGGCCAGTCCGCCTTGCTGCGCCCCAATGCGCGCCGTCTCAGCGACGAGTTCGGCTTGCAAATCCTGCCGGATGGCGGGCACATCAGCCGCAACCCCGAGGCGCTGATCGAACTCTTGATCGATCTCTTACCGTTGCGCCAGCTGTTCTCGGCGCGACATCTGCAGCCGCCGGCCGCGCTCAACAACGCCATCGACCGCATGATGCCGATGC
>CAZLWN010000235.1:0-3730 GCA_964563195.1 uncultured Undibacter sp. | reverse complement strand
TTGATCTTGTTGAAGAACCGTTCGACCAGGTTGCGTGCGCGGTAGAGGTAAGGGCTGAAGCAGATCGGCTTTTTGCGATTGCACCGTGGCGGGATATTGGCCCAGGCGCCTTTCTTGGTGGCAAGGACTCTGATCCAGTCGGCGTCATAGCCACGGTCGGCCAGCAGCATTGTTTCTGACTTCAGGCGCGATAGAAGTTTGCCTGCAAGCCGGTTGTCGTGGGCCTCTCCGGCTGTCAGTGCGAGCCGCAACGGTAGCCCGTTGGTATCGACGACCGCATGAATCTTGCTGGTCAATCCGCCTCGCGACCAGCCCATCGACTGTTGTTTGTTCCGCGTGATGCATGCACCATGCTGATGTACGCGGACGATAGAGGTGTCGATCATCTGCACGGCGGTGTCATGGGCGCCAGCCAGTGCATTCATAATCCGGGCCCACACGCCCGCTCGACGCCAGCGAACGAAGCGATTGTAACAAGTGGTGTAAGAACCAAATGCATTCGGCAGATCGCGCCACCGTGCTCCAGATCGCAAGACCCAGAAGATGCCATTGAGGACACGACGGTCATTGACCCGCGGTACGCCGCGCGGCTTGTTCGGCAGAAACGGCTTGATGGCGGCCCATTCACAAGCGGTGAGTTCATAGCGCATGATTCGAGGCTCCGGTTTGGGAGCTTGAATCACGTACCGGGCGACGCCATCAACTCACAAAGGCCCATCGAGGCCGATGCCAATACCTTGATTTCACTTCCGCTTTGGGGGCACAGCGGACATGGCGGGACCTGCTGCTGGCCTCGCCCCCCGGTCGAAAATGACCCGGAACGGACGCGGCTAACCTGCGACCATGTGTCCGCTGCGGCCCTTGATGTGGGTCAAACTTATTACGGCCACAAATAAAAAAATAATGCCCATCGCGAAATAGAGTTCGGGGGATGGCGATGCAAGCAATCAGACTGATGCCTTCGTTGAAGGGCGGCGTGTTCGCAGTCGCACTTGGCGCGGCGTTTGTGCTCCCGGCTGCCGCGCAGGAGGTTCTGCCGTTCCCGCCCAAGCCGTCCGGCAGCACGGCGGGGCTGACCATGCAGGACTCGACCTATAGCCCGCTTCCAGCCGCTAGCCATCTTCCCAAGAATGCGCCGAATATTCTGATCGTGATCATCGACGATGTCGGGCCCGGCCAGACCGACACCTACGGCGGCGAGATCCACACGCCGACGCTGAGCAAAATCGCCAAGGAGGGCATTTCCTTTAATCGGTTTCACACGACAGCGATGTGTTCGCCGACCCGCGCAGCGCTTTTGACCGGACGCAACCATCATCGCGTGGCCAACGGCCAGATCACCGAGTTGGCGAACGACTGGGACGGCTATCGTGGCACCATCCCAAAAAGCAGCGCGACGGTGGCCGAGGTGCTCAAGGACTACGGCTATAGCACCGCGGCGTGGGGAAAATGGCATAACACGCCAGCGGAGGACACAATCGCTGCCGGCCCCTTTGACTATTGGCCGACAGGCTACGGTTTCCAATATTTCTACGGCTTTCTCGCAGGTGAAGCATCGCAATACGAGCCGATGCTTGTGCGCAACACAGCCTATGTCGAGCATCCGAAGACGTCCGGCGGTCACAACTATTATCATCTGAGCGAGGACCTGGCCGATGACGCGATCCACTGGCTGAAGCAGCATAAGGCCCTTGCGCCCGATAAGCCTTTCTTCATGTACTGGGCGAGCGGTGCTTCTCACGGTCCGCATCAGGTGCCGAACGAATGGGCCAACAAGTACAAGGGAAAGTTCGATGACGGTTGGGACAAGTACCGTGAGCGCGTCTTCAAGCGCGCCAAGCAAATGGGCTGGATTCCGCAGAGCGCCAAGCTGACGCCGCGACCCGCCACCTTGCCGTCCTGGGATTCAATCCCCGCAGACGAGAAGCCGTTCCAGCGCCGCCTGATGGAGGTGTTTGCCGGTTTTACCGAACATGTGGATGCGCAAGTAGGCCGCATCGTCAACGAAATCGACCAGCTTGGCTATGGCGAGAACACGCTGATCTTCTACATCTGGGGCGATAACGGCGCATCGGCGGAAGGCCAGAACGGAACGATTAGCGAATTGCTCGCACAGAATGGCATTCCATCGACGACCAAACAGCACATCAAAGCACTCGATGCCCTGGGCGGTCTCGATGTGCTGGGCTCGCCTAAGACCGATAACATGTATCATGCCGGCTGGGCCTGGGCGGGCAGTTCGCCCTATCTGGGTACTAAGCTGCTTGCCTCGTATTTTGGCGGTACGCGCAATCCACTGGCCGTCTCCTGGCCCGCGAAAATCAAGCCCGACGCCAAGCCACGTTCTCAATTCCTGCACGTCAACGACGTAGTTCCGACTATCTACGACATCCTGGGCATCACGCCGCCACGCGTGGTCAACGGTGTGCCGCAGGATCCGTTCGACGGCGTCAGCTTCGTAAAAACCTTTAATGATGCAAATGTCAAAGTGGCAAAGCCAACCCAGTATTTCGACATCATGGGTAGCCGCGGGATTTATCACGACGGCTGGATGGCCTCAGCCGTCGGTCCACGCCTCCCTTGGGTCGCCGGCTTGCCCAAAGGCATTCAGGAATGGACGCCAGACAAGGACAAGTGGGAGCTTTACGACCTGAACAAGGACTGGTCACAGGCCGACGATCTCGCCGCCAAGATGCCGGAGAAGCTTGCAGACCTGAAGGATTTGTTTTTGATCGAGCTTACCAAGAACAAGGGATTGCCCGTCGGTGGCGGGATGTGGGTTCCCATTTTGCATCCCGAGCTCAAATTAGCGCCCCCCTACACCTCGTGGACCTTCCCGGGGGCGATCACGCGAATGCCGGAGTTTGCGGCACCGGCGCTGGGTAACAAACATAACATCGTCAGCGTCGATGTTGACGTGCCGGCAAACGCCAACGGTGTGATCTTCGCCCTCGGCGGCTTCTCCGGCGGCCTCGCCTTGTACGTCAAGGACGGCGTGCTGTCCTACGAATACAATCTGTTCGAGATCCAGCGCACCCACATCAAGGCCAAGGGCAAACTGCCGGCCGGCAAGACAAAGATCGAGGTCGAGACGCGTTATGTCGAGCGCAAGCCAGCCGGTCCGCTCAAAGTGGTGATGAAAGTCAACGATAAGGAAGTTGCCTCCGGCGAGGTGCCGGTCAGCGCACCGCTTGTGTTTACCGCCAACGATGCCCTCGATTTCGGCATCGATCTCGGCTCACCGGTGGGGATCGAGTACTACGACCAAGCGCCCTTCAAGTTCAACGGCAAGGTTTTGGGCGCGCAGGTAAAATACCTCGGTGCAGACGCCAACCTGAATCCGAAGGAGGAGCGGCAAATTGAGGGCCCGATTCCGGTTGCCGACTGAGCCGATCGATGATGCCGATGTCGGCTTATGGCCCATCACGTCAATTCGCGGCGACGCAGCAATTCGGTGGCTTTCGGCGCGAAGCCGACATCAGCTGAGCGGCCCACGTGGAAGTGGATTTATGAGTACGCGCCCTAATTGGCTCTTCGAGATGCGATTGAAATGAGTGGACTGGGCACATTTCGCCTAAAGGGTATTGCGTTCAATCAATTAGGCCCTTTCTGTCGCGGCAAATCACCTACGGCCCCGTTTTGCTCGCCATCGGGAATCCCGATCCTGTCTAGCCGCCTTTTTCAGTACCAGTGATTTGGTGGTTCACTAAGATTGTTTCAGGGACTGGCG
>CAZLWN010000234.1:0-3789 GCA_964563195.1 uncultured Undibacter sp. | reverse complement strand
TCAGCTTCTTCAGGTCGAGCTCGACCATCACGTCCTTGGCGATCTGGCGGCGTTTGGCGGCCCGGTCCTGCAGCCGGGCTAGCCGGTCCTCCATCTCTGCGATGCGGCCCTTGAGCCCGGTAGCCAGGGCCTCATCGGCAAGGACGGCACGGATGACCGCCATGAGGATCTCGTGCAGATCAGTGAGACCCCCTCCACGGTATCAGCCAGCGTCTGCTCGTCGATTTGGGGGTCTTGCGCCCGGATACGGTCGCGGATAGCGCGATAGGCTATGGCTGCAAATTCGAGGTTCATGGCAAAACTCCAGATCAGTTAAACTGCGATGTCGCCTCTGCGGCATTGATATAATTTCTATTAATGCAAGCAGCCGGCAGAGTCAATAGAATTTCTATCAAAAGGCGGGTCAGTTGGTTAGTACTAGGCAAATCAAGGCAGCGAGAGCGCTGCTTGGATGGTCCCAAGCCGATTTGGCTCGGGAATCTGGAGTATCCGAGCCGACAATCGCCCGTTTGGAGGCTGTTGATGGCGATCTGGGCGGTCGCGAGAACACGGCGCAAAAAATTCGAAATGCAGTCGAAGCCGCCGGTGTTCAATTTTTCGACGAGAACGGGGGTGGCGAGGGGGTCCGGCTCCGGAAGCCGAGAAGGCGGGTGTTGCGGGCCCGAAAATAGTCAAGTCTGGCGCGGAGTCGCGGTACCGGCGTCGAGTTCATCGACGAGAACGGCGGCGGCCCGGGCGTGCGCCTGCGAAAGCGGTTGAAGAAGCCCAAATAGTTGTGGGGGTCTATCCGTGGTTCGATGGCTGCGGCGTGTGACAAAATTCTGCAGTGCGGCCGCCATGGCCCTGGTCGTGATCGCCTCGCTGGGCCGCGGCAATTGGGTGCCCCGGACGGGGCTCGGTTTTGCAATGGAGCACTTCCTCGCCTTTTTCGTGATCACGCGTGCCCTTCGCAACACTTGGCGGGTACCATCGGGATCCAGTCGATCTAATTCCAGCGCGTCATGCCGCCTGGCTCTTGATGAGCGACTCGGCGGGAATACCGAGACCCTTGTGCAATCGCCAGATCATTTTGAGTGTGAGCGGTCGCCTGCCATTGAGTACTTCGTGCACGCGATTGCGGCTGCCAATAAAGGGAATTAGATCGCGCGGTTTCAGCCCGTTCTGGTCCATGTGGTATTTGATCGCCGCCACTGGGTCAGGGAGATCGAGCGGATAATGCTTCCGCTCCCACGCCTCCACCAGCGTGACAAGCACATCAAGGCGATCGCCCTCGGGAGTATTGCGCTTTGCGACCATCAGGTCCTCAACTTCCTTGAGAACGCGGCGATAGTCACGCTGGGTTTTGATCGGTGCGATATTCATGGCTGCAACCTTCAAATGGTCTGTGCATCAATTGTGTCATACTGACGGTGCGTACCGATGAAGCGGATGTAAACCACCCGATAGGGATAGTTGATCCACACCACGATGCGATATTTGTTGCCTGCGATGTTAAACACCGCGCGGCCATCCTTGAGAATGCTTGCGCTATGGATCGTACGTTTCACGTCTGCTGGCATCGCCCAATCAGCACTCTTGACTTGCCTGTACCAAGCCATGACCGGCTCGCGTGCGTCGGCATAGCCGGGGCTTCGATTGAGGAAGGCCCTAAGTGTGCTACGCGCAATAATCCTCACATCGCCAATCTAGCATAGTCCCATATTGGGACCAAGAACTATTTATTGGTGGGCCTCTTCACACGCTTACCGCTAAGATCGGTATTGCGACCATCGGGCGCATTGAGAGGCGGGAAGGCTGGCCATGGCTTGCAACTCGCCGCGGCGTCGCGAGGTCCAACGCTCAGACCAAGGAGGGTCGCACATGGCCAAGAAACTCGCGCCGGTTCACGGCGGCCATTCCCGGCCTTATGGATGCGGTAAAATCCGGAGCCACAACCTTCTTCAGGTCGAGCTCGACCATCACGTCCTTGGCGATTTGCCGGCGTTTGGCGGCCCTGTCTTGCAGCCGGTCCAGGCGCCCCTGCATCTCCTCGATGCGGCCCTTGAGGCCGGCGGCCAGGGCCTCATCGGCAAGGGCGGCACGGATATCGTCTCGTCTTCCGCCGGCCGGCCGTCCGCCACCCATTGACGAAACGAACCCAATTGGATTCGGTGCGCTATTTCATCCACGAGAACGCCGGGCCTAGCGTGCGCCCAGGTGAGCGCGCGGCAAAGTGAGCCGGGTGCGGACCCTTGCGGGCTTGAACCCACTTGACTTCCCCGCTTGTGCTGTTACTGTGAGAATATGAAAAATATCACAGTAACTGTAGACGACCAAACCTATCGCAAGGCACGCATAAAAGCCGCCGAGCAGGACACGTCCGTGTCCGCACTCGTGAAGCATTTCCTGGCTGAATTTGCCGCCGGCGAAAGCGACACGGATCGGCTGAAGCGCGAGGAGCGAGCCCTGCGGGAGCGTATTACGAGCTTTCGTGCCGCAGACCGCGTGTCGCGTGAGGACCTGCACGGGCGCCGCTCATGACCGCGCCGCGTTTTATCGACACCAACGTCCTTCTCTACTCGATCAGCCGCGATCCGTCGGAAGCGGCCAAACGCGAGATCGCCGTTGCATTGCTCGACACCGAAAACATCGCGCTTTCAGTCCAGGTGTTGCAGGAATTCTACGTGCAAGCCACCCGCGCCACGCGAACGGATGCCATTGCCCACGAAATCGCAGTCGGGCTTATGCGTACCTGGCTGCGCTTCAAGGTGCAGGAGATCACGCTGCCCATCATGCTCGGCGCGCTCGAGATCAAAGCAATTTACCGGCTGTCGTATTGGGACGCCGCGATTGTTGCGGCTGCCCGCGCACTGGGCTGCCGTGAGCTGCTCTCCGAGGACATGGGCCATGGGCGCGAAATCGAAGGTGTGACTATCCACAACCCATTTCACTAACGTGCATTCAATTTTTTGCTGCCAATTCTGCGCAGTGACTCTCCAAAGTTGCCTGCAGCGAATTCGTCGCAAATGTGCACGCAAAAAGAATCGTTTTACATTGTGCTGTCGAAAACGATGCCTCCTCACCATGGGAGGCAACCCGATCCAAGCCACGCTGTGATCCGTGGCTTCGGCGCGCTCGAGATCAAGCTGACTTACGCGCTGTCATATTGGAAAACGCGGCGATTTTAGCGGCTGCCCGCGCACTGGGCTGTCGCGAGCTGCTCTCAGAAGACATGAGCCATGGGCGCGAGGTCGAGCGTCTAATCATCCATACCGATTTCGGTAGTCACGCTTGATTGGATTCGTCAGCGGCACATCACCCCCTGCATTGTGAGCTGAGTTTCGTGCGACGCGTTTCTGTCGATCGAGAAATTGACGGCACATCAGTAGCTTACCTCATACTCCAGCTAATTAATAAAACTAAATTCGCACCGTTTGCCAAAAGAACCGAAATCTGCGTCACTAAGATCGGATAAAAAGCAGCGAGCTTTTTGCACCGATTCGAGTAGTGAGGAAAAAATGGTTGAGAGGCGAAGACTGAACCGCACGTCGCAACTGCCTGATCCGCCACAGACCTTTCCATTCGGTACCGCTCCAATCCTTAGGGGAGAAGATCCGGAGGCTTATGACGCTCTGTTTGCGCGCCTTTCGATAGATCTGAAGCCAACCGACATCGTTGAAGAAATCTGGATCAAGGATGTCGCCGACCTCACCTGGGATATTCTCCGCTACCGCAGGATTAAAGAGAGCTGGCTAGTGTCCGACATCAGCGCCTGTGAGACAGATTTAGCGGCTTGAGGAAGGGAGGATT
>CAZLWN010000233.1:0-3824 GCA_964563195.1 uncultured Undibacter sp. | reverse complement strand
CAATGTGCTGGCCGCGCTGGTGCACCCGCTGTTCATGGGCGGATTGATCTATTCGCTGGCAAGCGGCGAGCTGATGTGGCGCAGCGACAGCGTGGCGGTGACGATCCTGGCGGCCCTTTACGGCGCCACGATCGTCATCGGCTATCTGACCTCGGTCTTCCTCGGTTGGCTGGGATTGGCGCGCCGCGGCCTGCTGGCGAGTGCCTGGGTGCTGGTGCTGACGCCGCTGCATTGGCTGCTGCTCTCGCTTGCGGCCTGGCGCGGGCTCTGCCAGCTTGTTGTTTCACCTTATGCCTGGGAGAAGACCGAGCACGGTCTGGCGAAAAGCTCGCGGCTCGCCGCCGACATGACGCACTCGCTGCTGGAGCTGGAACGCCATCTCACCGGACTGGCCCAAACAGGCGATCTGCCGGCGCTCGCGGACCGCGCTACAGATACTTCCGCAGCGCCTCAGCCGCTTCCGCGGGTTGCCGCTTGAGGTTGAACGGCGCGACGAAGCGGCCTTCCTTGTCCAACAGATAGACCACGGCGCTGTGGTCCATGCTGTAGTCGCCGTTCTTGGTCGGCACCTTCTTGGCATAGACGCGGTAGGCCTTTTCGACCTGCGCGATCGCCTGCTCATCGCCGGTCGCGCCGTGCAAATGCGGATCGAAGCTCGACAGGTAATCCTTCATCACCGCCGCCGTGTCGCGGTCGGGATCCACCGTGATGAACAGCGCATTGACGCGGTCGGCATCCTTGCCCATGGCGTGCAGGACCTCGGAGAGCTCAAACAGCGTGGTCGGGCAAATGTCCGGACAATGCGTATAGCCGAAGAACACCAGCAACGGCTTGCCCTTCATGTCCTGATTGGTGATCGGCTTGCCGTCCTGGTCGATCAGGTTGAACGGTCCGCCGATCGCCGACGGCCCGGGACCGCCGCCCCCGAACTGCCCGGTGGCGTAAAGAAACACGCCGAGAAAAATGACCAGCCCGCCTACGAAGGCGGACAACACGAGCACGATATGGGAGGTACGGGCCGTCATTGGGCCTCACAAGGCTAGGGCGTCAAAAGCACGCAATCCAGCCGGTGCGTACGATTTCAAAGAACACTGCGGTGCCGTAATAGGCCCAAAGGCCCACCGTCCCCGCGATGATCGCCCCGCCGAGAACCGCAAGCAGCAGCGGCCGCGAACGGCTTGCCGTGTTGAAGGCCGTAGGCGGCATCGAAATCCTCCAGCCAACGCTGCCAGTTGCCCTCATCACTTAAGGCCTAAAGCCATAGGGGGCAATATTGACGATGTCGCGGCGAAGGCTACGGGCACGCCTATTCGGCCGGCAACGCGGTCGGCCGGCAGGGCCGTTCGAACAGAACAGTTTGTTGGATATCAACCATAATTTCTTGGTCGGCTTTTCAGCCCCTTTCAAGGTTACTGACGTAAGATACTGATCTACCGTATTTATTCCTTAGCATTTTACCCACAGCCGCAGCTGCGCTCGCCCGTCGCGTTGACTTAAAAGGTCAAAGTCGTACTGAATACTGAATAGCCAAACTTTTCCCGGCTGAGGCGCTTATGCCTCCAAAAATGAAGGCGATGGAGAATCTGATGCGTACCGCTCTGACGTTAGCTCTGGCAATTTCAATGTCGGCGGCGGCCGCGTCCGCCTGGGCCGAAGATGCGAAGACCCCTGCCCCGGCGGCGGCGACTCAAAAATGCGACAATCCGAAAGCGTGGGGCGTCGAGCGCGTGGTGCAGATCGACACCACCGGCGCACCCGGCTTCGGTTTCGAGCACTTCAAGGCGTACGACTTCCTGAAGGACAAGGAGGTCGTGCTGACCTTCGACGACGGCCCGTGGCCCGGCAATACCGAACGCGTGCTCAAGGCTTTGGCCGACGAGTGCACCAAGGCGCTGTTCTTCCCGATCGGCAAGCACGCCGGCTACCATCCCGAGATCCTCAAAAAGGTGTTGGCGGAGGGTCACACCGTCGGCTCGCACACTTGGTCGCACAAGGACCTGTCGAAGCTGAACGACCAGCAGGCGAAAGACGAAATCGAGATGGGCATCGCGGCGGTGAGCATCGCGCTCGGCAACAAGCCGGTGGCGCCATTCTTCCGCTTCCCGGCGCTGAGACATCCGCCGGCGATGCTCAAATATCTCGGCACCCGCAATGTCGGCATCTTCTCCACCGACATGGACTCCTTCGACTTCAAGATGCGCCATCCGAAGCAGGTCATCCATTCGGTAATGAAAAAGCTCGCCAAGCACGGCAAGGGCATCATCCTGATGCACGACTTCCAGCACGCCACTTCCGAAGCGGTGGCGGAGTTGTTCAAGCAGATGAAGGCCGCCGGCTACAAGGTCGTGCAGGTGACTGGCAAGACGCCGGTGGAACCGCTGCCTGAATATACGAAGATGGTGATGAAGGAGATAGGTGGCGGCCTCGAAGCGGCGCGCCCGATGTCGAGCGTGATCAAGACCATCAGCGGCCCCACCACCAACTGACGAGTTGAGCCGCTGCGAATCGAACCGGCCGCGCTGACATCAGCGCGGCCGGTTTTTTCGACACGCTCGACCCTGACGGGTGACTTCGTCATCGAACCGTCGCAGTGTCGGCGGAAGACTGCGCTGACGCTTTTGGAGGGGGCGAGAAAGGAGGAACCGTGCGCTACCGGTTTCCCGCGCTCGTGGCGGCGTCATTATTCGCCGCGACCGCTCCGGCCTGGGCCCAGGACCCGACCGGCATATGGCTCGTCGAAGACGGCACCGCTCATATCCGCATCGTCAAATGCGGCAATTCTTTCTGGGGCGTCGTATCCTGGGAAAAGACGCCTGGCGGACGAGACACGAAAAACCCCGACGCCTCGAAACGCAGCCGCCCCACCCTCGGCATGCCCACTCTGCTCGACATGCGGGCAAGCGATCCCGGCGAATGGGAAGGTAAAGTCTATAACGCCGAGAACGGCCGCACCTATGACGCATCGATTGAGCTGGACGATGCCAACACCTTAAACATCGAAGGCTGCGTGCTCGGCGTCCTTTGCGGCGGCGAGGATTAGACGCGAACGCAAGCCAAACCGGCAAAATCACAGCAGAGCGCGACTGCGCTAGACCCGGCGACGGCGCCGGCCGCTGCGATTTGTTCGAGCGTTGGCGCGGGGTAATCCCGTTAGCTCTGGTGGGAATAGGACAGCCTTAGCAGTAAAGCCAGCGCGCGGGCCGATTGCGCCCAATATTTGCGCAAATTGCGGGTTTCATCGCGGTTAAAAAAAATCTATTTCTAGCCCACAGCTTGTTGCTGAGTCACCGCGCCGCCTTTTACGGATGCCAACACGATGCCGGATATCGCTACCATCACGATTAATCCCGCCATCGACATTTTCGTCAACGTCTCGCGGGTCGAGTCGACACGCAAGCTGCGCTGTTCGGCGCCCAAGCGCGATCCCGGCGGCGGCGGTATCAACGTGGCGCGCGTCGCCCATCGGCTGGGCGGCAGCGTGACGGCGATCTACCCGACCGGCGGCGCTATCGGCAAATTGTTGCAGCGGCTGGTCGAACGCGAAGGCATCGACAGCGTGGTAACGCCGTCGCACGTCGAGACGCGGGAGAACTTCACCGCCTTCGAGACCGAGACCGGCGAGCAGTACCGTTTCGTGCTGCCGGGCTCGACATTGCATCGCGCCGAATGGGGAGCCTGCCTCGACAAGCTGGCGACCTTACCGGAGAAACCGAAATTCGTGGTCGCCAGCGGTAGCATCCCGCCCGGCGTGCCGGGCGATTTCTATGCCCATGTCGCGCGTGTCGCCAAGAAGCTGGGCGCCAAGATGGTGCTCGACACCTCCG
>CAZLWN010000232.1:0-3841 GCA_964563195.1 uncultured Undibacter sp. | reverse complement strand
TCTGGCTGAAGGCCAAAGGGCTCGACGCTGGCATGATCGGCGTGGTGCTGGCGGCACCGATCGTGGTGCGCGTGTTCTCCATTACCTTGGCGGCGCGTGTGGCCGACCGGCGCGACGCCTTGCGCGCGACCATCGTAGTGGCGAGCGCGGCGAGCGTTCTGGGCTACACGCTGGTTGGGCTTGCCTCCGGACCGGCGGCGATCCTGGCGGCCTATACAGTGGCCGCGCTGGTCTTCACGCCGGTGATGCCGCTCGCCGATACCTACGCGCTCAAGGGCCTTCGCCAACGCGGACGCGCTTATGGGCCGGTGCGGCTATGGGGCTCCGCCGCATTCATCCTCGGCACCTTCATCGCCGGCGTCGCCACCGACACCATCCCCGCTCGCCATTTGATCTGGCTGATCGTGGCGGGATACGCGATCAGCGCGGTCGCTGCCACCCTGCTTGCCCCGGTTTCGACGAGTGCGCCGCCGGCCGGCGAAACGCAGCCAGCGCCCCGCGGCCTGCTGCGCGATCCTGCCTTCCTCGCAGGCGTCGCGGCGGCCAGCCTGATCCAGGCGAGCCACGCGGTTTACTACAGCTTCTCCGCGCTGGCCTGGCGCGCCGACGGACTCGACGGCACCGCGATCGCGGGGCTGTGGGCGCTGGGCGTGATCGCGGAGATCGTGCTGTTCGCGTTGCAGGGCCGACTGCCGCCCTTCATCACGCCGACGGCGCTGCTGATGGTCGGCGGGCTCGGCGGCGCGTTGCGCTGGGGGGCGATGGCGCTCGACCCGCCGAGCGTTGTGCTGCCCTTGCTGCAATTGCTGCACGCGGCCTCGTTCGGCGCCACCCATCTCGGCGCGCTCGGCTTCGTTGCCGCCAAGGCGCCGGCGGGCCAAGGCGCCACCGCGCAAGGCTATCTCGCGGTCGCGCTCGGCACCACCATGGCGGTTTCCACGGGAATTTCCGGCATGCTTTATGCAGCCTTCGGCAACTTTGCCTACGCAGCGATGGCGCTAGCGGCGATCGCCGGCGGTGCTGCCGGTTACGTAGCGCACCGGACGGTGCGAGAGGGGGCGGTGTGAGCGCGCTCGCGCGTGCTGCCTGCCTTCGCAGCTTGACACGATGCCAGCGAGGTCGCGGCCTTGCAGGAAGATCATCTTGCGGGAGAGGCCGCCGTGCTGGTTGATCCAGTGCCGTACTGCGGCCGGATAGATATTCCATAGAGCGCGGGTGCCTATGGTGCTGGTGACCGGACGGCCGTCGCGGTCCGGCATCCAGGCGGCGTGAAAGCCGAAACGCGCGCGCCCAGTCGCGCAGATGTGGCTGTGCGGGATCAAGCCCAGCACCAGCGTGCAGGCCGACAGGCAGTTGCCGTCGATGATGACGCGCTCGCCGGTCGAGCGCACCATGGCGAAGGTTTGCAGGTAATGGCCGATTTGGCCGCCGCGATCCTCGGCGATGCGTATATCAGCCGACGCCGACGTAACGCCGACTGCCTGCAAGGCGCAACCCAGCACCACGCCGCCAATACGCATTGACCCCCGTCTCCGTTATTTTTTTTGCCTCGCGCCACCGGCGGGCCAATTCTGACGGAAGTCTAGGCGAATGCTAGGGGGCGCAGAAAGACTTGGTTAACCAAAAAGCTGGGCAAAATGAGTGAATAAAGTCAGATAGATGCCGGAGCCTTGGCGGGCGCGCTCAATGCTGCGTCGGGGCGCTGTCACGCCCGGGCGCCACTTGCGCTGCCGCCCGGGTGCATTCCTGCGCCATGTGCTTGAGCTTCTCGGCGGTCGCCTCATTGCAACACTCGAGCGCGATTTGCTCGCACAGGCGGGCATGGGCGAGCAGGCGCTGGGCAATGGCCGAGGCTCTCGGGGCGAGCTGAAAGGCGTGGTTCGGCATGATGGCGCCTTCATGCCACAACCGCCCACCACCGCATTGATGGAGGTCAAAAGGCGGAATTGCGTCAACCCCACAGCGCCGGTGTCGGCGGGAATACCAGGCTGTCGCGGTAGCTGAGCCCATTTTCGCGGTCCTTGGCCAGCAGCAGGGGGCCGTCGAGATCAACATAACGGGCCCCTTGGGCGGCCAGCACGGCCGGCGCCGTGGCAAGCGAGGTCGAAACCATGGAGCCCACCATGACGGTCAAGCCGAACCGCCTGGCCTCCGCCACCATGGCCAGCGCCTCGGTCAGCCCGCCGGCTTTGTCGAGCTTGACGTTGACGGCATCGTAGCGGCCGGCCAGCGCCGGTAACGAGGCGCGGTCGTGCGCGCTCTCGTCGGCGCAGAATGGAATCGGGTGCTGCATTTTCGCCAGCGCCTGGTCGCGCCCCGCCGGCAGCGGCTGCTCGATCAGCTCAACGCCGGCAGCCAAGCAGGCGGCGACATTGACCGTCAGGTCGCGCTCCTGCCAACCCTCGTTGGCGTCCACGATCAGGGTCGTGTGCGGGGCCGCGGCGCGCACCGCGGCGATGCGCGCCGGATCGCCGCCATCCTCGCTGTTGCCGCCAAGCTTGATCTTGAGCAGGGCGCGGCCGGCGGCCTTTGCGGCGGCCTTGGCCATAGCGTCCGGGGGCCCGAGCGAAATCGTATAGGCGGTGGTGAGCGGGCGCGGCGCTTGCAGTCCGGCGAGGGCGTGGACCGGGCGTCCGCTACGCTTGGCTGCCAAATCCCAGAATGCGCAGTCGAGCGCATTGCGCGCGGCGCCCGCTGGCATCGCCTGCTGCAAACCGTCGCAGGTCAGGCCGGCAGCCAGCCGCGGCCGCATCGCCTCGATGGCAGCAGCGACACTGTCGAGACTTTCGCCGTAGCGGGCGTAGGGCACGCATTCGCCGCGTCCGCGATTGTGCCCGTCGGCAAGCTCGGCGACTACCACCACCGCCTCGGTCTTGATCCCGCGGCTGATGACAAAGCGGTCGGCGATCGGCCAATGCTCGACGGCCAGCGCGAGGGTCAATGGCTTGGGGGTATTCATAGGTGGCGCCCGACCCTCGACAAAGGACAACATCCGAATATCGTCAACAGCTTCTGCTGTCTAACCTGCTTAAAAGGCAACACTGAACTTAAAAGCGTTTTAGCCTGAGTGTCTAACCGCCGAAATGGCAAATACGTTAGACTGCACAACAGAACCAACCGCGCCCAGTGCGCGGTTTTTTATTGAACTCAAAAATCATCCAAAAAAATTGTCCGGCTTCTGACCGGGCAAAAAGGATTCATCGATGACTGCACCACAGCAATCGAGCCCAGTTTGCAATGCCGATCAGCTTTCAATTCTGTTCGATCGTGCCAGCACCCTTGCCGCCCGCGCCAGGGATGGCAGCCTTCCGTTTTTAGATGCGGTGGATATGGCCTATAGCGCCGCCGAATGGGCTGGTCTGATCGAGCGCTTTGGCGATGATGTCGTGCAGATTGTCTTAGCAGATGCCTTCGGTGGCCGCGCATGAACGCCGCGCTGGATGCCCTGTGTCTATCGCCGGAATTCAGCGAGGACCGTCTTGCCCTCAATTTCACCGATAAATTTGAGGATTCGCTGCGCTATGTGGCGGCGCTTGGGAAGTGGTTTGTATGGGACGGTAGGCGCTGGAAAATCGACGATACACAATTAGCCCGTGACCATGTGCGGGCGGTGTGCCGGGAATTCTCATCACAATGTAATGAGACGAAGCAAGCCAAGCTGATTGCAAGCGCAAAAACAATTTCGGCAGTCGAGCGGCTTTCCTCGACCGATAGGCGGGTTGCGGCTGACCTGCCCGGGCTTTTTTAGACCAAGCGTTGTTAGAAAATAGCTTGGAAAGGAGCTTGGGTCATGCCGAAGAAGAGATTCAGCGCGGAGCAGATTGTTACATTGCTTCGTCAG
>CAZLWN010000231.1:0-3878 GCA_964563195.1 uncultured Undibacter sp. | reverse complement strand
ATGCCGACATGTTCGGGCCGACCACCGGCGACCGCGTGCGGCTCGCCGACACCGATCTCGTCATCGAGGTGGAAAAGGATTTCACCGTCTACGGCGAGGAAGTGAGGTTCGGCGGCGGCAAGGTGATCCGCGACGGCATGGGTCAGTCGCAGGCGACCAATAAGCAGGGCGCCATGGACACCGTCATCACCAATGCGCTGATCCTCGACCACTGGGGCATCGTCAAGGCCGATGTCGGCTTGAAGGATGGCCGCATCGCCGCATTCGGCAAGGCCGGTAACCCCGACATTCAGCCGCGCGTCACTATCGTCATCGGTCCCGGCACCGAGATCATCGCCGGCGAAGGCAAAATCCTCACCGCCGGCGGCTTCGACGCCCACATCCATTTCATCTGCCCGCAACAGGTGGAGGACGCGCTGATGAGCGGTGTCACCTCCATGCTCGGCGGCGGCACCGGCCCCGCCGCCGGCACCAACGCCACCACCTGCACGCCCGGGCCGTTCCACATCGGCCGCATGATCCAGGCGGCGGACGCCTTCCCGGTCAATCTCGGCTTTGCCGGCAAGGGCAACGTCTCGCGCCCGGCGGCGCTGGAGGAAATGGTCAAGGCCGGCGCCTGCTGCCTCAAGCTGCACGAGGACTGGGGCACCACGCCGGCGGCGATCGACTGCTGCCTCAAGGTTTGCGACGACTACGACGTGCAGGCCATGATCCACACCGACACGCTCAACGAAAGCGGCTTTGTCGAGGACACCATCACGGCCTTCAAAGGCCGCACCATCCACGCCTTCCACACCGAGGGCGCCGGCGGCGGCCACGCGCCCGACATCATCAAGGTGGCGGGCTTGAAGAATGTGCTGCCGTCGTCGACCAACCCGACGCGGCCGTTCACCCGCAACACCATCGACGAGCATCTCGACATGCTGATGGTGTGCCACCATCTCGACCCGTCGATCCCGGAAGATCTGGCCTTCGCCGAAAGCCGCATCCGCAAGGAGACCATCGCGGCCGAGGACATCCTGCACGACCTCGGCGCGCTTTCCATGATGTCGTCGGACAGCCAGGCCATGGGCCGCGTCGGCGAAGTCATCATCCGCACCTGGCAGACCGCCGATAAGATGAAGAAGCAGCGCGGTTCGCTGCCGGAGGAATACGGCGACAACGACAACGCGCGGGTGAAGCGCTACGTCGCCAAATACACCATCAATCCGGCGATCACGCACGGCATGGCCAAGCACATCGGTTCGGTGGAGAAGGGCAAACTCGCCGACCTGGTGCTGTGGGCGCCGGCCTTCTTCGGCGTCAAGCCGGAGATCGTGATCAAGGGCGGCAGTATCGTCGCCGCGCAGATGGGCGATCCCAATGCCTCGATCCCGACCCCGCAGCCGGTGCATTACCGGCCCATGTTTGGCGCCTTCGGCAAGGCGCTCACCGCGTCATCGCTGATGTTTGTCTCCAAGGCGGCGGAGCGTTCGAATTTGCGCAAGCAACTCGGCGTCGAGAAGGAGTTCATGGCGGTCGCCAACACGCGCAAGATTTCCAAGAAGAACATGATCCACAACAGCGCCACGCCGCAGATCGACGTCGACCCGGAAACCTACGAGGTGAGGGCGGACGGCGAGCTGTTGACCTGTGCGCCGGCCGAGGTGCTGCCGATGGCGCAAAGGTATTTTTTGTTTTGAACGTGCCACACTTTCTGTCGTCGTCCCCGCGAAGGCGGGGACCCATACGCCGCAGCCGTTTTCCGCCTCATCCTGAGGAGCATCGCGAAGCGATGCGTCTCGAAGGATGAGGCGGCCTCATGGTTCGAGACGCGCTGCTTCGCAGCGCTCCTCACCATGAGGTCGCTAGAGGCTGCAGAGTATGGGTCCCGGCTCTCGCTTCGCTCGGCCGGGACGACAGAGTAGAGTAAGAACATGCACCGGGTGACAACGATTAGACCCGCCGGCGACTGGGACGCAGCAAGCGCCACCGACCGTGTCGTGCTCGACGCCGGCGATCGTCAGCGCCGGCGCATCGTGCTCACGGGCGAGAAGGGCAGCGAATTTCTGCTCGACTTCGAAAAGCCCGTGGCCTTGCGCGACGGCGACGGCCTGGTGCTCGACGACGGCTCGGTTGTTCTCGTTGCCGGCGCGCCCGAGCCGCTGATCGAGATTTCGGCGCATGGGCCGCTCGATTTCGCGCGGCTGGCCTGGCATCTCGGCAACCGCCACACCGAGGTGCAGATCGCCGGCGACAAGATTCGCATCCGCCGCGATCACGTGCTTGAAGACATGCTGCGGGGCCTCGGCGCGCATCTTCATGCACTCGACGCCCCGTTCGATCCGGAGCCGAGCGGACCGCATGAGCATTCGCATGGTGCGTAAGAAGGGAACCGCGCCGCTACACCGTTCGTCCCCGCGTAAGCGGGGACCCAGGGCCAATGGAAAGAAAGAACTGGATTCCCGCTTGCGCGGGAATGAGCGGGATACGGCGTTGCCGTCACCCGCCCTCTATCGCCTCATGGCCTGGCTCTCGCCGGCCTATCCGGTCGGCGCCTTTTCCTATTCCAGCGGCATCGAATGGGCGGTGGAGGCCGGTGACATCAAGGACGCCGAGACGCTCAAGCGCTGGCTCGCCGTCACGCTGGCCGAAGGGAGCGGTTACTGCGACGCGGTGCTGTTTACGCAAGCGCACCGCGCGGTCGCCGCCGATGACGCGGCGCTGCGCGCGGTAGCCGAACTGGCGGCCGCCTTCGCGCCCTCCAAGGAGCGCCATCTGGAAACGACGGCACAGGGCAACGCCTTCGTGGAAGCAACGCGCGCCGCCTGGCCCTGCGTGGCGCTTGACCGGCTGAAAGCCGTCTGGGACGGCCCGGTTGCCTATCCGGTGGCGGTGGCGGTCGCCGCCGCCGGCCACGGCATCGCGCTCGCGCCCTCGCTTGCCGCCTATGTGCAGGCGATTGCCGCCAACTGGGTCTCCGCCGGCGTGCGGCTGGTTCCGCTCGGCCAAACCGACGGCCAGCACGTGCTGGCGGCTCTGGAGCCCATCGTCGCCGCGACCGTCCAGCGCGCCTTGGCCGCGAAGCTCGACCACATCGGCTCAGCGGCCTTCCGCGCCGACCTCGCAGGCAGCAGGCACGAGACCCAGTACACCCGCCTGTTCCGCTCCTGATGCGGACTTGACTTTATTCCTAAGGTATGTTTTCCTAGTCGAGCCCGGTCCGTTTCCGGGGCGCCGTCGACGCGCCCCGCCGGCGGAGCGGGCGCGGTGCGCCGACAATGCGCATTGCAGTCGAGCTTGCGCGGTGAGCGCAGGCTTGACGGATGGAGCGTCGGGAGGCGCAGCACCCCGATCGCAAGGGGTGCGCGCGCCTTCGCACGGCGCGCGGACTGCCCGATCGCAAGGGCAGTCCAAAGGGGTCTCGCCAACCCCTGGCGCCTCCCGGCGCTCCATTCCCCTTTTGGGGGAAGGAAAAAGGGAAACCGGCGCCCCCGGGCCGTCAAAGAACAGGGGCGATCGCGCTTGCGCGGAATTTTAGTTGTCATCGCCGGGCTTGACCCGGCGATCCCGATAAGGGACGCAAGAGCATTGCCCTTGTAAGCGGGATAGCCGGCACAAGGCCGGCCATGACAAGATGTGACGAACAAAAACCCCCACGGCCCCTTGCGCGTCGGCGTCGGCGGCCCGGTCGGCTCCGGCAAGACCGCGCTGATGGACGCGCTCTGCAAGAAGCTGCGCGGCCGCTTTGAGATCGCCGCCATCACCAACGACATCTACACCAAGTGGGATGCCGAATACCTGGTGCGCTCCGGCGCGCTTGAGGCCGAGCGCATCGCCGGCGTCGAAACCGGCGGCTGCCCGCACACCGCCATCCGCGAGGACGCCTCGATCAATCT
>CAZLWN010000230.1:0-3910 GCA_964563195.1 uncultured Undibacter sp. | reverse complement strand
GCGGGCTGAAGAGATTCATAATTTCTTGGTTCATCGCATTCTCCGCTTGCCGACCCTTGTCGGCCGCTGTCGCATTTCGCTGCCTGTTCGCACCGCCCGGCGGTCCGATCTCCCCCGCGAACGAGGGAGGCCAATTCGCTTATTCTCGCTTATTCGGCCGCTTCCGCGGTCTCGCCGCCCTGGCCTTGCCGTGACTGCTTGGAATTGTGCAGATCGACATTGAGGCCGAGCGAACGCATTTCCTTGACCAGCACGTTGAAGCTTTCCGGAATGCCCGCCTCGAACGTGTCGTCGCCACGCACGATCGCCTCGTACACCTTGGTACGGCCGGCAACGTCGTCCGACTTCACCGTGAGCATTTCCTGCAAGGTATAGGCGGCGCCATAGGCTTCGAGCGCCCACACCTCCATTTCGCCGAAGCGCTGGCCGCCGAACTGCGCCTTGCCGCCGAGCGGCTGCTGGGTGACCAGCGAGTACGGGCCGATCGAGCGGGCGTGGATCTTGTCGTCCACCAGGTGGTGCAGTTTCAGCATGTAGATGTAGCCGACCGTGACCTTGCGATCGAACACCTCGCCGGTGCGGCCATCGAAGACATTGACTTGACCGGAATGGTCGAGGCCGGCGAGGTCTAGCATCTTCTCGATGTCGGCCTCCTTGGCGCCGTCGAACACCGGCGTCGCAATCGGCACGCCGTGGCGCAGATTGCCGCCGAGCTCGACCAGCTCGTCCTCGTTCAACGACTTGATGGTGGCGTCGTCGCCGTAAACCTTCTTGAGCATGTCCTTGAGCGGACGCACGTCCTTCTTGTTGTTATAGGCCTCGACCGCCTCGCCGATCTTGAGCCCCAGGCCGGCGCAAGCCCAGCCGAGATGGGTCTCCAGAATCTGGCCGACGTTCATCCGGCTCGGCACGCCGAGCGGATTGAGCACGATGTCGACCTGCGCGCCGTCATCGAGGAACGGCATGTCCTCGACCGGCACGATCTTCGACACCACGCCCTTATTGCCGTGGCGGCCAGCCATCTTGTCGCCGGGCTGGATCTTGCGCTTCACCGCGACGAAGACTTTGACCATCTTCATTACGCCGGGCGGCAATTCATCGCCGCGCTGCAGTTTCTCGACCTTGTCGAGGAAGCGCTGCTCCAGGAGCTTCTTGGACTCGTCATACTGTTTGCGGATCGCCTCGATCTCGCCCATCACCTTGTCGTTGGGCGAGGCGAACTGCCACCACTGCGAGCGCGGATACTCGTCGAGCACCGCGCGGGTGATCTTGGTGTCCTTCTTGAAGCCTTTCGGACCGGCGATGCCCTGACGGCCCTCGAGCAACTCGGCCAGGCGGCCATAGACGTTGCGGTCGAGGATCGCCTGCTCGTCGTCGCGGTCCTTGGCGAGACGCTCGATCTCTTCACGCTCGATGGCGAGCGCGCGCTCGTCCTTCTCCACGCCGTGGCGGTTGAACACGCGCACCTCGACGACGGTGCCCTGCACACCCGGCGGCACCCTGAGCGAGGTGTCGCGCACGTCCGAGGCCTTCTCGCCGAAGATGGCGCGCAGCAATTTCTCTTCCGGCGTCATCGGGCTTTCGCCCTTGGGCGTGATCTTGCCGACCAGGATATCGCCGGCATGGACCTCGGCGCCGATATAGACGATGCCCGCTTCGTCGAGATTTTTGAGCGCCTCTTCCGAGACGTTCGGGATATCGCGGGTGATTTCCTCGGGGCCGAGCTTGGTGTCGCGCGCCATCACCTCGAATTCCTCGATGTGGATGGAGGTGAACACGTCGTCCTTCACGATCCGCTCGGAGAGCAAAATCGAGTCCTCGAAGTTGTAGCCGTTCCACGGCATGAAGGCGACCAACACGTTGCGGCCGAGCGCGAGCTCGCCGAGATCGGTCGAGGGACCGTCGGCGATGATGTCGCCCTTCTCGACCGAGTCGCCCACCTTCACCAGCGGACGCTGGTTGATGCAGGTGTTCTGGTTCGAGCGCTGGTATTTCATCAGCCGGTAGATATCGACGCCGGGCTTGGTCGGGTCCATTTCACCGGTGGCGCGCACCACGATACGGGTGGCGTCGACCTGATCGATGATGCCGGTGCGGCGCGCGGCGATCGAGGCGCCGCTGTCGCGGGCGACCACGCCTTCCATGCCGGTGCCCACATAAGGCGACTCGGCGCGGATTAGCGGCACCGCCTGGCGCTGCATGTTGGAGCCCATCAGCGCGCGATTGGCGTCGTCGTTCTCCAGGAATGGGATTAGCGCCGCGGCGACCGAAACCAATTGCTTCGGCGACACGTCCATGAAGTCGACCTTGTCGCGCGGGACCAGATGCACGTCACCGGCCTGGCGGCACACGATCAGATCCTCGGTGAAGCGGCCGCGGTTATCGAGCGAGGCGTTGGCCTGCGCGACCGAGTAGCGGCTCTCCTCCATCGCCGAGAGATATTGGACCTCGTCGGTGACGCGGCCGTCCTTCACCCTGCGATAGGGCGTTTCCACGAAGCCGTACTTGTTGACGCGCGCATATGTGGCGAGCGAATTGATCAAACCGATGTTGGGGCCTTCCGGCGTTTCGATCGGGCAAATGCGGCCGTAATGGGTCGGGTGCACGTCGCGCACTTCGAAGCCCGCCCTTTCACGCGTCAGACCTCCCGGGCCGAGCGCCGACAGGCGCCGCTTGTGGGTGATCTCCGACAGCGGATTGGTCTGATCCATAAACTGGGAGAGCTGCGAGGAGCCGAAGAACTCGCGCACCGCCGCCGCCGCAGGCTTGGCGTTGATCAGGTCCTGCGGCATGACGGTGTCGATATCGACCGACGACATGCGCTCCTTGATCGCGCGCTCCATGCGCAGCAGACCGATGCGGTACTGGTTCTCCATCAGCTCGCCGACCGAGCGCACCCGGCGATTGCCGAGATTGTCGATGTCGTCGATCTCGCCTTTGCCGTCGCGCAGATCGACCAGCGTCTTGATGACCGCGAGGATGTCGTCCTTGCGCAGCACGCGATGCGTATCGGGTGCGTCGAGGTCGAGGCGCATGTTCATCTTCACGCGGCCGACCGCGGAGAGATCGTAACGGTCGCTGTCGAAGAACAGCGAGCGGAACATCGCCTCCGCCGTTTCCAGGGTCGGCGGCTCGCCCGGGCGCATGACGCGGTAGATGTCGAACAGCGCGTCCTCGCGCGTCATGTTCTTGTCGACGCTGAGCGTGTTGCGGATATAGGCGCCGACATTGACGTGATCGATATCGAGCAGCGGCAATTCCTTGTAGCCGGCATCGATCAGAATCTTGAGGTTCTTCTCGGTGATCTCTTCGCCGGCCTCGGTAAAGATCTCGCCGGTGCGGCCGTTGACAAGATCCTCGGCGAGATAGTGGCCGATCAGCTCGTCGTCGGTCATGCGCAGGGCCTTGAGGCCCTTCTCGCTGAGCTGGCGGGCCTGGCGCACGGATAGCTTCTTGCCGGCCTCGACCACGACGCGGCCGGTGTCGGCGTCGACGAGATCGTTGACCGCCTTGTAGCCCTTCAAGCGATTGGCGTCGAATGGCACGCGCCAGCCGTCCTTGGCGCGCTTGTAGATGACGTGCTTGTAAAAGGTGGCGAGGATCTGCTCGTTGTCGAGCCCGAGCGCGTAGAGCAGCGACGTCACCGGAATCTTGCGACGGCGGTCGATGCGCGCATAGACAATGTCCTTGGCGTCGAACTCGATGTCGAGCCAAGAACCGCGATACGGAATGATGCGGGCGGCAAACAACAGCTTGCCCGAAGAGTGCGTCTTGCCCTTGTCGTGATCGAAAAACACGCCGGGCGAGCGGTGCATCTGGGAGACGATGACCCGCTCGGTGCCGTTGACGATGAAAGTGCCGTTGTTGGTCATGAGCGGAATGTCGCCCATGTAGACATCCTGCTCCTTGA
>CAZLWN010000229.1:0-4021 GCA_964563195.1 uncultured Undibacter sp. | reverse complement strand
GAAAGCACCGCCGAGGCGGTGGCAGCACCCCCGGCGCCGGGCCCGACCAGCGTGAGCGGATTGATCCCCTCGGCGTCGATGGTGACGGCGTTGGTCACACCCATCACTTGGGCGATGGCAGAATCCTTGCGCACCATGGTCGGATGCACGCGCTGCTCGATGCCCTTCGCCGTCTTCACGGCGACGCCTAACAACTTTACACGGTAACCGAGCTCGTCGGCGGCGGCGAGATCGGCCGGCGTGATCGATGATATGCCTTCCACATAGATCGCATCCTGCTCGACGCGGATGCCGAAAGCGAGACTGGCCAGGATCGCGAGCTTCTGCGCGGTGTCATGGCCCTCGACATCGAATGTCGGGTCGGCTTCGGCGTAGCCGAGCCGCTGCGCGTCTGTCAGACAATCGGCAAACGTCATGCTGTCCTGCTCCATCCGGGTCAGGATGTAATTGCAGGTGCCGTTGAGGATGCCGTAGATACGCTCAAACGAATTGCCGGCAAGCCCCTCACGCAAGGTCTTCACGATCGGAATGGCGCCGCCGACCGCGGCCTCAAAATTGAGCGCGGCGTGATGTTTCTCGGCAAGAGCTGCGAGCTTGATGCCGTATTTGGCGAGCAGCGTCTTGTTGGCGGTGACCACCGATTTGCCGGAGGCGAGCGCTACCTCGACCGCAGCTTTTGCGGGATTGCCGGCGCCACCGATCAGCTCGACGAACACGTCGATGCCGGGCGCGCGCGCAAGCTGCACCGGATCGGAAAACCACGCCATCTTTTTCAGGCTGACGCCGCGATCCTTGGCCTTCGAGCGGGCGCAGACGGCAACGACCTCGATGGGCCGGCCGCACCGCACTGCCAACGCCGCGCGCTGGCGCGCGATTTGGGCGATCAAGGCGGCGCCGACCGTGCCCAAACCGGCGACGCCTACTTTCAACGCTGCAGCCATGAAACGCGCTTGATCCGGTCGGAGGGTTAGCGCCGCGTCGCCAGTGGGACGACATTATGAAGCTGTTCGGGCGCGCTTTCCAGGAAACGGCGGATATTGCGCGCGGCCTGGCGGATGCGCTGCTCATTCTCGACCAGCGCGATGCGCACATGGCTTTCGCCGTATTCTCCGAAGCCGATGCCGGGCGACACCGCGATGTCGGCCTTTTCGACCAGCAGCTTGGAAAACTCCACGCTGCCGAGGCTTTTGAACGGCTCCGGCAGCGGCGCCCAGGCAAACATTGAGGCGCGTGGGCTTGGCACTTGCCAGCCAGCGCGGCCAAAACTTTCCACCAACACGTCGCGCCGGCGCTTGTAGGTCGCGCGCATCTCTTTGATGCAATTGTCGGGACCATTGAGCGCCGCGGTCGCCGCCACCTGAACGGGGGTAAAGGCGCCGTAGTCGAGATAGGACTTCACCCGCGCCAGCGCCGCGATGATGCGCTCGTTGCCGACCGCAAACCCGATGCGCCAGCCCGGCATCGAATAGGTCTTCGACATCGAGGTGAACTCCACTGTGATGTCGACTGCGCCGGGGACCTGTAGCACCGAGGGCGGCGGGTTGTCCTCGAAATAGACTTCGGCGTAGGCAAGATCCGACAGGATGAAGATCTCGTGCTTTTTCGCAAAAGCCACGAGTTCGCGGTAAAAATCGAGGTTCGCGACGTAAGCCGTCGGATTGGCCGGGTAGCAAACCACCACCGCGGTCGGCTTCGGGATCGAATGCACGATCGCGCGCTCAAGCGTATGTAAGAAATTCGGCGTCGGCTCCGACGGTACGCCGCGGATGGCGCCGCCCGCCATCAGGAAGCCAAAGGCGTGAATCGGGTAGCTCGGATTGGGCACCAGCACCACATCGCCCGGCGCGGTGATCGCCTGCGCCACATTGGCGAAGCCCTCTTTCGACCCCAACGTGGTGACGATTTGGGTTTCCGGATTGAGCTTCACGCCGAAACGGCGATCGTAATAGGCGGCTTGCGCGCGGCGCAGCCCGGCGATCCCGCGCGACGCGGAATAGCGGTCGGTGCGCGGCTTGCCCAACGTTTCCTTGAGCTTGTAGATGACATGCTGTGGCGCCGGCAAATCCGGATTGCCCATGCCGAGGTCGATGATATCCGCTCCCGCATTGCGAGCGAGCGCCTTGGCCCGGTTCACCTCTTCGAACACGTAAGGCGGCAAGCGGCGAATGCGGTAGAAATCGTCCATCGTCTCAAACCTTAAAGGCCGGCTACCCTCTCAGACAGGCGTTGCCCCGGCTGGCTTTTATCATGGGTTGGTCTTCGCGCCAGCGGTTTCGCCGCTTGAGCCGTCCGCCGGTTTCTTAATTGCGGCCTTTTTAGAGCTCTTTTTCGCCGCCGGGAGAGCATTTTCGTCCTGCGGCTTACGGCCCTCCTGCCGGTTGCGCACCGCGGTGAGTTCCTTCTCCAGCCTCAATTGTTCTTCAGCGGACATCGGCTCGCTGTTCCGGGGCGGCGGCATGTCGTGCACGGCCGGGAACTGGTAGGGCGCCGCCGGCCGCGTCGGGGCGTCGGCAGGCAGCCCCACAGGGGCTGGCAAGTCGTCGATGACCTGCCCGGACGAGCAGCCGGACAGGGCGATGGCGACGCCCAAACTCAAGGCAACCAAAAGCGATCGTCCGAGGGCGCGCATCATGCTTTGCTTGGCCTGTGGTCTGACCGGGAAATCGATGCAGACTCAATGAATTATAACATAGTCCCGCTAACCGGCTAATATGGCCGCAGCAAGTCGGCGGCCGCAAGGGCGCTTGGCAAGGCGAAATGGTGGTGAAACCATCGAACCAAAACCTGCCTTGCGGCCAAGCCAAGTTCGGGTCACTTGTGAGACGGGGAGCGACCCCATGCGCATGGAAAAGCCCAGCACCGAACCGGCCAAGATCGGCAGCGTCGATGTCGAGGTGTTCTCGCGCAATGTCGCGCGCCTGATAGAGGAAGGCGGCCATGCGCTCGCCGCCTATCTGAAGCCGCGCGAGGAAGGCAAGATCAAGGGCGACGTGACCGACGGGGTCAGCGAGGTGGTCAAGACCATCGGCCAGGTCCTGGAATATTGGCTGACCGACCCCAAACGCGCCACCGAATTGCAGGCAAGCCTCGGCCGCGCCTACCTCGAGCTATGGGCGAGCGCGGTCAAACGCATGGCCGGCGAGCCGACCGAGCCGGTCGCCCAGCCCGACGCCAAGGACAAGCGCTTTTCCGACCCGGATTGGTCGCAGAACCAGTTCTTCGACTTCCTCAAGCAGGCCTATCTGCTCACCACCGATTGGGCCGAGCATCTGGTCAAGGATGCCGAGGGCGTCGATGCGCACACCCGCCGGAAGGCCGAGTTCTACGTCAGGCAGATCGCCAACGCGATCTCGCCGTCAAATTTCGTGCTCACCAACCCGGAGCTGCTGCGCGAAACGCTCTCCTCCAACGCCGAAAACCTGGTGCGCGGCATGCACATGCTCGGCGAGGACATTAAGTCCGGCCACGGACATTTGCGGATCCGTCAGTCCGATCCCTCGATGTTCGAAGTCGGCCGTAATCTTGCGCTCACGCCCGGCAAGGTGATTTTCCAGAACGAGCTGATGCAGCTCATTCAATACGAGGCGACGACACCGGAGGTGCTCAAGGTTCCGCTGCTGATCGTGCCGCCCTGGATCAACAAATTCTACATCCTCGATCTGACGCCCGACAAATCCTTCATCAAGTGGTGCGTCGACAGCGGGCTGACCGTTTTCGTGATCTCCTGGGTTAATCCGGACGCCAAGCTCGCCGAAAAAAGCTTCGAGCAATACATGCGCGAAGGCGTGATCGCCGCGTTCGATGCGGTGAAGGAAGTGACCGGCGAAAGCAAGGTCAATGCCATCGGTTATTGCGTCGGGGGCACGCTGCTCGCGATCACGCTCGCCTATCTGGCGGCAAAAAATGAAGACCACGCGCTGTCGGCCACCTTCTTCACCGCGCAGGTCGATTTCACCTATGCCGGCGACCTGATGGTGTTCGTCGACGAGGAGCAGATCAAGCAGCTCGAAGCGCACATGAA
>CAZLWN010000228.1:0-4024 GCA_964563195.1 uncultured Undibacter sp. | reverse complement strand
TCTCGGCGACGCCCGGCACCTTGAACAGGTCCTCCTTGCGCAGCGCCTGCACGAAAGCGACCACCTGCTGCGACAACGTCTTGGCAATCCCCGGCACCTTGGCGCGCAGGATCGCCAGCTCGCGCTTGGCGTCGGGATAGCCGACCCAATGATAGAGGCACCTGCGTTTAAGAGCGTCGTGCACCTCGCGGGTGCGGTTCGAGGTGATCACCACGATGGGCGGATGCGCCGCCTTGATGGTGCCGAGCTCCGGCACCGTCACCTGGAAGTCGGCCAGCACTTCCAAAAGAAATGCCTCGAAGGCCTCGTCGGTGCGGTCGATCTCGTCGATCAGCAGCACCGGCGGCCCGTCGGGGTCGGGCTCGAGTGCCTGCAACAGCGGGCGCTTGATCAGGAAGCGCTCGGAGAACACGTCGTGCTCGATGCGCTCGCGGTCGCCCTCGCCTTCCGCTTCCGCCAGCCGGATGGCGATCATCTGGGCGCCATAGTTCCATTCGTAGACCGCGGCCGAAACGTCGAGCCCCTCGTAGCATTGCAAGCGGATCAGCTTGCGCCCCAGCGTCTTGGCCAGCACGCGCGCGATCTCGGTCTTGCCGGTGCCGGCCTCGCCCTCGACGAACAGCGGCCGCCCCATGCGCAGCGCGAGGTAGAGCACGGTCGCCAGCGAGCGGTCAGCGACGTAGTCGGCCTTGGCCAGTAGCGCGAGTGTGGCGTCGATGGAGGTCGGCAGCGGCGTCAGGGTCATTATGCGGTCCTTCGAGGCACTTTAACCGATCGCGGCGGTGGCTTACATGTAGGCGTCAAGGCCGCCTGCGACCAGCCAGGGATAGCCCGATGTCAGATCTCGCCGAGCTTGAAAAACAGGCCCTCCGCCTGCCCACCATCGACCCGCGGGTGCGCATCGGCCACGTCCACCTGAAGGTCGCTGACCTCAACCGCGCGCTCGATTTCTACTGCGGGGTGTTGGGTTTTACGCTCACCACCAGCCGGCCGGGAGCTGCCTTCATCTCGGCCGGCGGCTATCACCACCATATCGGGCTCAACACCTGGGAGAGCCTGGGCGGCCCGCCGCCGCCGCAAGGCGCGACCGGCCTTTACCATACCGCCATTCTCTACCCGACCCGGCCGCTCTTGGCCGACGCGCTGCGCCGGCTGATCGTCGCCAAGATCCCGCTGAAAGGCGCCAGCGACCACGGCGTCTCCGAGGCGCTTTATCTGCGCGACCCCGACGACAACGGTGTCGAACTTTATTGGGACCGGCCGAAGGAACTGTGGCCGCAGAAGCCGGACGGTAGCTTGCGCATGTACACCAATCCGCTCGACCTGCACGATCTGCTGGCCGAGCTCGACCGCGCCCAGAATTAGCCGGCGCGCCGCGTAGCGGACGCCGCCTCATCCCGCCGCTCTCTATTGGACGTAGACGCGTACGATCGCCATCGCCAAGGCGATGGCGACGACCGCCATAACAGAAAACACGTCTATCAAGGCGGTCCCCACGTGCGTTGGCTCGCAACGCACCAACGCCGCCATGGGCGCAAGGTTCCCTGCCGGCGGCGGCCGCCGCCGGCTATTCCGATTTGACTTTTAAGCCTTCGCCACCGCGCGGCGCGCCAGCACGCCCACCAGATGGGCGCGATATTCCGCGCTGGCGTGGATGTCGCTGTTCATCCCCGTCGCAGGAATGGTCATGCCTTCGAGCGATTTCGCCGCGAAGCGCTTCTTCAGCGCCTCCTCGAACGCCTTCACCCGGAACACGCCGTTGGCGCCGGCTCCGGTCACCGCCACGCGAATATCGGCGCCGCGCTTGGACACGAACACGCCGACCAGCGCGAAGCCCGAGGCCGGGTGCTTGAACTTCTCATAGGCCGCCTTCTTGGCTATCGGGAAGCTCACTTTGGTGATGATCTCGCCGTCCTCCAGCGCGGTCGAGAACATGCCGGTGAAGAAATCGTCGGCCGCGATGCGCCGCTTGTTGGTGATGATGGTGGCGCCGAGCCCCAAGACCGCCGCCGGATAGTCGGCGTTCGGGTCGTTGTTGGCGATCGAGCCGCCGATGGTCCCGCGGTTGCGCACCTGCGGGTCGCCGATCGAATCGGGCACCGCGGCGAGCCCCGGCAGTGCCTGCTGCAAGACCGGCGAATTGGCCGCATCGGCATGGCGCGTCATGGCGCCGATCACGATCGAGCGGCCCTTCTGCTCGACACCGCTCATCCCTTCGACCAGCGACAGGTCGATTAGCGCCGAAGGGCTGGCGAGCCGCTGCTTCATCACCGGCAGCAGCGAATGGCCGCCGGCAAGCAGCTTGCCGTCGGGATTGCGCGCCAGAAGGCCGGCCGCCTGGCGCACCGTGGTCGGACGATGGAAGGTGAAATTATACATCGCTCTCTCCGTTATTCGGCAGCCGCCTGGCGCGCCGGTTGTGCGCGTTGGATTGCCGACCACACCACGTTGGCGGTGGCCGGCATGGTCAGTTCTTCGGTTCCGATCGCATCGGTGATGGCGTTGATCACCGCGGCGGGCGACGCGATCGCGCCGGCTTCCCCGCAGCCCTTGATGCCGAGCGGGTTCGACGGCGACTTGGTCTCGGTGGTTTCGACCTTGAACGACGGCAGGTCATGAGCGTGGGGCATGGCGTAGTCCATGTACGAACCGGCCACGAGCTGGCCGTCCTTGTCGTAGACCGCGTGTTCGAGCAGCGCCTGGCCGATGCCGTGGGCCACGCCCCCGTGCACCTGGCCTTCCACGATCATCGGGTTGATCACGGTGCCGAAGTCGTCGACCGCCGTCCAATTCACGATCTCGGTCTTGCCGGTTTCGGCGTCGACTTCGACTTCGCAGATGTGGCAGCCGGCCGGGAAGGTGAAATTGGCGGGATCGTAGAACGCCCCTTCCGAGAGACCTGGCTCGACGTCCTGCCACGGCAGTTTATGCGCGACGTAGGCTTGCAGCGTAATGTCGCCCCAGGCCGCCGACTTGTCGGTGCCGGCGACGGTGAACTTACCGTCCTTGAACTCGATGTCGGCTTCCGCCGCCTCCAGCACATGGGAAGCGACCTTCTTGGCCTTGGCCTCGACTTTGTCGAGCGCCTTGACCAGCGCCGAGATGCCGACCGCGCCCGAGCGCGAGCCGTAGGTGCCCATGCCGAACTGCACCTTGTCGGTGTCGCCATGCACGATCGCGATGTTCTCGATCGGAATGCCGAGGCGTTCGGACACGACCTGCGCGAAAGTTGTTTCGTGGCCCTGGCCGTGGGCGTGGCAGCCGGTGAGCACTTCGACGCTGCCGGTCGGATTGACCCGCACTTCCGCGGATTCCCACAGGCCGACGCCGCAGCCGAGCGAGCCGACCGCCTGCGAGGGCGCAATGCCGCAGGCCTCGATATAAGTGGAAAAGCCCAAGCCCCGCAGCTTGCCGTGGCGCACCGACTCGCGCTTGCGCTTGTTGAAGCCCTTCACGTCGGCGAGCTCCAGCGCCTTCTTAAGCGAGGCATGATAGTCGCCGGCGTCATAGGCCATGATCACCGGCGTCTGGTGCGGGAACGACTTGACGAAATTGCGCTTGCGCAGTTCCGTCGGCTCGATGCCCATTTGCCGCGCCGCCACCTCCACCAGCCGTTCCACCACGAAGGTCGCCTCCGGACGGCCGGCGCCGCGCAAGGCGTCGACTGGCACGGTGTTGGTGTAGACCGCGTCCACTTCGCAATAAATCTGCGGAATGGCGTACTGGCCCGACATCAGCGTGGCATAGAGATAGGTCGGAACGCAGGACGAGAAGGTCGACATATAGGCGCCGAGATTGGCGATGGTGTGCGCGCGCAGCGCCAGCATCTTGCCGTTCTCGTCGAGCGCCAGCTCTGCGTGGGTGACGTGGTCGCGGCCATGGGCGTCGGTGAGGAAGGATTCCGAGCGCTCCGCCGTCCACTTCACCGGCCGGTTCACTTTGCGCGCCGCCCACAGGCAGACGACCTCTTCCGGATAGATGAAGATCTTGGAGCCGAAGCCGCCGCCGACGTCGGGCGCGATCA
>CAZLWN010000227.1:0-4034 GCA_964563195.1 uncultured Undibacter sp. | reverse complement strand
AACAAGATGTATTACGCGCAGAACCTGCAGACCCAGATGATCGTGGCGCAGCGCATCGACACCGCGCTGCATGTCGGCACCCATTTCGACGGCGCCATGCACGCCACCGATAACCGCGACGGCGACATGGCGCATCTGCCGCTCGATTATCTGGTCAACCGCGGCGTGGTGGTCGACATCTCCAAGCATATGCACGACTGGGCGGTGATCACGCCGCAGATCATCGAGTCGTCCGGTGCCGACATCCGTGACGGCGACATTCTCGTCCTGCACACCGGCTGGCATCGCCATTACGAGGGCCAGCCGCAACAGGACCTGGTGAAGTACTTTTGCTACCACCCCGGGCCCAATCTCGACACGCTGCATTGGATGCTGAAGAAGAAGATCAAGTGGTGGGCCATGGACACCGGCTCTTGCGACCACGCCATGAACACTTCGATCCGCAACATGCGGCCCGATCTCGCCGATGAGTTCACCAAAAAGCACGGCAAGACGCCGGCGGCGTTCTTCGGCACGTTCGAATTCACTCACAAGAAGTCTGGCCGCAAAGTGCAGCAGGACATGTTCCCGTTCCATAGCTGGGCGTTCCAGGAAGGCCTGCTGCACGCCGAGAATTTGGGCGGCGATATCGATATGATGCTGGGCAAGCGCTGCCTGATCGGCGCCTTCCCGTGGCGCTACGAGGGACTGGAAGGCTGCCCCTGCCGCATCGTCTGCTTCCTCGACACCGACGATAAGGTCGAGGCCGTCGGCGACGCCGCCAAGGCGATTTTGTGAAGCTGATACGCCAGATCGCTTTACCGGTATTTATTAGCGTGCAAATAATTGGTCTTTGGCCAGCGGGGGAGGCGATGCCGCACATCAGCGCGCGCGACGGCATCCGGCTTTATTACGAGGAAGCCGGCAGCGGCAGCGCGATCGTCTTCGTGCATGAATATGCCGGCGACTACCGCAGCTGGGAGGCGCAGATGCGGCATTTCGCACGCGCGCACCGCTGCATCACCTATAGCCAGCGCGGCTATCCGCCCTCCGACGTGCCGAGCAAGCCCGCGCAATACAGCCAGGACATTTTTCGCGACGACGTGCTGGCGCTGATGGACGCCCTCAAGATCGACAAGGCCCATGTAGTCGGCCATTCCATGGGCGCCTATAGCGCGCTGCATGTGGGCATTCATTATCCCAAGCGCTGCATCTCGGTGATGGCCGCCGGCTGCGGCTGGGGTTCGTCCCCCGACGCCGAGCAGCGCGAGGCCATGAAGGCGCTCGCCGCCGAGACCGGCAAGATGTTTGCCGAGGAGCCAATCGCGCAGGCCGCGGCGAAATACGCCGACGCGCCCATGCGGCAGGCACAGAAGCACAAGGACCCGCGCGGCCACGCGGAATTCGCCCACATGCTGGCCGAGCATTCGTCGGAAGGCCACGCCCAGACAATGTTCAATCTTCAGCTCAAGCGGCCGACGCTGTGGGAAATGGAAGAGCAGCTCAAGCGCTTCGAAGTGCCGCTCTTGGTGATCGTTGGCGACGAGGATGGCCCTTGCATCGACGGCAGCGTGTTCCTTAAGCGCATCGTGCCGACCGCCGGCCTGTTGGTGATCCCGCGCTCCGGCCACAACATTCCGTCCGAGGAGCCGGCCCAGTTCAACGCGGCGCTGGCCGAGCTGTTCGCTTCGTCGGAAGCCGGGCGTTGGTTGGCGCATAAGCCCGCGAGAGCGTGAGGGACCGGATATGGAGGCAGCGCATCAACTGGAAGCGTGGCGCGATCTCTACGTCATGCTCGGCACTTCGTCGGCGGCGCTCATCGGCCTGCTGTTCGTCGTCACCTCGCTGCATCTCGACGAAATCGTGAAAAATCCAGGCTATCGTATCCGGTCGCGCAGCAACTCGATTTTTCTTATCGCAACACTGGTCGAAGCGGCGCTCATTTTGACGCCGCAGCCGATGCCGCTCCTTGGTCTGGAGCTGGCCGCCATCAATCTGTTTGCGTTGTCGTTTCTGATCAGAATTTCATACCGATACTATTACAAATATCGCGAGCTCGGCAAACGCGGTGGCATGAGGCGGTCTCGAGCGGCCATTTTTCACGGAAGCTTTCTGCTTAGTATCGCCGGAGGGGCATGCCTGATCGATGGCTCAAATTGGGGCCTGTATCTTGTGACCGCTTCCTACGTCGTGATTGTTGTTACCGTCGCAATGAACGCTTGGTCAATCATGCTAGGGATTGGGCAAGCCGAAGAGACGGCGAAAGCACGGCCCAAAAAGCGAGCGCGCTGAAGATCTCAAAAGGAGTATCGCGATGGACCTCAAGCTCAATGGCAAGACCGCGCTGGTGACCGGCGGCTCGGAAGGCATCGGCAAGGGTATCGCGCTGGCGCTGGCGCGCGAGGGCGTCGACGTCGCCATCTGCGCGCGCCGCATGGGCCCGCTTGAGGCAACCGCCAACGCCATCGCCAAGGAGACCGGGCTCAAGGTCGTCGCCATCCCAGCAGACCTGCGCAAGGACGCCGACGCCAAGAATTTCATCGAGCAAGGCGCCAAGGCGCTCGGCCGCGTCGACATCATGGTCAATAACGCCGGTTCGGCCGCCGGCGGCGTCATCGAGCACTTGACCGAAGACGATTGGGAGAAGGGGCTTCAGCTCAAGTTCATGGGCTATGTGCGCTGCCTGCGCTACGTTCTGCCGATCATGGTGAAACAGGGCGGCGGCCGCGTGGTGAACCTGATCGGCAACGACGGCGTCAAACCGTCCTATTGGGAAATTTGCCCGGGCGCCGCCAATGCGGCGGGTCAGAACCTGACGCTGTCGCTCGCCGGCCAATACGGCAAGGACGGCATCAGCTTCGTGGCGGTGAACCCCGGGCCGGTTCGCACCGAGCGCTGGGCAGGTCTTGTGGACGCCATGGCGCGCGACATGAAAATCCCGCGCGAACAAGCCGACAAGCTCGCGCCCGCCTCGATCCCCATAGGCCGCATCGCCGAGGTGGAGGAGGTGGCCGACTTGGTGGTCATGCTGGCGTCGCCATTGATGGAGATGGTCAACGGCACCATGATCGAGATCGACGGCGGCCAGGACAAGCCGCTGATGGACCGTTTCCGCGACAAGCCGCGCGGGTGACGGCGGCAACTGCCACCATTGGGCTTAAGTGGCATGCGCGGCAACGGGGTCGCTTGACAAGCGGCGGGTCACGGTCGGACTATTTGTGCACAAACGACTTCGCCCACCGGAGGCGATGAGAACAATCGTCTGGACATGAGCGGAGCCGGCGTCCGCGCGCCGGTCCGCCATCACGCAGGGAGCCAAGTCATGATCAGCAAGCGTCACCTGTTTTATCTCGCGCTCGCCGGCACTCTCGCCGCCAGCTTCACCACGCCGGCCTCGGCGCAGGGCACCATCAAGATTGGCGAGCTCAACAGCTACAAGGCCTTTCCCGCCTTCCTCGAGCCCTACAAAAAGGGCTGGCAAATGGCGGTCGAGGAGATCAACGCCAAAGGCGGCGTCAACGGCAAGAAGCTGGAAGTGATCTCGCGCGACGACGGCGCCAATCCCGGCGCGGCGGTGCGCGCCGCCGAGGAGCTGATCAGCCGCGAAGGCGTCGCCATGCTGGCCGGCACCTTCCTGTCCCATGTCGGTCTGGCGGTCACTAATTTCGCCGGCCAGAAAAAACATTTCTTCCTCGCCGCCGAGCCGCTCACCGACAAGATCACCTGGCAGAACGGCAACAAATACACCTTCCGCCTGCGCGCCTCGACCTACACGCAGGTGGCCATGCTGATGCCGGGCGCGGTTTCGGCAAAGAAAAAGCGCTGGGCGCTGGTCTATCCGAATTTCGAATACGGCCAGTCCGCCGCCGCCAATTTCAAGGAACTGCTAAAGAAAGCGCAGCCGGACGTCGAATTCGTCACCGAGCAGGCGACTCCATTGGGCAAGATCGACGCCGGCGCGGTGGCGCAGGCGATCGACGACGCCAAGCCCGACGGCATTTTCAACGTGCTGTTCGGCGGCGACCTCGCCAAGTTCGTGCGCGAGGGCAACACCC
>CAZLWN010000226.1:0-4046 GCA_964563195.1 uncultured Undibacter sp. | reverse complement strand
ACCTGATGGTGTTCGTCGACGAGGAGCAGATCAAGCAGCTCGAAGCGCACATGAAGGAGCAGGGCTATCTGGAAGCCTCGAGCATGGCCAATGCATTTAACCTGCTGCGCTCCAACGATCTGATCTGGCCCTATGTCGTCAACAACTACCTGCGCGGCAAGAAGCCGTTCGCGTTCGATATTCTCTACTGGAATTCCGACGCCACCCGCATGCCGGCGGCCAACCATTCATTCTATTTGCGCAATTGCTATCTCGATAACCGCCTCACCAAGGGCGAGATGGAAATTGCCGGCGTCACCCTCGATCTGCGCAAGGTCAAGATCCCGGTCTACAATCTTGCCACCCGCGAGGATCATATCGCGCCGGCAAAATCGGCGCTGTTCGGTTCGCAGTTTTTCGGCGGGCCGGTGAAATTCGTGCTGGCCGGGTCGGGCCACATCGCCGGCGTGGTCAATCCGCCGGGCAAGCAGAAATATCAATATTGGGTCGGCGAGGCGCCGGTCGGCTCCGATATCGACAAATGGCTGAAGACGGCACAAGAATTTCCCGGCTCCTGGTGGCGGGACTGGCTCGACTGGATCAAGGCGCAAGACAAAGAGACGGTCCCCGCCCGCACGCCTGGCGGCGGCAAGCTTGAAGCTATCGAGGATGCGCCGGGGTCCTACGTCAAGGTGCGGAGCTGGTAATGACGCCGGTCCTCCGTGCGATAACGCCCTCGTGACCGCGACGGGGCGCGACAGCCGCATTTCCATCCACTAAGCTTGCCGCCCACCAACAATTCAAGATTGGGGAACGGCGATGTCCAAGGAACTATTGTGGCTGACGCTCACGGTCATCCTGACCGGGCTCATGTGGGTGCCGTATATTCTCGACCGCATCATGGTGCGCGGGCTGATGGCTGCCATGGCCAACCCGTCGCGCAACGACAAGCCGCAGTCGCCCTGGGCGCAGCGGCTCTATTTCGCCCACACCAATGCAGTCGAAAACCTGGTGATCTTTGCGACGCTGGTGCTGGTCCTGAACGCGATGCACCATTCGACGCAAAGCACGGTGATCGCCTGCGCGGTCTATTTCTGGGCGCGGCTTGCCCATGCGATCATCTACACCATGGGTGTGCCGGTGCTGCGCACACTGTCATTTGCGGTCGGCTTCCTGGCGCAGGTTGCGCTGGTGATTGCGCTTTTCGGGAAGCTCTAGACCGACCCCGCGCGCTCCACAATCGCGCGTAGCTCAAGACCGCGTGGCAACAAGCCGAAAGCATTGCTCTCGCCTTCGAGACGCGCGGCGCAGAAAGCATCCGCCACCGGCACCGGCGCGTGCTTGATGAGTAATGCAGCCTGCAGCGCAAGCACCAGATCGCGGGTCAATGCGCGGGCCTGCGCTTCGTCGCTACGGTCCGGCCCGGCAAGGCGATCCAACAACCTTCCCGCAAAGGCCTTGAGCCGCGCATCGCCGGTGTCGAGCTCGGCGCGCAACACCTCGGTCGCGTTCGGCGTGCGCGCGATGGCGCGCAGCACGTCGAGGCACATGACGTTGCCCGAGCCCTCCCAGATCGAATTGACCGGCGCCTCGCGGTAGAGCCGCGGCATGATGCTTTCCTCGATGTAGCCGGAGCCGCCCAGAACCTCCATCGCCTCCTGCGTGAGATAAGGCGTGCGCTTGCAGATCCAGAACTTCGCCGCCGGCGTCACCGCGCGGCGATAGATCAGCGCCGCCTCGTCGCTCTCGTCATAGGCGCGCGCCAGCCGCATCGTCAGAACGGTCGCGGCTTCGGATTCGAGCGCGAGGTCCGCCAGCACGTTGGTCATCAGCGGCTGGTCGATCAGTTTCTTCTGGAAAGCGGTGCGAAAACGCGCATGGTGGATGGCTTGCGTGACCGCCTGCCGCATCAGCCCGGAGGAACCGATGGTGCAGTCGAGCCGGGTGTAATTGCCCATTTCGATGATGATCGGGATGCCGCGGCCTTCCTCGCCGATCAATTGGGCGTAGGCGCCGTCAAACTCCACTTCGCCGGAGGCATTAGAGCGGTTGCCGAGCTTGTCCTTCAGGCGGAGGATTTGAATGGCATTGCGTTGTCCGTCCGGCGTCCAGCGCGGCAGCAGGAAGCAGCTCAGGCCTTTCAGCGCTTGCGCGAGCACCAGGAAGGCGTCGCACATCGGCGCCGACAGGAACCATTTGTGGCCGGTGAGGCGAAAGCTGCCGTCGCCCGCGGGTTCTGCGCGCGTCGAGTTGGTGCGCAGGTCGGAGCCGCCCTGGTTTTCGGTCATGCCCATGCCGAGGAGCGCGGATTTCTTCTCGCGCGCCGGAATAAAGCAGCGGTCGTAATCGCGCGCGAAGATGCGCGGCAGCCATTCCTTCGCGATCGCCGGCGCCTGCCGCAGCGTCGGCACCGAGCCGTAGGTCATTGCGATCGGGCAATAAACGCCGCTTTCGGCCTGCGTGAGCATGTAGGTGCCGGCGGCGCGCGCCACATGGGCGCCGGCTTTCGGCTCCGACCACGGGCTGGCATGCAAACCAGCGCGCAGCGCAATTGCCATGAGCTCGTGCCAGGCCGGATGGAATTCAACCTCGTCGAGGCGGTGGCCATAGCGGTCGAGGGTGCGCAAGAACGGCGGATATTTGTTGGCGTCGAAGCCGAGCTTGATGGTTTCCGGCTTGCCGAGCGTCGCGCCCAGCGTGGCAAGCCCCTCTTCCGCCCAGCCCGCCTGCTCGCGCTTGACGGCGTCGCGCAGCACGGTGTCGCTTGCGAACGGATTGTAGGGTTCGAGCGGCGGCGGCTGGTTCTCGACCTCGAACATGGGTCGCGGTCTCCGGCGAAGGTGCCGCCATTCTACCAGCCGAATCAGGGAAACAACGCCACCTGCTCCAGCCCCAGGGTTTCCGGCCAGCCCATCACCAAATTCATGTTCTGGATCGCCTGACCGGAAGCGCCCTTGACCAGATTATCGAGCGCCGAGATCAGAATCGCGCGGCCGGGGATGCGGTCATTAGCGACCCCGATAAAAATCATGTTGGAACCGCGCACATGCCTCGTCTGCGGCATTTCGCCGAACGGCAGCACGTGCACGAACGGCTCCCTCATGTAGGACTTTAAAAGTATTGCATGAAGGTCCTGCGGCGTCCGCCCGCGCCGGCCCCGTGCATAGATGGTCGACAGAATGCCCCGGTTCATCGGCACCAGATGCGGGGTGAAGGTCACGATCACTTCCCGCCCCGCTGCCAGCGAAAATTCCTGGTCGAGCTCGGCCATATGGCGGTGATGCCCCACGCCGTAGGCGTTGAAGCCTTCCGACACTTCGGAAAATAGCATGGCTTCTTTGGCCGCCCTGCCCGCGCCGGTCATGCCCGACTTGGCGTCGACCACGATCTCGTCGAGATCGATGGCCTTGTTCTTGATCAGCGGGATCAATGGCAATTCCGCGCAACTGGTGTAGCAGCCCGGATTGGCAATCAGCCGCGCATGTCTGATGTCGCGCCGGTGGATTTCGCTGAGACCGTAGACGGCTTCTTTCTGCAGTTCCGGCGCGTGATGCTCATGGCCGTACCACTTCGCATAAGCCGTGGTGTCCGCCAGCCGGAAGTCGGCCGACAGGTCGATCACCTTGGTGGCCGGCGCAGCGGCGAGCAGCTGCTTGATGACCTTCTGCGTAGTCGCATGCGGCAGCGCGCAAAAGACGACGTCCAAACCAGCCTTCGCCCAATCGAGCCCCTCAATGGCGACGAGTTGCGGCAGATCGAACGGCGAAAACTGCGGGAACACTGCCCGCATCTCCTGGCCGGCACGGCGCTCGGCGGTGAGCAGCATGATGTCGGCGCGCGGGTGGCGCAGCAACACGCGCACCAGCTCCGCGCCGGTATAGCCGGAGGCGCCGAGAACACCGATCCTTGATCTGCTGGCCATGACGAATTCCTCATCCAGAGTCTTAAAGGACTACCGGAGCTAGGCCAACAGCACGGAGTTTAGAGAGGAAAAGTGCCGCGTGCCTTAAGTCCGGCGGCACGGGGCGACGATGCTAGCCCCGTGCCTTGGCGGCACGGCGGCGGCG
>CAZLWN010000225.1:0-4049 GCA_964563195.1 uncultured Undibacter sp. | reverse complement strand
GTGCGCGGCGCGCAGTCGCTGGTCACCCGCAACCTCAACATGTTCACGCTGATCGCCATGGGCGTCGGCGTCGCCTACCTCTACAGCCTGGTCGCCACTTTCGCGCCCGGCATTTTCCCGCCCGCATTCCGCGGGCAAGGCGCGCCGGCGGTATATTTCGAGGCCGCCAGCATGATCACCGTGCTGGTGCTGATCGGCCAGGTGCTGGAACTGCGCGCGCGCGAGGCGACCTCCGGCGCCATCAAGGCGCTGCTCGATCTCGCGCCCAAGACCGCGCGCCGCGTCAAGGCCGACGGCGGCGACGAGGAGATCGCGCTCGACGCCGTTGCCGTGGGCGACCGATTGCGCGTGCGCCCCGGCGACAAGGTGCCGGTCGACGGCGTCGTGCTGGAGGGCCGCTCCTCGCTCGATGAGTCGATGGTCACCGGCGAATCCATGCCGGTGACGAAAGAAAAGGATGCGCGCGTTATCGGCGGCACCATCAACACGAGCGGCAGCTTCGTCATGCGCGCCGACAAGATCGGCCGCGACACACTTCTGTCTCAAATCGTGCAGATGGTGGCAACCGCGCAAAGAAGCCGCGCGCCGGTCCAGCGGCTGGCCGACCAAGTCGCCGGCTGGTTTGTGCCGGCAGTGATCGCGGTGGCGCTCATTGCGTTTGCCGCCTGGGCAACGTTCGGCCCGGAGTCGCGCTTCGCCTTCGGCATGGTCGCCGCGGTGAGCGTGCTGATCATTGCCTGCCCCTGCGCGCTGGGGCTGGCGACGCCGATGTCGATCATGGTCGGCGTCGGTCGCGGCGCGCAAGCCGGCGTGCTGATCAAGAATGCCGAGGCGCTGGAGCGGATGGAAAAGATCGACACGCTGGTGATCGACAAGACCGGGACGCTCACCGAAGGCAAGCCGAAGGTGATGGCGATTGTCGCCTTGCCCGGCTTCGACGAGGGCGAGGTGCTGCGCCTGACGGCCAGTGTCGAGCGCGGCAGCGAGCATCCGCTCGCCGCGGCGATAGTCGCCGCCGCCGCGGAGCGCAAGCTCGCGCTCGGCGAGGTGCGCGATTTCCACGCGCCCGCCGGCAAGGGCGTCATCGGCACGGTCGACAAGCAGCGCCTCGCGCTCGGCACCGCGTCGTTTCTCAAGGAACTCGCCATCGACTCAGCGTCGCTCGCGGCTGACGCCGAGCGACTGCGCGGCGATGGCGCCACCGCCGTCCTCCTCGCCGTTAACGGCAAGCCGGCCGGTGTCATCGCCATTGCCGATCCGGTCAAGGCCAGCACGACGGAAGCGCTGAAGGCACTCGCCGCCGACGGCATCCGCGTGGTCATGCTCACCGGCGACAACCGCACCACCGCGCTGGCCGTCGCCAAGCGCCTCGGCATCGCTGACATCGAAGCCGAAGTGCTGCCCGACCAGAAAAGCAAAGTGATCGAGAAATTGCGCCGCGAGGGCCGCGTGGTCGCCATGGCCGGCGACGGCGTCAACGACGCGCCCGCGCTCGCCGCCGCCGAAGTCGGCATCGCCATGGGCACCGGCACCGACGTGGCGATCGAAAGTGCCGGCATCACCTTGCTGCACGGCGATCTCACTGGCATTGTGAAGGCGCGCGTGCTGTCGAAATCGGTCATGCACAATATCCGGCAGAACCTGTTCTTCGCCTTCATCTACAACGCGGCCGGCGTGCCGATCGCGGCCGGCGCGCTCTATCCGGCCTTCGGGCTCCTGCTCTCGCCGGTGATCGCGGCGGCCGCCATGGCACTTTCTTCGGTCAGCGTCGTTGGTAATGCATTGCGGCTGCGCCAGGTAAAACTGTAGAAACTATCCGCATGCGTTCCGCATTGCTCATCTGTCTCGCCGCCTCGTTGGCAGCCGCATCCGCCGTCCAGGCCGCCGAATGGCGCGTTGAGCGCATCGATGCGCCGGCGCGCGTCACCGGCATCGAGACCGTCGACGGCCAGGTACGGGCCTACACCGGCGGGCTGTGGTATGTCGTGGTGCGCAAGGACGGAAAGATATCGCTCACGTTCACGGACGCGCTGGCATGGCCCAAGCTGCCGGACGGCGGGCTGCCCGACGGGCACGTCGCCACTGGCCGCCACGACATTGCGCGCGCCTGGCTGGCCGAGCCGACCGACCGCTACGACCATGGCATTCTCGGCGACAAGTTCGAAGCCACCTCCCTGATGATCGAGACACGCGATGGCAAGCGGCAAAGCGTGCGGCTCAAAAACGACGCCGTGTTCGAGGATCTTGGGCCGCGCATCGCCGATCTTACCGGCAACGGGCATGACGAAGTCATCGTGGTGAAATCCTATCTCAAGCGCGCCTCCGCGCTGGCCGTGATTGGCGACCGTCGCGGCAAGTACGAGATCGTCGCCGAGACGCCGCCGCTCGGCGCCCCGCACCGCTGGCTCGATCCGGCCGGCATTGCCGACTTCACCGGTGACGGCAAGACCGATATCGCGCTGGTGCGCCAGCCGCATGTGATCGGCGCGCTCGAACTATGGAGCTGGCGCAACGGCCGTCTACATAAAGTCGCGGAGATCAATGACGCCGCCAATCACATCGCCGGCACGCGCGCAATCGGCATGAGCGTCGTTGCCGATTTCGACGGCGACGGTATCGCCGACATCGCCGTGCCCTCGCTCGACCGCAGCCGCTTGCGCATCGTTTCGTTTGCGCCGCACGCGCGCGAGATCGCAAACATCAAATTGCCGGCCAAGGCGTTCACCAACCTTGGACTGATCAAGGGCGTAATGGCGCCGGCTGTTGCGCTCGGCCTGGCGGACGGTTCGCTGGTGCTGGTTCAGCGCGCGCCTTAGGATCGCAGGCGCCGTCAGCGGATCACGCGGCTGCTCACGGCGCGGGCGCCGGGATCCTCGCCCGGCACAAAATTGCATTTCTTGTCGGCCGCGGTCTGCCGCATATCCTCCATCTCGCCGCGCAAGCTGAGATATTCCGGCCGGTAGGCGACCGCGCTGACTAGCCGCCCGTCGGAGCCGGAGCCGGCCTGCGCCATAAAGCCTTCCAGTTCGTGCTGCCGGTTCATATTGACTTCTGCCTGCTGCGCCAGCTGCTTGCAGTTAAACAGCACGAATTTGCCGGGCGCCACCAGCATGCGCGCGGTCATGTCGTCGTTGCCCGCGCAATCGCCGAGCGTCAACGCCGTCAACACCGCGCCGAAAACGGCAGCGAACATGCGTCCAAGGGTCTGATGGCTCGCCGTTGTCACTTCGGAATTGCCTAGCCGTTGCCGTGACTCGACCCTAGCCGAGACATTGTGACGGTAATGCGCCGGCGGCCCAAGCGCATAACAATGCGCTGAAAACATTAATAGGTCGCCAATGCCTTTGTGCGGACGCCGGGAGACAGCCTGCGCACACCAAGATGCCTGAAAAACTTGAGTTATTGAACAGCCCGTTGTGATCGTTTGTACTCCGCTTTTGTACTCGCGGAAAGCGCTGAAACAAACTGTCACCTGATCGTCAATCTGTTATCCAATTACGTACTCAAATTTTTGCGAAGACCCACGAGTAACGCACGGAAGATCGTCATGGCGAGCGAGCCTGTTTGTTTTGACCTCAAAACCGTTTTGTTGTTGCGAGAAGTACTCGATGATGTGTGGGCCTGCCTGCCACCGGAGCAAAGAGCGACGACGAGCCGAACCATATTAGCCGAACGTATCCTCAAATGAGCAGCAGCAGGAGAGCGTGATCCAGAGCGCCTGATTGACGCCGCGCTGATGGCAGTTGCCGCCTAGCGGACTTCGTGAAGGGTATCCGGCCTGCCCAATCCATCGACTTTGTGCGGCTCAGGCCACGAGGTCTGTGCACTCGCGTTGTGTCTCGTAGCAAGGCCCCTTCCGAGCCAGCATTCTCCGGCACTCTCCGTAATTACCACCCGCTGCCTTGTTACAGTCACACAGTGATGCCTTCATTACCTGGCATTTGGAGGTGGATCAGATGCCAACGGAACTCCGACAACGCGCGCCTCAGCATGATGTCTTTGCCCCCTAAAACTGAGCCACTATCGTTGTGCCGGTGGGAGGGTTTGGC
>CAZLWN010000224.1:0-4154 GCA_964563195.1 uncultured Undibacter sp. | reverse complement strand
GAAACAATCTTAGTCAACCACCAAATCACTGGTACTGAAAAAGGGGGCTAGACAACTTGATTTTTTCTAGCAGAGCCTCGAATAGCAAGCCGTTTCTTGCCCGTCTCCAGGAACTCCTTCGAACAGCGATAATAGACGTTTTGGTTCAGCCCTTCACGTCGGCACAGCTCCGCAGTCGAATCCTCGCCGCGCAGACCTTCCAGAACGATCGGATCTTCTTTTCAGATGAATGCCGTTGCCGTGTCGCCGGATTTGAAACAAATATCACCGAGTGGAAAATCCACGGCGAGTGAAGCGGACAAGGCATTAGAGCCAATCCGCCTTATAGAATAAAACAGCGATCAACCACGTGCGCGAGCACACCAAGATCATCGAATTGAACGAACAGCTACGCACCGCCTTCAACGCCTTTTCGCCGCCGTTCGGCCCGAATACTAAACGTCATGAATGCCGTAAAGATGATGAGCCCGCCAATATTCCAATAAAGATAGTTCGGCCACAGCAACAGCGCCCCGATGCCGGCGAGGATCGGGCGCACCCAAATGGGCAGCGGGCCTTCTAAATAGCCAGCCCATGCCCCTGAGAGGCAGAAGAGGCCGATGGTCCCGAACACGAAAATCGTCAGCGACTGAACCGGATCCCCCGCCAGGAACGGCGTATAGGCGAACAAGAGCGGCACGATATAAAGCCCCTTGGCGAGTTTCCAAGCGGTGAGGCCGGTCAGCATCGGTGGCGTCTTGGCGATCGTTGCGGCGGCAAAGGCAGCAAGGCAAACCGGCGGCGTCACGTTGCTGTCCTGCGACAGCCAGAAGATGATCATATGCGCCGACAACAGCGCCGCCGTCAGATAGGCGGGGGTCAGCGTCTGCTCGATGACTGTGCGCGTCATTTCCGGCGGGATGACGTTGACCAGCGCCTCGGCGGCGGAAAGATTCATCGGTTTGCCCAAAGCGACAATCTGATCGGGCGCGGCCAGCATCAGCACCGCCTTGGCCATTTCTGGAATCTGGCCGCTGGAAAAGGCCACCGCCAACTCGTAGCGCGTGATGAGCTCGTAGAGCGCCGGCGCGGACAGCGTGGCGAGCACGATATAGGCTGCGGTCACCGGTAATCCCATGCCGAGCACCAGCGAAGCGAGCCCGACCAGGATGATGGTGACCAGCAGGCTGCCGCCGGCCCAATTGACGATCATGAGCGAGAAGGTGTTGCCGATGCCGGTGGTACTGATGACGTTGACGACGATACCGACGGCAATCAGCAGCACGGCGGTGCTGATCATGTTGCGCGCACCGAGCGCAAGCGCCTCCAGGATTGCGGTCACGCCCATCGGCCGCTTGCTGAGCCAGGAGCCGACGATGACGGAAAGGGTGGCAAAACCGGCCGCGTAGGTCGGCGTGTAGCCAATCATCAACAGCGCGATCAGCACGCCGATCGACACCAGCGAATGCCAGCCCTCGCGCAAGACTGCGCCGATCCCCAGTGAATCGTCTTCGGCAAGCCCGCTGATGCGCTTTTGTTTTGCTTCGATCCGCACCCAGAAGGCGACGGACAAGAAATACATCAACGCCGGAAGGAACGAAATGGCGACGATGTCGAGATAGGGAATCTGCGTGTAGCTCGACATGACGAAGGCGCCGGCGCCCATGATCGGCGGCATGAGCTGGCCGCCGGTAGACGCCGCCGCTTCGACACCGGCAGCAAAGCGCGGCTCGTAGCCGGCACGGCGCATGAGCGGAATGGTGATGACCCCGGTTGCGGCAGTATTGGCCACCGCCGAGCCGGAAATCGAGCCGAACAGGCACGATCCCACCACCGCCACCAGCCCTGGCCCGCCGGTGAAGCGGCCGGCCGCCAGGCGCGCGAGGTTGATGATGAAATCGCCGGCGCCCGAGCGCACCAGGAAGGCGCCGAACAGAATAAACATGAACACATAGGTGGACGAAATACGGGCGATCAGGCCGAACATGCCGTCGTCGCCGTAGAAGCTGCGGAACAGCACGGTTTCCCAGGTCAAACCGGGAAACTGGAAGACGCCCGGAACGTAGCGTCCCCACCATGACACATAGGTCACCGACACCACGATCAGCGTCGGGATAATCCAACCGGTGGTGCGGCGGGTGAACTCCAGGCACATCAGCACCGCCAGCGCCGAGATGATCCAGTCGGTCGTCACGAAACTCGAGCCGCGCGCATAGAACGCGTCCTCGCTGAGGATCAGGCCGGCGACGCAAACAACCGGAATGAGTCCGATGACGACGTCGATCACCGCGACGGCGCGGATACCGCCAGGACTGTGCGGGTGCGCCAGCGGATAGACCAGGGCGCATAGGAAACCGAAGGAGGCGAAATGAATAGCGGAAAACCACAGCTCGGACATGGTGCCGAGCGTGTTGAGATAGATATGCAGCAGTGAAATGCCGACGCCGGCCCAGAACACGATCGGGCCGGCCCAGCTTTTCTCGCCACGGACGGTGACTTCGAATTCGCCGTGATCGGGGCTGAATTCGCCGGCGTCGTCAGACGACCGCGATTGGTCGCCGGATGGCGCCGGCGCCTCAGGCTGATCGGCCATGTGTTGTCCCCGTGGGCCGTATCCCTAGAAGGTCATCTTAACGCAAATCCATCCCTGCCGGACCCGCGGGAGAGCGACGGCTGGTCAAAGCCGTCGCTCTCCCTTTTTAATCGCAGATCGCGCCGGCGCTGGCGTCAGGTCGGCATCAGCGCCGCAGGGATCTTCAAGCCTTTTTCCTGGTAGAATTTCATCGCACCGGGATGCAGCGGCGCCGGCAGGCCCGCGATCGCCTTTTCCAGCGCCATCGCTTTGGTAGCCTTGTGAATGTTCTGCAGGAAGTCGAGATTCTCGTAGATCGCCTTGGTCACCAGATAGACGGCGTCCTCGTCAACATCCGCGTTGACCGCGAGGAAGTTGGGCTGGGAAATCGTGTGGATCGGCTTTGCCTGGCCGGGATAGGCGTTGGCCGGCACCTCGTAGCGGGTCCACAATTCCACCCCGATATCGCCGTTGCTGCGTTTGACCTCATCGTCGGTGAAATTGAGCACGCGGACCTTGTCGCCCATCTTCGCCAGCGTCTGCGTCACCGCCGTCACCGGAACGCCGCCCGGGATGTTGGCGCCGACAATAGTGCCGTTTTGCAGCGCATCGGCGGTCGGGTTGTAGCCCATGTAGACGACGTCGAAGTGCTTGTCGGTGTCAATGCCGAGGCCGGTGAGAATGGTGCGGCCCGAGCCTTCGGTGCCCGAATTGCGCGCGCCGATCGAGAATTTCTTGCCCTTGATGTTCTGCAAATCGGCCATGGTGCCGGTCTTGGCGAATTCGCTGCGCAGCAGGAAGTGCTCGACATTGACCCACAGCATGCTGGCCGAGCGGATGTTCTTCTGCGGGCCGTCGCCCTTGAGCATGCCGCTACCCTTCGCCGCCCAGGCGCCAAACAGGCCCTGGAGAATGGCGAACTGCGCCTGCTTTTCGCGCAACAGCTTGACGTTTTCGCCCGAGCCCGCCGAGGAGATGGCCGACAGCGAGACCTTCATCTTTGGCTCGAGCTTGACCTTGGTCAGCGTGGCGAGCGCGACGCCGACGGGATAATAGGTTCCGCCGGTGGTCGCGGTCGCCAGAATATATTTGCGTTCCTTCGGCTTGGCCTGGGCGAAAGCCGGGCCGGCCGCGGCAAGGCCGACCGAACCGGCGGTGCCGGCGACAAATGTGCGGCGTGTGATCTTCTGAGTCATCTATCTCTCCCTTTGCACAGTTAAGAACGTTTCCGCGTCTGTCTTCTCTCTGGACAGTTCGCTATGGACTTGACGGGGATTCCTCAGATAGTTCCCGGGGGCCGCATTGATTATTATCAAAGAATACTATGTCACTTCTCGTTCGTCCCTATCGGGACGAGTGCGTATTTGGGCCATTAAGCAAGCAGCGCCGTTTGGGACGGCGCCAAGTGTGGAAGCCACCACGCCGCGCAGACTTTGATCCAAGATTTCGCTTTGCGATATCAGGTCACCCCACGTCAAAGCCGGTGGCAAACCGCGGCCGGGTATGCCGCTTCTTGGCACTTAGCGGACATGAGCTAGTGCACCGCACATGTCTGCTTTCTGGGGTAAAGATGGGGTAATCGGCCGGCAGCTTGTTGATATCT
>CAZLWN010000223.1:0-4214 GCA_964563195.1 uncultured Undibacter sp. | reverse complement strand
GTGGGAGAGGGTGCCCGAGCGGAGGCGAAGCCGAGCGAGGGCGGGTGAGGGGGCGCAACTTTCGATGGGCCTTTCCCCCTCACCCGGTCCTCGCTTCGCTCGGACCACCCTCTCCCACAGGGGGAGAGGGTTACGCCATACCGGCCTCGCCCTTCCTGGACTTAAAGACCCCCCGTCGCTAAATAGCCCCCTGAAAACATCAAGCCGGACGGGGATTTAGGCCCTGCCGGATGGGGCCAAACGGCAAGCAGCGGCAAAAGCGATGAGCGGCGTCAACGACATTCGCAAAGGCTTCCTGGACTACTTCGAACGCAACGGCCATGCGGTCGTGGCGTCCTCGCCGCTGGTGCCGCGCAACGACCCGACGCTGATGTTCACCAATGCCGGCATGGTGCAGTTCAAGAACGTGTTCACCGGCCTGGAGACGCGCCCCTACGCGCGCGCGGTGACCGCGCAGAAATGCGTGCGCGCCGGCGGCAAGCACAACGACCTCGACAATGTCGGCTACACCGCGCGCCACCACACCTTCTTCGAGATGCTCGGCAACTTCTCCTTCGGCGACTATTTCAAGGAGCGCGCGCTTGAGCTGGCATGGAACCTGTGCACCAAGGAATACGCGCTGCCCAAGGACCGGCTGCTGTTCACGGTCTATGTCGACGACGACGACGCCTTCAACCTGTCGAAGAAGATCACCGGTCTGCCCGACAGCAAAATCCTGCGCATCGCCGGCGCCGACAATTTCTGGTCCATGGGCGAGACCGGCCCCTGCGGCCCCTGCGCGGAAATCTTCTTCGACCATGGCCCGCAGATTCCCGGCGGCCCGCCCGGCTCGGCGGAAGAGGCGGGCGACCGCTTCATCGAGATCTGGAACCTCGTGTTCATGCAGTACGAGCAGCGCGAGGACACCCGCGTCGATCTTCCGCACCCCTCGATCGACACCGGCATGGGGCTCGAGCGCATCGCCGCCGTCCTGCAGGGCACCCACGACAATTACGCCATCGATCTGTTCGCCACCCTGATCCGCGTCATCGGCGAATTGACCGGCGTCGAGCCGGACGGCCCGCACAAGGCCTCGCACCGGGTGATCGCCGATCACCTGCGTGCCTCCGCCTTCCTGATCGCCGACGGCGTGCTGCCGTCCAACGAAGGACGCGGTTATGTGCTCAGGCGCATCATGCGCCGCGCCATGCGTCACGCCGAGCTGCTCGGCGCTAAAGAACCGCTGATGTTCAAGCTGGTGCCGGCGCTTACCCGCGAGATGGGCCAGGCCTATCCGGAACTGCTGCGCGCCGAGGCGCTGATATCCGAGACGCTCAAGCTGGAGGAGACGCGCTTTCGCAAGACGCTGGAACGCGGGCTCGCCATCCTGGACGAGAAGAGCGCGGGAATGAAAAAAGGCGCGATGTTCGACGGCGAGACCGCCTTCACGCTCTACGATACCTACGGCTTCCCGCTCGATCTCACCCAGGACGCGCTGAAGGCGCGCGGCATTTCGGTCGATCTTGCAAGCTTCGAAGACGCCATGGAGCGCCAGCGCGCCAAAGCGCGCGCCAGTTGGGCGGGCTCGGGCGAGGCCGCGCAGGAAACCGTCTGGTTTACGCTGCGCGAAAAGCTGGGCGCCACCGAATTCCTCGGCTACGAGACCGAGAGCGCCGAGGGCGTGGTGTCCGCGCTGGTCAAGGACGGCAAGGAAGTCGCCGAGCTGACGAAAGGCGAGAGCGGCGCGGTGGTGGTCAACCAGACGCCGTTCTACGGCGAAAGCGGCGGCCAGGTCGGCGACGAGGGCGAGATGCGCCGCGAGGGGTTTAGCCTTGCCGTCACCGACACTCAGAAGAAGGCCGGCGACCTGTTCGCGCATTTCGTCACGGTGCGCAAGGGTACGGTGCGCATCGGCGATCCGCTCCTTTTGGAAGTTGATCACGCGCGCCGCTCCGCCATAAGGCAGAACCATTCCGCTACCCACCTGCTGCACGAGGCGTTGCGCCAGGTGCTGGGCGATCACGTGGCGCAGAAGGGGTCATTGGTGGCGCCCGACCGGCTGCGCTTCGACTTCTCCCATCCCAAGCCCATGACGCTTGCCGAGATCGAGCGCGTGGAGGACATCGCCAACGACATCGTCCTGCAAAATTCGCCGGTGACCACGCGGCTGATGGCGCTCGAGGATGCCCGCGCCTCCGGCGCGCGCGCGCTGTTCGGCGAGAAATACGGCGACGAGGTGCGCGTGGTGGCCATGGGCCAAAATCCCGAACATGCCTCGGGCAACACGCTCGGCTGGTCGGTGGAACTGTGCGGCGGCACCCATGTGAAACGAACCGGCGATATCAGCTTGATCAGCGGCCTGTCTGACTCCGGCGTCGCTGCCGGTGTCCGCCGCATCGAGGCGCTGACCGGCAAGGCCGCGCGCAAGGCCGCCGACAAGCAGGTGCAATTGGCCAAGACGGCGGCGGCCGAATTGAAAGCGCCGCTGGAGGAAATGCCGGCGCGCATCGCCACCCTGCTCGACGAGCGCAGACGCCTCGAGCGCGATCTGACCGACGCGCGCAAGAAGCTCGCCTTGGGCGGCGGCAAAGCGGCGGGCGAGGCCGCCGACGTGCGCCAGGTCAACGGCGTCAAACTGATAGCGCGCGCGGTCACCGGCATCGAGCTCAAGGACCTGCGCAGCCTGGCCGACGAGGGCAAAAAACAGGTCGGCTCCGGCGTGGTCGCCATCGTCGGCCTGTCCGACGACGGCAAGGCCGGCATTGTGGTCGGCGTGACCGACGATCTCACCAAGCGCTTCAACGCAGTTGAGCTGGTAAAAAAAGCAGCCGAAGTGCTCGGCGGCAAGGGCGGCGGCGGCCGCCCCGACATGGCGCAGGCCGGCGGGCCCGACGGCTCCAAGGCTGAAGATGCCTTGAAAGCGGTGGAAGCGGCGCTCGCGGGGTGAGTGCCCCGGGGTGTCGTCCCGGCCAAGCGAGCATTTGCGAGCGCGCGCCGGGACCCAATAACCCCTGCGCTCATGATGCGGGTAGACCGGAGTTCCTGGGTCCCGGTTTTCGCGGGGACGACAGCTTTGGCCCCTTGATCGACCGCAAGAGCCCCGCGCCGGAATCGGCTATGCGTCCCTAAGTGGGATCGCCGGGACAAGCCCGGCGATGACGAGCGAGGACGGAGCCGCCAACCGTGCTGCACGCCGAAGGCCTGAAAGGCCTCATCATCTTCCTGGTCGTCGCCGGCGTTATCGTGCCGCTGTTTCACCGTGCGCGCATCGGCACGGTGCTCGGCTTTCTGATGGCCGGTGTGGCGCTTGGCCCGCAGGGCCTCGGCCGCCTCGCCGCCGACCATCCCTGGATCGGTTACGCCACTTTCGACGATCCGCAGCAGGGCGCCGCGCTCGCCGAAGCCGGCATCATCGTGTTGTTGTTTCTGCTCGGCCTCGAGCTGTCGTTGCAGCGACTCTGGCAGTTGCGGCGTTATGTGCTGGGCGTCGGCGTCGCGCAGGTCGCGCTGACGACACTTGCGATTGGGGCGAGCGTGCGCGCGCTCGGTGGTGTGCAACCCGCCGGCATCATATTGGGCTTGTGTCTCGCGCTGTCGTCGACCGCGATCGTGATGCAGCTGCTGATTGAGCAGCATCGCAGCGCCCATCAGGTTGGACAAATCGCGCTGTCGGTGCTGCTGTTCCAGGATCTCATGGTGGTGCCGATCCTGTTCGTGGTCGGCATCCTGGCCGGCGGCGAAAAGAGCGGCATCGGCGCGCTGATCGAGCCCTTCGCCGGCGCGCTCGCTGCCGTGATCGCGATCATGCTGGTCGGCCGTTTCATCGTGCGCCCGCTGCTGCACTCGGCCGTGCGCACCGGCAGTCGCGATCTCATCATGGCGATCACCTTGCTGATCCTGGTGGTGCTCGCGGTGGCGACCGGCTTGGCCGGCCTGTCGGTGGCGCTCGGTGCCTTCCTCGCCGGGCTTCTGCTCAGCGACAGCGAGGTACGCCATCACATCGAGGTCGATCTCGAGCCGTTCAAGGGATTGCTGCTCGGCATCTTCTTCATCAGCGTCGGCACCAATGTCGATATCGTCGCCATTGCCGGCGACGCCGGCTGGATCCTGCTTGCGGTCGTGCTGCTGATGAGCGTCAAGGCGGCGATTCTGTTCGGCGCCGCGCGCGGCTTCGGCGTGCCGCGGGCGGCCGCCGCCGAAGTGGCGCTGCTGCTGGCGCAGGCCGGCGAATTCGG
>CAZLWN010000222.1:0-4328 GCA_964563195.1 uncultured Undibacter sp. | reverse complement strand
TGAAAAACCGCTTCGGGCCGACCGACGAGATCGGCGTGTTCGAGATGACCGGCGCCGGCCTGCGTGAGGTCGCCAACCCGTCCGAACTGTTCTTGTCCGAGCGCGATCTCGGACAGCCGGGTACCGCGGTATTCGCCGGCATCGAGGGCACCAGGCCCTTGCTCGTCGAGATCCAGGCGCTGGTGGCGCCGTCCTCGCTCGGCACGCCGCGCCGCGCGGTGGTCGGCTGGGATCCGAGCAGACTTTCCATGGTGCTGGCGGTACTGGAGGCCCATTGCGGCGTGCGGCTCGGCGGCCACGACGTCTATCTCAACGTAGCCGGCGGCTTGCGCATCCAGGAACCGGCGGCCGATTTGGCCGCCGCCGCCGCGTTGGTCTCCTCGCTCGCCAATGCAGCCCTGCCCGCCGATGCGGTCTATTTCGGGGAAGTCTCCCTCTCCGGCGCCATCCGCCCGGTGGCGCAAGGCCCGGCGCGTCTCAAGGAAGCCGCAAAGCTTGGCTTTACCCAAGCGGTCGTTCCCGAAGCGGCGCGCGCGGAGGCCGGCGAACCAAGCCTGAACGTCCGCGATGTCGCCAGCCTGGCCAAACTGGTTGCCGATATCGCGGCGCGCGGCAACCATACCGGCAAAAGTGGCCGACAAGACGGGTGACGGCATCGTGACGCCCCGCTATACACGGGGCGCGCGACTAACCGGCTCCCGCGGCGGCCAGCCGGCGACCGGCCGCCAGAGCAGAAATGGGCTTAAAATTAAGCACTTAAGGCCGATATTGCCGCCCTCATCCGGAGCCGCCAAGCGCGGCGCGGATTCGCCCCGCCGGCATGCCGCCGCGCGCCGGGTGATCTACGCCTACCCGCGGAGCGCGTGAGCCGCCGATGCCGATCACGTTGCTCGATATTCTGCTCCTGGTCGTCATGCTGATCTCGGGGTTGCTCGCCATGATCCGCGGCTTCATGCGCGAGATCCTGTCGATCGGTGCCTGGATCGTCGCCGCGCTGGTCACGCTCTACGGCTATTCGCGCGTGCTGCCGGTGGCGCAAGGCTATTTCAATAGCAACATGGTGGCGGCGGCGGTCACCGTCGGCAGCATTTTCCTGCTCACCTTGCTGATCGTCTCGGTCATCACCGTGCGCGTCTCCGACATGATCCTCGACAGCCGGGTCGGCGCGCTCGATCGCACGCTTGGATTCCTGTTCGGACTCGGCCGCGGGCTGATCATCGTCGTCGTCGCCTTCCTGTTCTTCGCCTGGCTGGTGCCCGACCGCAGCCAACCGGAATGGGTGCGCGACGCAAAATCAAAAGTGGTCCTACAAAGCACGGGACAATGGCTTATCTCCATGTTGCCGGACGACCCCGAAAAGACCATCTTGCAGAAGTTCAAGCGGCGTAAGCCGGAAGACCAGGAGCCGCCGGATACAGGACCCGACCAGCGCACCAATCTGCAAGCGCCAACCGGAACCCGATAGGCATGCAGCAACTCGAGCTAGATCTCGTGCCGACGGCCGACGCCGAAATCGATCCGGACGCCGACCGCCTGCGCGAGGAATGCGGCGTGTTCGGCGTGTTCGGCCATCCGGACGCCGCCGCCATCACCGCGCTCGGCCTACATGCGCTCCAGCACCGCGGCCAGGAAGCCGCCGGCATCGTCAGTTTCGACGGCAAACGCTTCCATTCCGAGCGCCGCCTCGGCCTGGTCGGCGACACTTTCGCCAAACGAGAAGTGATCGACCGGCTTCCCGGCAGCTCGGCCATCGGTCACGTACGCTATTCGACCACCGGCGAGACCATCATTCGCAACGTGCAGCCGCTGTTTGCGGAGCTCGAAGGCGGCGGCTTCGCCATCGGGCATAACGGCAATCTCACCAACGGCATCGCGCTGCGCAAGCATCTGGTGCACGAAGGCGCCATGATGCAATCGACCACCGACACCGAGGTGATCCTGCATCTGGTGGCGCGCGCGCGCCGCAACCGTTTCGTCGACCGATTCGTCGAAGGCCTGCGCCAGCTCGAAGGCGCCTATGCCTTCGTCGGCCTCACCAACAAGAAGCTGGTGGGCGCGCGCGATCCGCTCGGCATCCGCCCGCTGGTGATCGGCAAGCTCGACGGCTGCCCGATCCTGGCGTCCGAGACCTGCGCGCTCGACATCATCGGCGCGCAATATGTGCGCGACGTGGATAACGGCGAGGTGGTGGTCTTCGACGAGGACGGCGCGCAGTCGCACAAGCCGTTTCCGCCGATGCAGGCGCGGCCGTGCATCTTCGAATATATCTATTTCTCGCGGCCCGATTCCATCATCGGCGGCCGCAACGTCTACGACGTGCGCAAGAATATGGGCGCCGAGCTCGCGCGCGAATCTCCGGCGAATGTCGACGTGATCGTGCCGGTGCCGGATTCCGGTGTGCCGGCAGCCATCGGCTTCTCGCAGGAAGCAGGCATCCCCTACGAGCTCGGAATCATCCGCAACCACTATGTCGGCCGTACCTTCATCCAGCCGACGCAGGCGATCCGCGATCAGGGCGTGCGGCTGAAGCACTCCGCCAACCGCGCCGTGGCCGCGGGCAAACGCATCGTACTGGTGGACGATTCCATCGTGCGCGGCACCACCTCACGCAAGATCGTCCAAATGATGCGTGACGCCGGCGCGACCGAGGTACATTTCCGCATCGCCTCGCCGCCGATCACACATCCGGACTATTACGGCATCGACACGCCGGAGCGCGACAAGTTGCTCGCCGCCACCCACGATCTGGAAGGTATGCGGCAATTTATCGGTGCGGATTCGCTGGCGTTCCTCTCGGTCGACGGCATCTACCGCGCCATGGGCTCGCCGGCCCGCGATCCCGCGCGCCCGCAATTCACCGACCACTGCTTCACCGGCGACTATCCGACGCCGCTCACCGACCTCGCCGCGCAGGAAGCAAGCCCGCGGCAACTGTCGTTGCTGGCGGAAGCTATTTAATCCCGGTCCTGTTGGCGTTCGCTGATGGCTAAACCGCTCGCCGACCGCATTGCGCTCGTTACCGGCGCCTCGCGCGGCATCGGCGCGGCGCTCGCCTTGCGGCTTGCCGAGGCAGGCGCCCATGTGGTGGCGGCGGCGCGCACCGTCGGCGGCCTTGAAGAGCTCGACGACAACATAAAAGCGGCCGGCGGCAGCGCCACGCTGGTGCCGCTCGACGTGAAGGATTCGGCCGGCATCGGGCGGCTGGCACTGGCGCTCAACGAGCGCTACGGCCGGCTTGACGTGATGGTCGGCAATGCCGGCGTGCTGCCGACCGCCTCGCCGCTCGGCCATATCGAGCCGAAAGACTGGGACAATGTCATGGCGGTCAACCTCACCGCAAATTGGCAATTGATCCGCTGCATGGACCCGCTGCTCCAGCGCGCGCCTGCGGGGCGGGTAGTATTTCTGACATCCGGCATCGCACATTATGGGCGGGCTTATTGGGGACCCTACGCGGCTTCCAAGGCGGCGCTGGAAGCGCTGGTGCGCACCTACGCCGCGGAATGCGAGACCACCAACGTGCGTGTCAACCTGTTCGCGCCGGGGCCCACCAGAACGAGAATGTATCTGTCGGCGTTTCCCGGCGCCGACCGGGCGACGCTGCCGACGCCGGAGCAGGTAGCGAAGGCGATCGTGCCGCTGTGCCTGTCGGAGTGCGCGGAAACGGGCAAGATTTTCGATTTCCGCAAGGGCAAATTTTTGCAGTTCACGGCGCCGGCCTAGCGCTTGCGTTTCGCTCTGCCCTTGAACGGATTGTCCTTCTCGCGCAGCGTCAGGCGGATCGGCGTGCCGGGCAGATCGAAGGTTTCGCGCAGCGAATTCACCAGGTAACGCTTGTAGGCGTCGGGCACGGCGTCAGCGCGGGTGCAGAACAGGACGAAGCTCGGCGGCCGGCTCTTGGCCTGCGTGATGTAGTTGAGCTTGAGCCGGCGCCCGGACACCGCCGGCGGCGGATGCGCGGAGAGCACCTGCTCGAACCAGCGATTGAGCGCCGCGGTCGGAACGCGCCGGTTCCAGACGGCGTAGGCATCGACGATCGCCTGCATTAGCCGGTCGAGACCTTCGCCGGTCAACCCCGACACCGCCACCAGCGGCACGCCCTTCAGCTGCCGCAGCTTGTCTTCGGCCTGCTCGCGCAGCTTGGAAATGGCGCCGACCTTTTTTTCCTGCAGATCCCATTTGCTGACCGCCAGCACCAGTGCGCGGCCCTCCTCCTCCACCAGATCGGCGATGCGCTGGTCCTGTTCCTCGAATGGGTGCTCGACGTCGATCAGCACCACCACCACCTCGGCGAAGCGCACGGCGTTGAGCGCGTCGGCGACCGACAG
>CAZLWN010000221.1:0-4379 GCA_964563195.1 uncultured Undibacter sp. | reverse complement strand
TCGGCATGCCGTGCACGCCATGCCGATGGCCGGCGCGCCGCATATCCTTATCGAGCTGGCGCAAGCGGTGAACTCGTTCGCGATGCAAAGCGGCCGCCACATCCATCTGGTGCTGGAGAACGACGACAATGCGGCCCGCTTTCTCAGTCCCACGCCGAAGGTTGTCGGCGGCTTTTACCGCGCCCAGTGGAACGACGACTATCACCATGCCTGGCACGTGCTGCTGACCGGCGAGGGTCAGGGCTATTACCGCGATTACCAGAACGCCGGCGCCCACGTCGCGCGCACGCTGGCGCAAGGATTCGCTTATCAAGGCGAGGCGTCGCCCTTCCGTGACGGCAGAAAGCGCGGCGAGCCGAGCGTGCAATTGCCGCGCGCCGATTTCGTGAATTTTGTGCAGAATCACGATCAGATCGGCAACCGGCCCATGGGCGAACGACTGGCGTCGCTGGCCAAGCCTAAGGCGCTCGAAGCCGCGCTGGCGGTGCTGTTCCTGCAGCCCGCCCCGCCGTTGATGTTCATGGGCGACGAATGGGGCGCGCGCGAGCCGTTCTCGTTCTTCTGCGATTTTACCGGCGAGCTGGCGCAAGCGGTGCGCGAGGGGCGCCGGCGCGAATTTGCCGAGGCCTATGAGGCGCATGGCGACGAGATCCCCGATCCGCTGTTGCGCGAGACGCGCGAAGCCGCCGTGCTCGACTGGGACGCACGCAAAAAACCGGCACATGCCGCGCGCCTGGCACTCACGCGCGCGCTGCTGGCCGCCCGCAAAAAATGGGTCGCTCCGTTGGTGCCGGCGATGCTGACCCCGGGCGAGGTTCGCTTTGACTCCGGCCTGCTCACGGCGCGCTGGGCCGCTGGCGACAAAAGCCTGCTGCTGCTGGCCAATCTGTCGGATGCCGCCCAGCCGAAGCCCGCGATCTCATGGGGCGCGCCGATCTGGGGCGATGCGCCGCCGCACGAACTGCCGCCCTGGTCGGTCTCTGCCGCGGTGGGAACCGCGTGATGCCGTCCGCGGTCCCGCTCGCGACCTACCGGTTGCAGCTCACCAAGGCGTTCGGTTTCGATGATGCCGCCGCGCTCGCGCCCTACCTCAAGCAGCTCGGCATCACGCATCTCTACGCCTCACCCTTCCTCAAGGCGCGCCCCGGCAGCACCCACGGCTATGACATCGTCGATCACGACCGACTGAACCCCGAGCTCAGCGGCGAGGAAGGCTTCGCGCGACTCTCGGCAGCACTCAAACAGAATGATCTCGGACTTATTCTGGACTTTGTCCCCAACCACATGGGCGTCGGCCATGCCGACAACGCCTGGTGGCTCGACGTGCTGGAATGGGGCCAACGCTCGCCTTACGCCACCAGTTTCGACATCGACTGGGAGGCGATCCCGCACCGCCGCCATCCCGGCGTGCTGGCACCGGTCCTCGCCCGCCCCTATGGCGAAGTGTTGCAGAGCGGCGAGCTGGTGCTGAAATACGACGCCGCGGCCGGCAGCTTCGCGGCTTGGTATTTCGATCACAAGCTGCCGATCAACCCGCAGCGCTACGGCGAGATGATCCGGACGCTCGTTACAGCGGCGGATGCAGCCGACACGCCGGCCGGCCGCGAGCTGCTCGCACTCGCCGACCATTATCGCGATCCACGCGCGCCGTCTTACCGCGAGGCGCCCGCGTTCAAGCGCCGCCTGTCGGAGATTGCTGGCGCCGCGCAAGTGACCGAGCGCGGACTTGCCGCCTACGCAAGCGACAGCGAGGCCGGCGCCGCCGCATTGCACCGCCTGCTCGAGCGCCAACATTATCGCGTGGCCTATTGGCGCGTCGCGGTCTCGGCGGTGAATTACCGGCGCTTCTTCGACATCAACGACCTCGCCGGCTTGCGCGTGGAAAATCCCGCGACCTTCCGGGCGATCCATACGCTGGTGGCGCGCCTGATCGCCGCCGGCGATTTGCAGGGCTTGCGGCTCGACCATATCGACGGCCTGCGCGATCCGGCGCAATACACCCGTCGGCTACGCCGGCTCATCGGTAAGATGCGCAGGTCCGCGCGCCGCAGCGGGCCGTTCTACGTGGTCGTCGAGAAGATCCTCGCCGACGGGGAGGACATGCCTCGCTTTCCCGCCGTCGCCGGCACCACTGGCTATGAATGGCTCAACGTCATCTCGCGCGTGCTCCTTGACGGCAAGGGTCTCGACCGGCTGGAGCGCACGTGGCGCGCTTTCACCGCCGAGCGCGTCGAGTTTCCCGCCATCCTAGAAACCGCCAAGCTGCGCGTGATCAACTCCATGCTGGCGAGCGAATTCACCGTGTTGTGCCGCGCGCTGGCGCGCATCGCCGCCGGACATTTCTCGACGCGCGATTTCACCATCGACCGGCTGCGCGCGGCGCTCCAACTCTACGCGCTCGAATTCCCGGTCTATCGCTCTTACGTCACCGCCGCCGGCGCCTCCGCAGAAGCGCGCCGCACAATCGAAGACGCCATCGCGCGCGCGCGGGCGCGCTGGCACGGGCCCGATCCGGAGATTTTCGATTTTCTCAGCGCCGCGATCACCATCGACCTCGCGGCCAACGCCAGCTACAGCGCGCCGCGCGTGCGCGATTTCGCGCTCAAGCTGCAGCAGTTCACCGGCCCACTGATGGCCAAGGCGATGGAGGATACCGCGTTCTACCGCTACCACCGCCTGCTGGCGCTCAACGAGGTCGGCGGCGATCCGGCTGCGGGCGCGCTATCGCTCGACGAATTCCACCGCCGCCAACAGACGCGCGCCGACGCCGCGCCAAGTGGGCTCACCGCCACCGCAACCCACGACACCAAGCGCGGTGAAGACGCGCGCGCGCGCATCCTGGCGCTGTCGGAGCTCGCCGCGGATTGGGACGCCGCCGTGCAAAGCTGGCGCGAACAGAATGCGCCGCGGGTGCTGGAGGCCGGCGGCCACCGCTGCCCCTCGATCGCGCACGAATACATGCTTTACCAAGCGCTGATCGGCGCCTGGCCTGAGGCGGTCGACATGTCTTTCGTCACGCGCATGCAGGCCTACGCGCTCAAGGCCGCGCGCGAGGCCAAGCAGGAATCGAGTTGGACCAATCCGAACGAAGCTTACGAAGCGGGCTTGCAGGACTTCGTCGCAAAGCTGCTCGACACAGAAACATCGGCGGCATTCATCGCCTCGTTCGGCGAATTCGCGGCGCGCACCGCGCTGCTCGGCGCCGTGAATAGTCTTTCGCAGCTCGCCTTGAAGGCGCTGGCGCCGGGCGTGCCCGATTTCTACCAGGGCACCGAATTCTGGGATTATTCGCTGGTCGACCCCGACAACCGCCGCCCCGTCGATTTCGAATTGCGCCGGCGCGAGTTGGGAGAAGGGTCTTCTGATTGGCCCGATCTTGCCGCCCATTGGCACGACGGCCGCATCAAGCTCGCTTTGACCCGGCAATTGTTACGCCTGCGTCATCGCTTCGCCGATATCTTCCAGCGCGGTTCCTATGAGCCGCTGCCGGTCGCCGGCCCGCACGCCGATCAAGTCATCGCATTCGCGCGCGGCTTCAAGCGGCAGCGCCTGGTCATTGCGGTCGGGCGGCATTTTGCTCCGCTCAGCAACGGCGGCCGGCAATGGCCCGCGGGCTGGGACGGGGTCGTCGATCCGGATTTGAAAGCGGATTACGAGCCGCTAATCGGTAGCGTCCCCGGCCGGCGCACGGGCGAACTGAGCCTCGCCGCCTTGTTCCGCGCTATGCCGGTGAGCGTCTTGCGCTGGGTTTGATTGGGTTTGGCGGAGAGGGAGGGAGGCCGCCTCCGCCTAACCCGGTAGGCGCCGGGGACCCCCGCCAGCACGCCACGGACACGCTAAAAACCCCTGCCCCACCGCAACTTTTGGCTTTATCTTGCCCCGCTAACGGCCGATAATAGCCGCTGACAACCGGCGGCCGGCCCGGGGGTTGAGCCGGTCGTCCGGCAACCAAACCCCTACTAAAAATACTTGCATCAGGCATATTCGCACTATAGAGCGCCGCGCCTTTTCAGTCACAAGGGCAATTAGTGCCGGGTGCCTGTCGAAACTGCTTTTATCCTAATTGTGAGACGCCCCAAATCGCGAGCAGTGCAGCAACGACAAGGCCGACCCACGAAACAGTCATGGACACGAAATGGGGTCCAATCTGCACGGTCCACCCTTTAAAAATCCTCCAGCCGTGCAAGATCGCTACTAACGTGAAGATGAGTGCCGTAATTAATGCGTAGGGCATCTTATCCTCCCCTCATAACCGAGTTGCACAATGCGACCTTAACTCAGCTACACCGTGATCGCATCAACGTGATCGCAATGTCTGCTTTCTGGGGTAAAGATGGGGTAATCGGCCGGCAGCTTGTTGATATCTGAAGATTTTGGGT
>CAZLWN010000220.1:0-4386 GCA_964563195.1 uncultured Undibacter sp. | reverse complement strand
TGCGCTTATTGGAGAGCGGCGAAAGGAACTGATGGGCGAGATAGCCGTGCGCGGCGTGCAGCTCGATCAGGTCGTAGCCAATGCGCTCGACCCGTTTCGCGGCGGCCGCGAATTCGCCCAAGCAACGCTTGATGTCGTCCTTGGTCATGGCGTGTGGCACCGCCCAGCCGGTGTCGTAGGGAATGGCGGAGGGCGCTTCCGGCGTCCATGCGTCCGGTCCTTCCAGGATCGGCTTGCCGCCGGCGGCGGGCGTCGTGGTTGGCCCCTTGCGGCCGGCATGGGCGAGCTGCACGCCGAGTTTGGCCACGCCGTACTGACGGCAGAAGTCGTGCACGCGCTTGAGCGCGGCTTCGTTATCGTCCGACCACATGCCGGCGCATTTCGGCGAGATGCGCCCTTGCGGATTGACGTTGGTCATCTCGCACATCACCAGCCCGGCGCAGCCGAGCGAGAAGCTGCCGAGATGCATCAGGTGCCAGTCATTGGCCGAGCCGTTGTTGGAATTGTACTGGCACATGGGCGAGACTACGACGCGGTCGGGCAGCGTAAGGCCGCGCAGCGTGAGCGGGGAAAACAGGACGCTAGCCATTGCTTGGACTTCCTTTCGAGCAGCGGAGATTATGAATTCGTTGTAGGCGGTCTCAGCCCCAGATGCCGCCTATGCGGTAGGCGTGCATCGCCACCACCAGGCAGCAGATCGCCCAGAACAGGCAATATTCGTAGCCGCCGATATTCCACAGCCATTTTTTGGTGAGGCGGGCAACGGCGACGGTGGCGACGCCGAGATGGATGGCGGCGATCGCGCCGGCAAGCGTGGTGAAGATGCCGAAGATGAGGCCGATCGCGAGCACCGTCTCGATCGTGCCGGACAGATACATCCAGAACTTGGGCGGCTTGAACTTGGCGGCTACGAAGAAGCCGAGCGCCGCCGGCTCGTAGAACTTGCCGTAAATGTGCGGGATGAAGAAGAGGCCGCAGATGATGCGCAGGATATTGAATTCGTTGAGCAGATTGAAATTGGCGGCCAGCGACATGGCGGCACTCCCAGAAATGCGTTTTTTCTTGGGTCGGAAAGTCGCACTTATTGGCCCGTGCGCCAAGGCCCTACAGAGGGAGCTTCTTGCCCTTCAGCCAGTTTGCGCCCCAGGCATACAGCGTCTCCAGGTCTGGCCCCTCGTGGCCCGGCAGGTCCATCTTGATCGGGTAGCCGATCTTGCTCTGCAGATAGGCGAGGTGGCGGTAGCCTTGCGGGAATTTCGCCAGATGCGCGCGGTCGAGCGCCAGCCGGGCCGCCGGATCGACCGGGTCGATGCGGTCCTTCTCATAAGCGAGGCGGCGCAGCACCAAGCCCCAGCGCCCGCGGCGCTTTTCTAGGAAGTCGTAGAAGCGCCCAGTGCAGACCACGTCGCATTCGACGCCCTCGACCTCGGCGCGCTGCGAGATGGTCATCTTGGTCTGCGCGATCGCGCGCTTGCCCTTGATGTCGATGCTCATGCCGCCCAGCATATGCATGATGCGCACGCCGCGGTCGAAGCCCTCTTGGCTGACCTTGATGAAGTCCTCGTAGGAGCCCTGAAACCATGTCGCCCACATCTGGCCGTCCTTGTGCCAGAGCGTGCGGAAGCGGTCCCACAGGCGCGCGTCGCGCCAGATCACCCAGTTCTCGATGATCTCGCGGACAGCGAGGCGGTCGGCGGTGTCGCGCGGCATATTTCCTCCCTCGGTTTTTCGTTTCATAGCTGATATGGAGTCCGTCGTCACGGAGGAGGCCGCCATGGCAAGGCTTGCAGGAAAAGTCGCACTCGTCACCGGCGGCGCCCGGGGCATCGGCCGGCACTATTCGTTGGCGCTGGCGGCCGAAGGCGCACGGGTGATGATCGCCGACATCGAGAACGGCGACACGCTGGTCAGGGAAATCGCGCAGGCCAATGGCGAGGCCGCCAGCGCTCTGTGCGACGTCAGCGACGAGAAGGCCGTAGAGGCGCTGGTCAAGCAGACACTCGATCGCTTCGGCCAGATCGACGTGCTCGTCAACAATGCCGCGTTCTACGCCAAGCTTAAGCCGCGCAATTTCAACGAATGGGATGTCGCCACCTGGGACAAGGTGATGGCGGTCAACACCCGCGGCCCGTTCCTGATGGTCAAGCACGTGGCGCCGCACATGATCGCGCGCCGCTCCGGCAAGATCATCAACATCGCCTCGGGCGCGCCCTACAAGGGCGTGCCGCGCATGCTGCCTTACGTCAGCTCCAAAGGGGCCATCCTCGCCTTCACGCGCTCATTGTCGCGCGAGCTCGGCGGCTACGGTATCGCGGTCAATTCGCTGTCGCCCGGCTACATTCTTTCCGACACCGGGCTGGAGAACGTCACCCATGTCGAAGAAGAGCGCATGCCGGTGCGCAATTCCCGCGCCTTCAAGCGCGACGCATACCCTGAAGATCTTGTCGGCACGCTGGTGTTCCTCGCCTCAAGCGACAGCGATTTTATCACCGGCCAGTCGGTCGTGGTGGATGGCGGGTCGGTGAATAACTAGGCGATATTGTTGTCCCGGCCCGGCTATGGCAAAATAATTTTTCGCAGGTGCCGCAGCAAGGGGGAAAATTTGCCATGGCCAGCCCGTACACGCTTGAGCAATACCTGCAGGATCTGCGGAACATCACCGCGCAGCAAGCCGATCCGGTGAAGATCACCGACCGCGTCGAGCCGTTGGCCAAGAAATTCGCGCAGGCGCCCGGCTGGTTTCGCCCCGAATACCGCGAATGCGATGAGGAGCAGGGCTTCGGTGTCCACCTGCTGCACGAGGAGCCCAACCACGATCTGGCGGTGTTCCTGATCTCGTGGCTGCCCAACCGCGGCACCACCCCGCACAACCACAAGACCTGGGCGGTGGTGGTCGGCATGGAAGGCCAGGAGCAAGAGGTCAGCTACGACCGGCTCGACGACGGCAGCAAGCCCGGCTTTGCCGACCTGAAGCGCGGCGGCGCGCAGGTAATGACAGCCGGCGACGTGGCGCGCTGTTACCCCGAGCACATCCACAGCGTCTGGAACGTCGGCAAGGACATTTCCATGTCGCTGCACACCTATGGCCGGCACATCAATTTCACCGGCCGCTCGGAGTTCGACCCCGAGTGCAAGCGCGAGAAGCCCTACGTCGTCAAGGTCGCCGACGACGAGCACGCGCGGGCTTGAGGCCCGGTCCGGCCGCGCAATACCTTGCTTTAGGCCAAGCGCCGCGGGCGGTTCGGGGCGTATTCCGGCCCCGGCCGATCTGCGCTATACAGTTGCAAATACAACGATTAGTCCCAGGGAGCATGCCCATGGCGGTCGCAACCGCAACCCAACAGCCCGGCTCCAAGCACAATGTGCAGGCAGCGCGGCAGGCCTATTACGACAGGATTGCCAAATACCACATGACGCCGCTGTGGGAGGTGCTGAAAGGCTTGGTGACGCCGGAGCCGAAGACCCATTGCGTGCCGAGGCTGTGGAAGTTCGACGACGTCAAGCGGTTGATGCTGGAAGCCGGCGACGTGATCTCAACTGAGGAGGCCGAGCGCCGCGTGCTGGTGCTGGAAAATCCCGGCCTGCCCGGCGAGTCGCGCGTGACCAATTCGCTGTTCGCCGGCGTCCAGCTCATCATGCCGGGCGAGATCGCCGACGTGCACCGCCATTCCGCCTCCGCCATCCGCTTCGTGCTGGAAGGCGAGGGCGCCTATACCGCGGTCGAGGGCGAGAAATCGATGATGAAGCACGGCGACTTCATCATCACCGCCAACTGGGCGCCGCACGATCACGGCAATCCCGGCAAGCAGCCGGTGATGTGGCTCGACGTGCTCGATATGCCGACTATCAATTTTTTCGAGACGTCGTTTGCTGAGCACTTCGACGAGAAGATGCAGAAGACCGATCACGCGGACGGCGACTCGTTTGCGCGCTACGCCACCGGCGTGCTGCCGGACGGCCTGCCGGCGGTGCAGAACCGCACGCCGGTGATCAACTACCCTTACGCCAAGATGCGGCCGATCCTCGAGCGGTTGCGCGACACCGGCGACATCGACAAGCGCCACGGCGCGCGCGTGCGCTACGCCAATCCGATCAACGGCGGCCCGGTGCTGCCGACCATGGGTGCCCATCTTGCGCTGCTGCCCAAGGGCTTCAAAGGCGAGCCCTATCGCTCGACCGACGGAACCATTTTCGCGGTGGCCGAGGGCAAAGGCACCACCGAGATCGACGGCAAGCCGTTCGCATGGAGCGTCAATGATGTGTTCGTAGTGCCGCCGTGGAAGAAGTATCAGCACAACGCGTCGGAAGAAGCCGTGCTGTTTTCGATCTCCGACCGGCCGGCGCAGGAAGCGCTCGGCATCTGGCGCGAGGGGAATTAGCGAGCGC
>CAZLWN010000219.1:0-4450 GCA_964563195.1 uncultured Undibacter sp. | reverse complement strand
CGCTCGGATTCCCTCCGCGCGAGCCACCCTCTCCCACAAGGGGAGAGGGAAAGAGAGCGTGCGGCACGCGAATCGGCAAACACGACGGTGATCATTCGCCCTCCTCCGCCGCGTCTTTATCGGCGGCCTCGCGCATCGTGCGATAGACCAGCGCCATGGTGCGCGCGGTCTCCTCCGGCGTCGCCTCGACCGGGGCCGTGTTGGTGCAATGGATGTGCGGCGCCATGCAGCCGCGCATGCGCCGGCACAAGCGTTCCGGGCAGCCGCGCCAATTGTTGACGATCATGGCGAGGCGGCGCGCGAGCCCGTAGCGCAAGGCATCGATATCCTCGGGCGGCTCGCGGTCCGGGCGGAAGCCGGCCGCCTTCATGTGGGCTTCAAAGGTCGGCGAGCGCGTACCCCAATCGGGCGGCAGCTCGGTGAGCGGCCGCGCGCCGGACGGCGCCGGATTTTGCGGACTTTCCCTCGCGCCCGCCTGCGCCCTTCGGGCTTCGGCGCGCAGGGGGCGCGGGGGAGTCGACCCCCGCAAAATGCGAGGGGGTGGAGCGCCGAGCGGCGCGACCACCGATCCTCCCGCCGTGAGGCGGGCCGCGCCTTTTGCCAAGGCGCGTCGCCGTCCGGCGCTCCACCTGCGGCTTTTCTGTCCCCGGCGCCGTAGCTTCCGGGCGGGACAAGAGGGGAAGCCCGGGGGCCTCCCTTATCCGGCGGGCTTCCGCCCGCCTTCGTTCCCGCCGCGTCCAGCCATTGAAGGCAGCCGGTCGTAATGCCGGCGGACGGCTGGCCGGGGCCTCCCGGGGAGCGAGGTTACAAAAGCCCCGCCCGCGGGCGCCGCCGCCACCCCACGTCCGGCAGTGTCCTGCAGAACGCCCCAAGCGAGGGGTAGTTGATAGGAATATAATCATACTTAACCTCAGGTGTCAAGTTCCATGATAGGATTAAATTACGCTGGAATATGTTCTTGATTTGTTCTATTCTGTGAGGATGTCAATGTCCACGACGACACAAATCGAATGGACCGACGCAACGTGGAACCCCGTCACGGGATGCACGAAGATAACCCGCGGTTGCGACTTTTGTTATGCAGAACGTTTCTCGGAGCGTTTCCGTGGCGTTGCTGGACATCCATTTGAAAACGGCTTCGACCTAATTCTCCGCCCAGAACGCCTCACTCAGCCGCTCCAATGGCGGAAGCCGCGACGCGTATTCGTAAATTCGATGAGTGATCTTTTCCACAAAGAAGTACCGTGGTCTTACATTGATCGCATATTCGAAACTATGGAAGCTGCTGACTGGCATACGTTCCAAGTGCTGACAAAACGTAGCTCCCTCATGAGTCGGTATCTTCGCGGACGGTATGGGACCAATGGCAAAGCGCCACCACATATTTGGTTGGGCGTGTCCGTTGAGGATCAAAAGAATACAGTTCGCCTAAAACATCTTCGCACTGCTCCGGCGTCGGTAAAGTTCGTTTCATTTGAACCGTTGCTTGGTCCAGTTGGAAAGCTGGATCTCACCGGAATTCAATGGGCCATCGTTGGCGGCGAGAGCGGGCCCCGTGCCCGCCCTATGGCGGAAGAATGGGCGATCGAAATCCGGGATCAATGTCGGGCTGCAAAAGTTGCATTTTTTTTCAAGCAATGGGGAGGCTTCCGACCAAAATCAGGAGGACGACTGCTACGAAAACGCGAGTGGAATGAATACCCCAGCGTTTCTACGCAGCCGATCACTGAAATCAGAGCCTAAGAAATATCCAATTAAACGGTGGAATAAAAAAATGTCATGCAGCCAAAAACAACTATTTGGGAACTAGAGCCACACACAGCGGCCAAACACGAAATTCTGCGCCGATATCTCCAGGCGTGGGTACCCATTTTAAGTCAAGGAAATTATCCTCACTTGGTTGTCGTCGATGGATTTGCTGGCCCAGGTCGATATTCGCAGGGAGAGGAAGGCTCTCCGATTATTGCTATTAAAGCTGTTATAGAACAGCCGCGACCAATCAGAGCGAAAATTGATTTCCACTTTATTGAGTTGGATGAACGACGAGCACAGCATCTGAGCGACGAGATAGCCGCTCTACCACTCCCCTCCAACATAACCACAAGGATTCACGGTAAGCGAAGCTTCCAAAATGCATTTCCGGAAGTGTGGAATAGCTACGCTAATTTAAGTCGTCGACCGCCTACATTTGTCTTTATCGATCCGTTTGGCTTTAAGATTCCGTTTTCATATGTTGCGGAGATATTGCATGCGCCAAGCTGCGAAGTGCTGATCACTTTTATGTTCGAAGAAATCAATCGATTTCTTTCTCAAGGTCAACAGCCCGACAATTTCGATGAGCTGTTTGGTTGTCCAGATTGGCGCGAAGCAATCAAAATAAAATTACCGAGCGAGCGGTTAAAATTTCTCCACGATCTTTATCAACGCCAACTTGTTAAGGCCGCAGGCGCAAAGTTTGTGCGATCATTTGCAATGCGAAACAAACGCAACACTATGGACTACTTCCTGTTTTTCGCAACTAACAGTGAATTGGGCCTAAACAAAATGAAAGAGGCCATGTGGCGAATGGACGAAGGCGGCACTTATACGTTTTCCGATGCAACAGATCCCAATCAGTCTGTCCTTTTTGCCGCAGAACCAGATCGTTCACTGCTTTCGCGAATTTTAGTCAATAAGTTTGCGGGAGTTGAAACAACTCCCGACGAAATTGAGCGGTATGTTGTTCGCGAAACTCCTTTTCGCGAAACCCATTACAAGAAAGTTCTTCAGACTCTAGAGGCCGATGGTGAAGTTATTCCGGTTAGTCCTCCAGCAAACCGACGACGCGGGACGTACGCAATTGGAAATATGAAGCTATATTTCAAACCAAAATCGTAAACAACAACGCGGGTAATTGAGCAAACACAACCGCCGCGATTCATCACTGAGCGCGGCGTTTACTAGATGCCCCGCTTTCGCGGGGCATAACAGCTTCGTCTAGTTATCGAGGAAGCTCCGCAGCTTCCTCGACCGGCTCGGATGCTTCAACTTCCTGAGCGCCTTGGCGTCGATCTGCCGGATGCCCCTCGGGTCGAGCCCGAGGGCTAAAGGCTCACCGCGGGCGACCGGGAACCGCCGGCCGACCGCCGCCGGCGCGCGGCCGGTGTGCATGCCGAGGCGGAAAGCGCCGGCGCAAGCCGCGCTGCTCCGCGCGCTGCGCTCAGCCCGCGAGCTTGTCGAACTCCTCGACCGTGACCGCGGGCGCGGTGGTGAACGCGATCCCGGTCGATTTGGCCAAGGCCGCGGAGGTCGCCATCGCGCGCGCGGTATCCGGCAGGTCGACGATCAGCACCAGATCGACGCCGCCGAGCGCGGCATAGCCCGCTTTCAGCTCGCCGCCGTTTTTCTTGATCAGCGCCTTGACCTCGTCCGTGCGCCTGGCGCTCATGCCCTTCAAGCCCTCGAGCGAATATTTCCCGAACATCAGATAGGTCGCCATGACGGCATCTCCTTGTCCTGCGGAGACCTGCGCCCCCCGCGCGGGCCCCGCAAAGTATAGGCCATGGCCGGGCCTGGGAAAACGTCGCGCGGTCAGGGCCGGCGATTCAGGATGAGGCGGAAAGATTTGACCCGCTCATTCCCGCGCAAGCGGGAATCTAGCAGAAACAAGAACTGGGTCCCCGCTTGCGCGGGGACGAACGGAGATGCACGGACTCGTCATTCCGGGGCGCGGACGAAGCCCGCGAACCCGGAATCCATAGCCCGCAGCGCTGCGGCGTATGGATTCCGGGCTCGGCCCCATAGCGCGTTGAAGACGCGCGTAAACGCGCTTATGGGGCCGTCCCGGAATGACAGAATTAGTTGTCGAGGAAGCTGCGGAGTTTCCGCGAGCGCGATGGATGCTTGAGCTTCCTCAACGCCTTGGCCTCGATCTGCCTGATGCGCTCGCGCGTGACCGAGAACTGCTGGCCGACCTCTTCCAAAGTGTGATCCGTGTTCATGCCGATGCCGAAGCGCATGCGCAAGACGCGCTCCTCGCGCGGGGTGAGCGAGGCCAGCACGCGCGTGGTGGTCTCGCGCAGGTTCGACTGGATGGCCGCGTCGATCGGCAGGATGGCGTTCTTGTCCTCGATGAAATCGCCGAGGTGGCTGTCCTCCTCGTCGCCGATGGGCGTCTCCAGCGACAAGGGCTCCTTGGCGATCTTGAGAACCTTGCGCACCTTTTCCAGCGGCATGCCCAGTTTTTCGGCCAGTTCCTCCGGCGTCGGCTCGCGGCCGATCTCGTTGAGCATCTGACGCGAGGTGCGCACGATCTTGTTGATGGTCTCAATCATGTGCACCGGGATGCGGATGGTGCGCGCCTGGTCGGCGATCGAGCGCGTGATGGCCTGGCGGATCCACCAGGTGGCGTAGGTGGAGAACTTGTAGCCGCGGCGGTACTCGAACTTGTCGACCGCCTTCATCAGCCCGA
>CAZLWN010000218.1:0-4499 GCA_964563195.1 uncultured Undibacter sp. | reverse complement strand
TGGTGGTCGCGCAATTCGGCAGCTTCAAATTGCCGCTGGTGATCCTGACGCCGATCCCGCTCACGCTGATCGGCATCGTGCTCGGGCATTGGCTGTTCGGCGCGCCGTTCACCGCCACCTCGATGATCGGATTCATCGCGCTCGCCGGTATCATCGTGCGCAACTCGGTCCTGCTGGTGGATTTCATCCGCCACGGCGCCAGCGCAGGTAAAACCTTACGCGAGGTGCTGCTCGAAGCCGGCTCCGTGCGCTTCAAGCCGATCCTGCTCACTGCGCTGGCCGCCATGATCGGCGCGGCCACCATCCTGCTCGACCCGATCTTTACGGGCCTGGCAATCTCGCTGTTGTTCGGGCTCGCTTCGTCGACGCTGCTGACAGTATTGGTGATACCGGCGATCTACGTGGTCTTACGCGACGCGGACCGGATCGCTCGCACTTAACATCCGACCCAGGCCCGCGATACCGGTGGCATTATCGAATAAGCCGTTGATCTGTTGGCGTTTTTCGTAGCGGGGGAGGGACTCGAACCCCCGACCTCCGGATTATGATTCCGCTGCTCTAACCAGCTGAGCTACCCCGCCAACGAAACGCCCGGTTCGAGGGGCCGAGACTGGCGGATATAGGGAGCCGCACCAAACGCTGTCAAGCAAAGCGGGTTTAAGCCTTGCGGGTTCCCTCGCCTATGCGAGCCGCTCAAAGCGGATGAGCGCGAAATGCCCCATGGGCGGCATCGGCCTGCGCTCGATCACGCGCACCGTGCCGTTGCGTTGCGCCCAGTCGGTGAGCCGCTGATAAGGAAATTCCACCCGCCAGCCGAGCCGGCGCGCGACCGGCGCGAAGCCCTGCTCCAACAGCCGGCGCGGGCCGCCTTCCGCGCCGATATGATTGACCAGCACGATTTCGCCGCCCGGCCTGGTCACACGCGCGAACTCATCGAGCGTTGCTTCCGGATCGGGTACCGCGGTGATGACGTATTGCGCCACCACCACATCGAAGGAGCGATCCGGCAGCGCCAGCCGACTGGCATCCATCACCGCCAGCGCATCCACATTGGTGAGCCCGTGCACGGCGACACGCGCTTGCGCCTTGCGCAGCATCGGTTCGGACAGATCGATGCCGACCAGCCGGTTGGCGTGCGCGTAATCGGGCAGCGAGATGCCGGTGCCGACGCCGACTTCGAGAATGCGTCCGCCCTCAGGGCCGCAAGATCGCTCGGCCGCTGCGATCGCGGCCAGCCGTCCGCGTTCGAACACTGCGCCGAACACCAGGTCGTAGACCGGTGCCCAGCGCGCATAGGCGCGCTCCACGCTTTGCTGGTCGATGTCCCCCATTGATCGCCCGCGCGGCTGTCGAGGCTTTATTTCGCGGCGGCCTGCGCGATGCGCTCATCGCCGGCGGCCGCGTGCTCGGCCGCCGCTGCTTGTCTGATGAAGCCGCCACCCAGCACGCGCGCCTGGCCAACGCCGGCGTCGTAGAACACGCAGGCCTGTCCCGGTGAAACGCCGTCCTCGCCGTCCGCCAGCTCGACCTCAAAGCCGCCGTTCGCCGCGCGCAACCAACCAGCCTGTGGCGCCCGGGTCGAGCGCACCGTCACGAATACTTCGCGACGGTCGTCGGCAAGCGCTTCCGCGATCGTGCCGTCACCGATCCAATTGACGTCGCGCAGGACTATGTTGCTCGTGCGCAAGGCGTCGCGCGGGCCGACCACCACGCGGCGCTGCGCGGCGTCGAGCCGCACCACGTAGAGCGGCGAGCCGGTGGCGAGCCCCAAGCCGCGGCGCTGGCCGACCGTGAAATGAATGATGCCGGAATGTTCGCCCTGCACCTTGCCGTTGAGATCGACAATCTCGCCGGGAGAGGCAGCGCCGGGCTTGAGCCGCTCGATCACATCGGCGTAGTGCCCGGTCGGCACGAAGCAGATGTCCTGGCTGTCGTGCTTGTCGGCGATGGCGAGGCCGAACTGGCGGGCGAGCGCGCGGGTCTCGGCCTTGCTGCGTTCGCCGAGCGGGAAGCGCAGCGCATCGAGCTGCTCGCGCGTGGTGCCGAACAGGAAATAGCTCTGATCGCGCTCCTCGTCACGCGCGCGGTAGAGCGCGCGGCCGCCGTCCGGCAGCCGTCGCGAGGCGACGTAATGACCGCTCGCCAGCACCTGCGCGCCCAGTTCGCGCGCGGTGTTAAGCAGGTCGTGGAACTTGATCGCCATGTTGCAGTCGACGCACGGCACCGGCGTCTCGCCATGGATATAGCTTTCGGCGAAGCGGTCGATCACCGCTTCCTTGAAGCGGGTCTCGTAGTCGAGCACGTAATGCGGAATGCCGATGCGTTCGGCGACGCTGCGCGCGTCGTAGATGTCCTGGCCGGCGCAGCAGGCGCCCTTGCGATGGGTAGCGGCGCCGTGGTCGTAGAGCTGCAGCGTCACGCCCACCACGTCATAGCCCTCGGCCTTGAGCAGCGCAGCCGTCACCGATGAATCGACGCCGCCGGACATGGCGACGACGACACGGGTAGCCTCGGGGCGACTGTCGAGATCAAGGGTGTTGGACATGACACTTCTTACTATAGGTGGCGATCAAAGGCGCGCAATGCAGGGGCCGCCGGGGCGAAGCGAGCGGCAAATCTTGCCGCTCTGCCATCAGGCACTGCCGGGCCGGACCTGACTTTGTCCACCGGCATTTTCCACAAGCCTTTGATTAGCCACGCAATATCGGCAATTCCGGGGCTGGCCTGACGATTGCACTAAAAACAGCGGATATCCGGAGGTCTGCCTGTGCCGTCTGTTGCGTCCGAAGCGAAACCACCTGCCGTCAACCCGCCCTTGCCGCAAGCGCCGCGTCCGCTACCGGCGCCCGACCGCGCGCCGGCTTCGCCGTTCGAAAGCCTGCTCGACAACGGTGCTCAAGGCGCCGCGACGCCTGCCCCGCAACCACCACCCGAAGGCCGTAAGCCGGCAAAGGCCGAGCGCTCGCAGCCGAAGCAACCGACCGCGCCCAGCAAGGACAACAAACCGGTCAAGCACGCCAATCGCGCCAAGACGGCGCACGCCGACAATCCGGCCGGCGCCGAAAAACCGGCCAAGACTGAGCAAACAACCACGATTGACAAAGCTGACGAGACCGACGTGATCGGCAAGATCGCCGCCGATCTCAATGTCGCCGAAGCAAAGACCGACGGCGACGACAACACAAACACCGACGGCAATAAAACCGACGTCAAGACTGAGGCCGTGGCTGACGCCAAGACCGACACGCAAGCCGCCGCCGACGGCAGCCTCACGCCGCCGAACATAGATAAGCCGGCGGTCGTCGCCGCGGCGGTGAACATTGCCCCCGCCCCTGCTCCCACCGATACTGTTCCGGCACCTTCCAAAGATGACGCGACCGTTACCGCGCCGGCGCCTGCTCCTACGCCTACGCCTGTGCTTGCGCCTGTGCTTGCCCCTGCGCCCACGCCCGCACCGGTGACCGCTGAAGTAGCCACCGCCCTCGCACCCGCGGGCGACGCGGTCACGCAAACAACGCCGGCGGAACAATTGGTCGAAGCAGTCGCAGCCGATGCGCCCAAGGGCAAGCCGGCCGCGCTCGTGCCGGCGCAGGACGACGCCGGCAAGCCCGCCGACGAGACGGATGATTCGAATGCGCCGCCCAAGACCGCGCACGCCGCGCAAGGCGACGGAAAACCGCAGGCCGCCGACGACTCCGACAAGCCGGCCATCGCCCGTGCGCGCGGCGAAGCCCCAGCGAACGGCAAAGGCGCCGCCACCCCGGATGCGCAGCAACCGGCGGCAAATGCCAACGCCAACGCCACTACCGCCAAGCCCAGTGCCGACGTGCTGCAAACACTCGCCGTCAACCCGCCGCCGCACAATGCCGCCGCCACGGCCGCTAATGCAGCGCCCGCAGCTGCGTCCGCTTTGCAGTTGGCGGCGCAAGCGCCGGTCCCGCTCGCCGGTGTCACGGTCGCCATCGCCGGCAAGGCGCTCGAAGGCAAGCACCATTTCGAGATCCGGCTCGACCCGCCCGAGCTCGGCCGCATCGAGGTTCGTCTCGACGTCGACCGCGACGGCCAGGTAACGTCACACCTCATCGCCCACCGTGCCGACACGCTCGACCTGTTGCGCCGCGACGCCGCCGGCCTGCAACGCGCCTTGCAGGATGCCGGACTGAAAACCGCCGACAACGGCTTGCAATTCTCGTTGCACGATCAATCCACCGGCCGTCAGCAAGATGCCGCCGGCAGCCCGGCCGCCGCGCGGCTCGTGGTCGAAGATGAAACGCTTAAAGTCGTCGAGCCAACGCCCAGCGGCTATGCCCGACTCGCCCGCCTCCGCGGCGGCCTCGATATCATGGTTTAGGAGAAGATCATGACCACCATACCGGCAACGACCGTGCCCTCGGCCGCAAGCGGCGCGTCCGGCATTTCCGGAACGCTCGACAACACGATGATTGCCAGCAATTTCACCACGTTCCTGCAACTGCTCACCACGCAGCTGAAGAACCAGA
>CAZLWN010000217.1:0-4506 GCA_964563195.1 uncultured Undibacter sp. | reverse complement strand
GAAACAATCTTAGTCAACCACCAAATCACTGGTACTGAAAAAGGGGGCTAGACACAGGTTCGTTCCGGTTGCGAACAGCCGGTCGAAGTCGCTTGAAACAATCGAACCGAGCAATTCTTCGGGGAACACTTGCTGAAGATCGGTTGTCAATTGCTCGACGAGCGCGTGGGTCGGCGCAATGAAGATTACCGTCTTGCCGCTGCCGAGGACACTGGCGATCTTCAGGCACGATACGGTTGTCTTGCCGGCTCCCGTCGGCAGCACCATCACGGCTGACGTGCCGTTGAGATGGAATCCCTTTTCGACAGCCTCTCGGTGATTCCGCCACATAAATGGTGCAGTGGCGGCGCGGTGGCGAAGCCAGCTCCTCCAGAACTCTACATCGACGCCGGGCGGCGGTTCGATCTTCGTGGTTGCAGCCTGCGCCGTCGCGGCGTACGCAGCAATCAGCAACGCAGCCAAGTGCCGTGGGCCGGGATAACTCGTCAGTAGCGCCCCGACTGCCGGATCGCTAGACTGGTAGGTGTCATTCGACAGTTCCAATACGCGCGCGAAGGCGACGTGCGCCGAATCAAATCGGCCCGCCGCTTTGTCGGGTGCGGCCCGTCCCAACACCTCGGCAGCAAAGAGCTCTACCCCGACAAGCAGGGTCTCAAATAGCGCTGCCGTGCCGCGCGCCTCCAGCCCGCCGCGTGCGATGAAATGTTCAGGCCGTCGGTCCGCGCGCTCCAAAATACTGGCGAGCCTGCCTGCGGCGAGGTCACGGGTGCTTTCTGCCAGCAGCGTTGCAACGTAGTCCTGCTGTCCACTGCTGATCCGAATGCGCTGCGTCGCTTCGTTGGCGTCAGCAAGCTGCTCCGCGGCCAGGAACAGAAGCGAGGCGGCTAGGGCAGGGGCCACCCGGTCGCGGTCGAGAATCGGTAATTGCCCAGCCTCATCGGTGGTGAGCGATTCCTGCGCCAGAATTTGTTGTGCGGTGCCTGCGACGAATGCGGCGGCCCGCCGTACGTCCGTGTCATCGTGAATTGACGTGACAAGTTCGTAGGCATCGGCGATGCGGGCCAGAGGCCACGCGTCGTCTTCTTCGGTGGCCTCTTCGCCTTCGGCCCGTCGCAGGCGACGGGCGACCAGTTGCGCGTATCGTGCTGTAAGCGTTTCCGGCAGTGTTTCCGGGTCGAGCTCCGGCAATGCCGGCGCCGTTCGTAGAATCGCTGCCGTTACAGGATCGAACATCAAGATCCTCCGGCGGCAAGGCTGTCTATAAATGCAATCGCCCGCCCGGCAAGCTCATCGAACCACGCTCGTACCTCGCCGGATGTAATCAACACGGCGCCAATGCGCTGACTGGCCTCGATGTCTTTCAGCGCGCCGTGATTTTTGAATATGCTTTGTCTCCGTTCCAGTGAATCATCATCCGTCGTTACGGCAAGGCTTCCCCGGTAGGCGCGGAACTCTTTATCGAGCACGCGCGCCGCGGCCTTCGCCGCTTCCGTCCCATCCAGCCCCGCCTTTTCGATAAGCGTTGCGGCCGTTGCAACCAGCTCGGGTGCCCGCTTGTTCTCATGATGTGCTTTGAATGCGGACATGATTTTTTGCTGGAAGGTCTGGTCCGGATTTTCCGAGCATTTGTCTTCGAAAATTGTCGCTCGCGTTACGTCCGTTCCCGCCTTGTCGAGCTCAATCATCAATTCATCGAGACCTTGCGTCGTTGCACTGATGTGAGGGTCCCGCAGCAGCGCTTTCCCCGCTGTAGCCTGTTGTGCGGCAGCCCAGGAGATCGCTTCAAAAATCAATCCGTCACGATGATACTGCGATACTTCCCGCTGCTTTTTCGTTGTGCCTGTGATTGAAAGCCGCTGCTTTGCACCAGCCCTGAGCGCCTCGTGATCGATCGCTGGTTCCGAGGGCAACAATTCGGCGATGATGCGCGCCGCATGAGTCGCCTGTCCCATCGCAATGATCGCGATAATCCGGGCGAGGTGATCGAGATCGCCGGCGGTCCAGCGGCTTCCGGTGCAATCGGGGTTGATCTCCACGGCCTTGATCGACAGAGCCGGCGGCGCGGATTGAGCAGTCTTCCCTTTAGGCGTGCTCGCCCCAGCCTTTGCTGTTGTTGATCCAGCCGCCGTCATCCGCGTTTCTCCGGAAACAGCTCCGGCATCCACCGCGAGGCCCGTGCGGCAGGGAAGGTCAGGCGCTGCGCATCGCGCAGGCCTGTCGAAGGCAACACATGATGATCGTCTTGTTCGCCTCCACCACCAAACAACAACAACAACATCATCATCATCTTCTTCTTCACAATTTCAGCGCCTGCATTACTTGGTGCCACTCTTGCTGCTGGTGGCGGCATGCTATTGCGCTTTGCGGTCGTAAAAACAGTCTGATTAATATTTATGCGAAATTAGCCCATTTGAGGTCTTTTTCCAACTACTTCTAATCTCATATCTTGACCAAATCGCCCTGATAGATTAATCTATATATTAAATTAGCCCATGAAGGGCCAAAATACCATGGAAACTACTCTACGCAGTCTGAGCCCCCTGGAGGCCAAAGTCGTCCTCTCGCTTCGCGAGCAGGACTGCGATGTCGTCGAAACCGCTGACATTATCGGCCTGCTGGGTTCCGAGCAGACGGCCCGCAAGGTCATCCGCAACCTGGTCCGCAAGGGCTGGCTCGCGCGCCTTGTCGGCGGGCGCTACATGCTGCTGCCGCCGGAGCGGGGGGCCGAGAATATCGGCGAGAACAACCCGCTCGCCATCGCCTCCGCGGTCGTCGAAAAATCCTATATCGGCTGGTGGTCCGCCGCCGCGTTCCATGGCTTCACCACCCAAAAACCCGCAACCGTCACCGTTGCCGTCTTGCGCCAGATGGCGCCGCGCACGATCGAGGGCACCGACATCAAATTCATCAAGGTCGAGACGCGCAAGTTTTTCGGCTTCACGCCCTATACGGTCTACGGCCGGCAGGCGGTCGTCTCCGAGCCCGAAAAGACGGTCATCGACTGCATCGACCGCCCCGACCTCGCCGGCGGGGCGGCCGAGCTCGCCCGCATCGTTCACGCGGCCATGGGGCGGATCGAGCCTGAAAAACTCACCGGCGCAGCGTTTGAGATGAAATCCGTATCACTGCTACAGCGTCTTGGTTTTTTGACCGATCTCATCGGGCGTCCTTTGCCGGAGGACCTGCGCCGCCGGCTGCGCGACGCCATTCCCAAATCCGCGCGTTCCACTTTCGGGCGCGCGGCGCGTAAAGAGGGCGACATCGGCTATGTCGCCGCCTGGGGCCTCTACGTCCACGCCCGCAAGGAGGACCTGCTGGCCGAAGTGCCGCGCATCAGGGCGGCAGACGAGGCGGCCTATGCTGACTGAAAACCAGCTTCGCACCGTCGCGGCCCGCTCCGGCGCGCGCGACATCACCAAGGTCGAAATCGATGTCATCCTCACGCACCTGCTGGCGCTGCTTGAGGAAAAGGGCATTGCCGGCCACCTCGCCTTCAAGGGCGGGACGATGCTGCGCAAGATGGTGTTCGGCCCGCGCGGCAGATACTCCACCGATCTCGATTTTACGCTGTGCACCGCCATCGATCGCGAAGAGCTGATGCTGATGATGCTGGACGCGGTGGCGCAGCCCTTTGGCGGGCTGAGCTTTCGTTTCGACCGGGACAAGGACTGGTATTTCACTGACGATGCGCTTTCCGCCAACCCGGTCTGCGCCCACGCCGCAAACGAAAGAGGCGAGATCATCAAGATTCAGGTCAGCACGCGCGAGAAGCCGATCCTGAGCGTAAATCAGATTGCGCAGCTCGATCAGGAATATTTCAAGCTGCTGGGGTTTGCGCCCGGCGCCGTGCCCAGCCTTGCCTATGAGGAGGTGGTTGCCGAGAAGATCAGGGCGGCAAGCCAGCGCTCGAAAATCCGCGACCTGCACGATCTTTTTACAATCGCCGGGCGTCCGCTCAACCGTGAACTCGTTCGCGCGCTCGCGGTCATCAAACTATGGGAAAGCACCGGCGACCAGCTCGATTACGGGCGCTTTTCCGACCGGATCGCCGACAGCGGCGATTACGACATCGGCGAGCTGCAAAATCTGCTGCGCCGCGATCAGCGCCCCGATCTCAATGACATGATGGACCGGGTTATCGAGGGCTTCCGCTTTCTTGACAATCTGACCGACCTGGAGCGCGCGCTCGCGCAGGATAAAAACCGCAGCCGCGGTGACGACCTCGCTGCGCTCAAGGTCGAAGCGCAACGGCTGGCTGGCGAGCGATGATGGCGCATTCGCATGACAGCGTTATCCCGCCCGATATGCAGGCCGAACTCGATAAGTTCGATCAGTCTGCCGAAGCGCTTATCGCATCATTCGTCGGCCCGCTCGATTCCGAGCCTGCGCCGCCGCGCGTTTATCACTACACTGTCTAGCCCCCTTTTTCAGTACCAGTGATTTGGTGGTTCACTAAGATTGTTTCAGGGACTGGCGGTCGCATGCCGAGGGCGTGGTGCGGTCGGA
>CAZLWN010000216.1:0-4513 GCA_964563195.1 uncultured Undibacter sp. | reverse complement strand
GCCGCTCTGCGCGCTGTTCGATCACATGCGGGCGCTGCAATTTATCCGCGGCGAGCTGAGCTTCGACCTGCTGGTCGCCGACAAGGTCGAGGACATCCTGCCGATGCTGCAAAGGGCGGCGGAAGCCGTGCCTGAGTCCGCCAAGCGGATGACGGCGGCGGACGCCGACCGGCTGTAATCCTTATGTTGCGACGAACGTCACCGCCTCGATGCGGTTGCCGTCGGGATCGCGGATGAAGGCGGCGTAATAATTCTCGTGATACTCGGTGCGGAAGCCGGGGGCGCCGTCGGAAGCGCCGCCGCCGGCAAGCGCGGCGGCATGGAAGGCATCGACCGCTTCGGTTGACCGCGCGCGCAGACAGATATGCACGCCGCTATCGGTATCGATTGGCGTCATGCCCGTCCGCGCATTAATCCAGAACTCGGGGTATTTCTTGCCGTAGCCGACGGCGGTGTCCGGCCATTCACGCAGCTTGGTCATGCCGAGCGTGGCCAGCAGCGGCTCATAGAAGCGCGCGGCCGCGGCAAGATCGCGCACAGCGATGGAGACGTGGTCGATCATCGAACAAACTCTCCGACGTCGTCCTCGCGAAGGCGGGGGCCCATGCGCCGTAGCCTATCGATAAGCTGCGGAGTATGGGTCCCGGGCCTCGCTCACTTCGTTCGCTCGCCCGGGACGACAGCTAACTATCACGCCGGGGCGCCGGATTTCACCAGCTTATAAATGATGGAATCCATCAAGGCCTGGAATGAGGCGTCAATGATGTTGGGCGAGACGCCGATGGTGGTCCAGTGCTCGCCGGCCTCGTCCTCGCTCTCGATCAGCACGCGGGTCACCGCCGCGGTGCCCGAATTGAGGATACGCACGCGGTAGTCGGTGAGCTTCAAGCCATCGATGTATCTCTGATATTTGCCGAGGTCCTTGCGTAATGCGAGGTCCAGAGCGTTGACCGGGCCATTGCCTTCGGCCGCCGAGATCATGTTGTCGGCACCCACCCTCACCTTCACGACCGCCATGGTGACGGTGACGCGCTCGCCCTTGGCATTGTTGCGCTGCTCGACATTGACGTCGAACTGGGTGACGTCGAAATAGTTCGGCACGGTCCCAAGCGTGCGCCGCGCCAGCAGCTCGAAGGAAGCGTCGGCGGCTTCGTAGGCATAGCCGAGACCCTCGCGCTCCTTGACGATCTCCAAGAGGCGGCCGATGCGCGGATCGTCCTTGTCGACCTTCAGCCCGATGCGCTCGAGCTCTGCCAGCACGTTGGATCTGCCGGCCTGCTCCGACACAAGCACCTTGCGCTTGTTGCCGACGGTTTCCGGCTTGACGTGCTCGTAGGTCGCCGGGTCCTTCATGATGGCGGAGGCGTGGATGCCGGCTTTGGTGGCAAACGCGCTCCCGCCGACATAAGGCGCATGCCGGTCCGGCGCCCGGTTGAGCCGCTCGTCGAGCGCGTGCGAGACATGCGTGAGCTTTTTCAACGCGGCGTCGGAGACACCGATGTCGAAGGCCTGGGCGAATTCTTTCTTCAGCTTGAGCGTCGGGATCAGCGACACCAGGTTGGCGTTGCCGCAGCGCTCGCCCAGACCGTTGAGCGTGCCCTGGATCTGGCGGGCGCCGGCGCGCACCGCGGCCAGCGAATTGGCCACCGCCTGCTCGGTATCGTTGTGGGCGTGGATGCCGACGTGATCGCCGGGAATGACCTTGCAGACTTCGCCGACGATCCGCTCGACCTCGTGCGGCAGCGCGCCGCCATTGGTGTCGCATAAGACCACCCAGCGCGCGCCCTCGTCGTAGGCGGCCTTGGCGCAGGCCAGCGCATATTCGGGATTGGCCTTATAGCCGTCGAAGAAATGCTCGCAGTCGAGCAGCACTTCGCGGCCTTTGGCCTTGGCCGCGCGCACGCTGTCGCGGATGGAAGCGAGGTTTTCCTCCTCGGTGGTCTCCAGCGCGACCTTGACGTGGTAGTCCCAGGACTTGGCGACGAAGCAAATGGCGTCAGCTTGCGCGTCGAGCAGTGCGGCGAGCCCCGGATCGTTGGAGGCCGAACGGCCCGGCCGCCGCGTCATGCCGAAGGCGGTGAAGGTGGTCTTGAGATTGCGGTCTACCGCGAACAGCTCGGTGTCGGCCGGATTGGCGCCCGGATAGCCGCCCTCGACGTAGTCGATGCCAAGCCCATCGAGCAGGCCCGCGATCGCCAGCTTGTCGGCCAGCGTGAAGTCGACGCCGTTGGTCTGCGCGCCGTCGCGCAGCGTGGTGTCGAACAGGTAGAGGCGCTCCTTGGCCATGGCAGCTTTCACCAGAGATAATAGTTTGCCAGTAACGCGATAGCGACAACGACCGCGATGCTCGCAACGACGATATGGTGGCGTTTCATGGTCCCCCTCACGTCATCCGATAGAAGATATAGAGCGCGAGCAGAGCGGCGGCGATCAAGACGCCGAATTTGAGCACGATGTAGTAGAGCCAATGGCGCGGAAACGGGGTGTCGGGCTTTGTCATGATGGTTTCCCTGCGGCGGCGAGTTTTTTCTGCAGCGTGGTATTGGGCAGCCATTCGCCGGCGACCGTGACGGTGTTGCGCTGCTGGGCGACGTAGCCGCGCTTTTCGAAGAAGCCGCGCGCTGAATCGCTGGCATCGACGTTGAGCTTGTCCACGCCGCGTGAGCCGGCGAGTTTTTCCAGTGCGTCGATGAGCATGGCGCCGACGCCCTGCCCCGCCACCGCCGGATGAACATAGAGCATGTCGATCTTGTCGCCGCCGGCGAGCGAGACAAAGCCCACGGGCGAACCCTCAAGGGTGGCGATCAGCGTGAGCCCGCCGGCAAGCTTGCTGCCGAAACCGGCCTCATCCTCGGCGGCCGACGCCCAGGCCTCCTGCTGCGCCTCGCTGTAGTCGTCGCCGGTCAATTCCGTGATGGAGGCGCGGAAGATTTCGGCCAGCAGCGGCGTGTCTTCGGCCAAAAACGGCCGCAGCGCCATTTTGGGATGCGCTTGCGCCATCATCGCGCGATCTCCCAGGTGGTAATTGGATCGCCAGTCTTTGGGTCTTTGCCATCCTTTGGTACCAGACCCAGTTTTGCGAGCTGGTCGCGAATCTCGTCTGACTTCTTGAAATTCTTGTCCTTACGCGCGGACAACCGTTCCTGATCAAGATCAAGGAATTGAGATAGGGTCGACGGTTCGGCAAAAATCTTATTTATATCTCTAACAGTCGTACCCGGTGCAAATTTCGCTACAAGTTCGCGAGCATCCCGAGTCAGTTTTTGATCGATATGCTGGGCGATGTCGCGAATATCAAAATCTCCGCTCAAGTGATTGATGCTTGAAACAAATACCTCGGGAGTGATCTCGCGGTCGCTTGGATAGCTAATTGTCCTTTTGACCGAAAAAGACTCCTCAAAAAACCCCAGCAGTCGAAGTGAAGCCGTTAACGCCTGTCCAGAAGTTAGATCGCCTTGAACGGCAGCATCTCTAAGCTCAAACAAGCGTGCGAATGCTGCTGGGGTATTTAGATCGTCTGCCAACGCCGTCATAAATTTATCATCCGGCACCTTTCCGTTCAAATGCTCACGAACAACATTGCCAAAAGAAATCCAAGTTTTGAATGCCTCATCGAGAGATTTTACGGTCCAATCAATTGGCTGCCGATAGTGAGTTCGAAGCATTGCGAAACGAAGCGCTGCGCCCGGCCAAGATTTGCCTCCAAAATTTCCGGAAGTCAGCAACTCACGTATCGTCACGAAGTTGCCGGCCGACTTCGCCATCTTCTCGCCTTCCACCTGCAGGAAGCCGTTGTGCATCCAGTAGTTCGCCATCACCTTGGTGTGGAAGGCGCAGCGCGATTGCGCGATCTCGTTCTCATGGTGCGGAAAAACGAGATCGATGCCGCCGCCATGGATGTCGAATTGATGCGGATGAGCTAAGCCGGAAGGCGAAAGATTCGGTTTGGCTTTCTCCCAGAGCCAGTAATCGGCCATGGCCGAGCATTCGATATGCCAGCCGGGACGCCCGGGCGTCTTGATGCCGGCGGGCGAGTCCCAAGCCGGCTCGCCCGGCCTCGACGGCTTCCACAGCACGAAATCCATCGCATCCTTCTTGTAGGGCGCGACCTCGACGCGGCTGCCGGCAATCATCTCATCGAGCGAGCGGTTGGAGAGCTTGCCGTAGTCCTTCATTGCCGCAACGTTGAACAGCACGTGGTCTTCCGCCACATAGGCGCAGCCGGCCTTCACCAGGCGCTCGATCAATTCCTTCATCGCCTCGATGTGCTCGGTGGCGCGCGGCTCGACCGTCGGCTCCAGGCAGCCGAGCGCCGCAATATCCATCTTGAAATTCTTATAGGTCTCTTCGGTCAGGTCACGGATGGAAACGCCGCGCTCGGCCGCGCGCGCGTTGATCTTGTCGTCGACATCGGTGACGTTGCGCACGTAGGTGACATGCTCGGCGCCGTAGAGGTGACGCAGCAGCCGGAACAGCACGTCGAACACGATGACCGGGCGCGCATTGCCGATAT
>CAZLWN010000215.1:0-4563 GCA_964563195.1 uncultured Undibacter sp. | reverse complement strand
TAGGAGCGCTCCACATCCGGCGAGTTCAAAATACGGTCGTACCAGCGAATTGGTGCGGTCGCCGGCATGATAAGCGGCGAGCGCCGCCATGTTGCCGTCCAGAAATATTCTCAGCGCCACCCGGCTGATGTGCCAGTCGCCGCCTATTTTCCGGCCAATGCCATGCCGCTCGGCCCACAGGCGAATCGTATTTCCAGCCTTTCCTGATAATTTTGCGGCGACCGCGATCGACATGCTCTCGCGCACGTCAAAGGGGACCATGACTAGGCGTGTGGGGTATTCAGGGCGAGACTGCATGGCCGGCGCCTCGCGAGCATTCCGAAAAGGGCGGGTAACCTATTGACCGGTAAGGGCTCGAATTTCGCGATTTTTTCGGAATGCGCGTTGATATTATTGGCGAACTGGTCGGATTTTGATTCCGCCATTCGGAGGTTCGAGTCCTCCCGCCCCAGCCAGCTTTTAATCAAGCGGGGCAGTTACTTGGCGAACGTCGCCGGTTTGTCCGCAATCTCATTCTGAACGCCATTCCGCGCGTCATTCTGAATCGTTGTTCCGGTGGCGTTCGCCAGCCGGTGGGCGTGGCGCTTGCGGGTAGCAGACAAGGCGCGATCAATGGTGCGCTTCGCATATCCGCTATATGCCTGATTGGTCTTGTGAGCCGATAGCGCGCGGCCTTGACCGTCCGTTAGAGCGGCCTCCTCCAGCTCGGTCATTCCGCCGTGTCGGCACGCGTCCAGCGTGAAGGTGGGCGGCAATCCGATTTTATCGCGGAGCGTGTGAACGATTTTCTGCATTCCGCTAAACGAATAGGGCTTGCTTACGTCTTTACTGACTTGCCGCAGGATCATGGGAACGCCAAGGCGCGGCAGCCTTGCCAGAACTTGCTCGGCTTCATCGTAGAATGCGACCCGTCCCGAGTCGGTGATCTCCTCCAGCGGGTGCCAGACAATCGCGCCCGTCTTATGGTGTTCAATCTTGATGGCGTTCTGCCACTCTGCGCTCCGGTAGTCACTCCAGCGGAGATAGCCCGCTAACACGTTCTCCGGGCGTTGGAGCCATTCAAAACAGATGACGGCGGCGGCGGCTTGCGGACTGCCACGCTCGATTGCACCCCATGCGAATTGATAAACCTGTTCACGGGTGACGGCCGATTTTGTTTTCTTTGTGCGCCGTTTGCGTGTCACGCCATCCCACCGGTTCGGAACATCGCGGTTGAACTCAGCCGGATAAAGGCGATGCACAACCCGCCAAGCCCGCCGATAGAGAGCTACGGCTTTCTCACCCTGGCGCAACCGTTCACCGCGCGGTCCGGCGATGATTAGTGAATAGATTTTATCGGCACTCACGGGTGAGATTGATTTGACGCTGCGGCCGCCAAGGCGGTCGCCCTTTTTCGTTATCAGATCGGTTATCAGCAGCATCGTTCGCTCATAGTCAGGACGAGACCGTTGGGAGACTTTTTCCAGATATGCCTTGCTAGCTTTATACTCGCGGAAAAGCCAATCAACGGAACCATGGCGTGCAAGCGTGCCGTGGTCGATCGGCTGGCCCCGTCGCGTGGCATCCCATTCGTTGAATAACTGATTGAGGGCCAAGGCCCGTCCACCGTCGCCATTCTCTCCGCAGGCGATTGCATAATCATTACCGAGCGGTTCGTTTGGAATGGCGCAGCCCAGATCGCGGTAGCGTTTCGGAATATTAAAATAGAATCCTGTCGCGCCGGAGCGGAGCGGCTTTGCGATAACGTAGCGAGGCAGGAGCAATCGCACGGTTATAAATCCTGCGCCACGTCTGCCGGTTCTTGCAGATCGGTGGGTAAGATTGCTCTGTCCAGATCGTCCCGAAGCCATAGCAGCCTGCGCCCCTCACGCACACGCGGGAGCGGATACTCGGTACCCACGCGTCGCAAGAATCCCCTAACGCTGCTTTCGCCGCAATAGCCAGCCGCCAAATTGGCGAGCATTCTTCGCGGCCATGATCCTGCCGGTATAATTACGGGCCTGTCGGTCATCCCGGCCACCTCTGGAAACCAAAAGCCCGTGGTGGTTTTTCCCGGTTTTCGGTGGTGTTTAATCCACCATCGAAGGCGCCTGAGGGTGGGTTTTCTCCACTACTAAGGGATACCGTTCTCGATAGGGATAAACCACCACTATCTATATTTTGGGGCGAGGTAAGCGAGGCAGCGATCCATCGCGAGCGAGCTTTCGAGCGTGCGGGCTTCCGTGCTTCGCGGGCCAGGCGCTCCGCTTCCGCATCCGTTTCAATCTTGTTCCAATCATTCGACGGTTGGACGCCCCGCATGGCGATATAGGTCAGCCGGAATTTGTTTGATTTTCGCCACTCGCCATTGCCCGCGCGGCCTTTCTCTGTAATCGAGAGGAAGCCGAGAGCGACACATTCCGCTATTGCTGGTCCGATTGATTTGCGATCAATGCCGTAATCTTCGAAATTCTGGAAGGTGACCGGCAGCATGCCGTTGTCCATTCCGCCGTGCATGCAGTGTTCAACTTCAACCCTGCCAAGCACGCGATGAGCAGAAAGACTTAGCGTTCTAAATGCCGGCGACGACAGCATGGCGGCCGGGCGCGGGACAAACTGTCCAATGATTCGCATTCGGTCATTCATTTTTCGCTGGCCGACAGAGCGCCCCGTAGCGTTGTGTTTCCTGGCCCCGATAGCAGTCATTTGCGAGATAACTGCGGTTGCTTAGTTTCAGATCCGTTTGTCTCCATTAACGGTAAGCTTTCGACCCAGCGGCGCAAATCGTCCACCAAAATCACAGTGTGGCGTCCGCGTTTGCGTGCGATTAGCGCACCATTGCGAATGGCTTCATAAATGGCTGTGCGGCCCGCGCGAGCAACCGCGCACGCCTCGGAGACTGTAAGAGCAAGTTGTTCCATGATTTCCTTTGTCGCCATTGGCCGGAATTGTCCCGGCGAACATGCTCGCGTTGTTGGCGGACGATGGCGGCGATAGAACTCTAACGGCGAAAGCTCTTGCGGGATTTTTTCGTAAAATTGTGTACAGTTTTGCGTCCCGACAGCTTTTTACGAGCGTCATGAATAGCTTTTGCCAGTGCGCTACGGAACCGGCGATGTTCTTTCGGCAAGTGCATCTGTAGCGCGTCGACCAATTCAACAAATGGCGACAACTGATCTACCTTGATTTTGTCGGTGTCCTTTCGAGCCTCGATTGGCAGTCCATGTTCCGCAACGATGGACCCAAGCTTACCCACCCAACTTTGCCATATCGTGCCTTTACGCGGGCCGTGCCTAGCCTCACTTTCTAGTTGCTGTAATGCCGTACGACAGGCGTCAACTACTGAGATAATCACAGAGCCAAGGACCTGTAGTTTGCCATTGATCCGAGTGTCCCCGATATTTCCGCTAATCAGATGGTCCGCGTAGCTAGCGGCATTTGACCACACTCCATTGGGAATTTCGAGAATTGCATTCTGCAATTTCGTTGCCGCTCTCTCGATCTTTTTAATTCGCTTTCGCACGACTGCAACTGGCTGGGCCGATTGTTCGAAATCCGAAAACGCGAGGAACGTGAACGTCGCCCCATAAATCTGCGATCTCACGTTGGGGCACAGTTCGTGCCCGTAGGCTTTTTCGATCCGCTTCCAATCGGAGTCAGCTATGGCCAGTTCGGGATCTCCATCGTTGAGCGTCGCAACGGGAATTCTCGGTGTGTACCGTGGCATGACCACCGCCTGCACCGCCTCGAAAAGGCGACGCGAGGCAGGCCGGACGGCGGTGGTGATGTGTCCGGCGACGGGCTGCAGACCCGGCCCCGCGCCTGTTCACAATCTAGCGCATACGCGTTTTGAGGCCGAGGGCTCGTTTCTGACCGTCTCCCTAACCTTGTGTGCCTCGCCTCGATTTCGTCGCTCTGTGGAGCCTCCGCGGACGGCTGGAAGGTTATTTATTCGGTAGCCCCGCCTTCACCGCCAAATGTCCTTGAAGGGCTCAGGCGACATTGCGGTATAACGCACCGTGTTGGTAATCGAGGCGTGGCCGAGATAGTGCTGGAGGCGCCGCGTGTCCATGCCCTTGCCCGCTAAGGCGTAGCCGGTGCTATGGCGCAACATGTGGACATGAACGGGAAACGGCAGCCCGGCGTCCACACCAGCCCGCTCGATCATGCGGCCGATGCCCATACGCCCAAATGGCTGCCCACGTTCGTTGACGAACACATAGGCTGACTTTGGCTCTTGCTCGCGCTGTATTCGCTTGAGGCCAGCCAGCTCATCCCGTTCAAGATAGTGGGTGCTGTCATTGCTGCCCTTGAGACGCCGGACCAGAATGGTGCGTTTGGCTAGGTTGAGGTCGTCCCACCGTAGGTCACAGGCTTCGCTGACCCTCAGGCCATGCCGATAGATTAATAAGCCAATCAGCCAATCACGCTGACCGTGCCGATTGGTCTTGAGCACGGCCAGCAACTTATTCATCTCGTCCTCGGTCAAGTGCTCGCGCACTCGGTACGCTTCGTTTGGTTTGCGCCCATTCGATGCAACTGGTCGCATATCAGCGCTTTCGACCAGCTTCAGGTGGGTTGATT
>CAZLWN010000214.1:0-4615 GCA_964563195.1 uncultured Undibacter sp. | reverse complement strand
GGAGGTGAAGGTGAAGGTGAAGGTGAAGGTGAAGGTGAAGGTGAAGGTGAAGGTGGAGGTGGAGGGGCGGCGCGTGGCGGCAAAATGTCACCGCCGCGGCTGCCGACCACGGCCAGCGTTGGCTCCTCGCGCACCGAACGCCGCATCGGCTCAACCGCGTCGAGGCTGCGGCCGTGGCGGGCGACGATGCGGTTGAGCTCGGCCAGCGCCTCGATCTGGTCGACGATGACGCGGCGCATTTGCGCGGCGCACTCGGCGGTCTCGTGCGGCAGCTCGAAGATGCCACGGTGAAGCTCGGCGCGGGTGTTTTCCAGCTCGCGCTGCATCTCGCCCGTCATTTGTTTCATGCCCTGCACCAACTCGGCGAAGCGCTCGTTGGCCTCGTGGAACAGCGCCTGGGTCTCGCCGACGGTCTGTTCGTAGACAGCGCGCATCCGCTCGGCGGTGCGCCGGCGTTCGTCCTCGGCGTATTCGCGCGCCCGATCGTACTGCTCGCTCATTGCACGACCGCCTTCGGCGCTCGATTCCGACACCACGCGGGCAACCTCGCGCGCGCGTGCTGAAGCGGCTTCCAGCGATTCGTCGAGCAGGCCGGCGAAGCGCTTGAGCCGCTGATCGAGATCTTCGGTGCGGATGTCGAGTGTGGACACCAGCGAATCGAGCTGCACGCGACGCTCGTTGATCGTGGTTTCGGCGCGCTGGTTGCTGTTGTCGATCAGGTCGACGGCCACGGCCAGCTCGCGGCCGTGGCTGTCGAACTGCTCGGCCAACTGGCCGAGATCGGTGACCACGCGCGCGGTGACGTCGCGGAAATCGTGAATGGTCGTTTCCACCCGCGTGCTGACATTGCCGGTGGAAGTGGCAACGTCATTCATGGAATTGACGAATTCCGAGACGCGCAACATCAGCGTGTTTTCGAGCGCGCTCATATTCTCGTGCGCGCCGGAGAGCACTTCCTGTAGCATGATGTTGGCTTCGCGCAGCCGCTCGAACAGCGCGGTGGTGTCGGCGCGCAGCATGTCGTGGGTTTCCATCATCTCCCTGACGGTGGACGTGGTGGTGTCCTTCGACCGCGCAATCGCCTGCTGCGAGGTTTCGTTCAGTTCGTTCAGCGTGCGGGTGACGGCGTTGGAGGCGGTCTCGCCGGCGGTATTGATCATGCGCGCGATTGCGCCGCTGTTATCGAGCATCGTGCGCGTGAACGTCAGGCCCTTTTGCTCGATCGCCTTGACGGCCTGATCGGTGGCGGCGGTAACGTCGCTGGCAAACTGCTGGCCCTTCTCGGTGATGGCGGCCAGCACGCCGCCGCTCTTTTCGGACAGGACCGCAGTCAGTTCATTGGTGTGCTGACTGACCGCGTTGGCGATCTCGTCGGCCTTGCCGGTGAAGCTTTGCGCGACCTCTTGGCTTACGCCCAGCAGGGTGCGTTCGGCTTCGGTGGCGCTCGCGCGGATGGCGTCGCTGGTAGAGATCGCGAGCTGGCCGAGCGAGCGCTCGGCTTCTGTCGAATTGAACTTGATCGACTGGCTAAGCTGCTCCATGCGGGCGTTGAGCACATCGGCGGCGGCCTTGCTGCGGGCCTCGATCTGACTGGTGACGTTCTCGGCGCGGCCGACTAGAAGTTCCTCGAAGCGATCGATGCGGCTATCGAGATTGTTGGCGATTTCGCGCGCGCGCGCGCCCAGCGTCTGGTCGATCTCGCCCGCCTTGGCGCCGATTGCGTCGGCGACCGCGATGCCGCGCGCGTTGATGGTGTCGGCGGCACCGCTGATGCGCTGGTCGAGCGTGTCAAGCACTTCCTTGCCGCCAATCGTGAGGTTGCGGGTGAGGCCGGCCACGCGCGTGTCGATCTCCTGCTCGAACTGGGTCAGCCGCTGATCGACCGAGGAGGCGAGCGCATCGGAGCGGCTGGTCACGCGTTCGTCGAAATTGTCAATATAATTGCGCATAGCGTCGGCGATGTTTTGCGAACGCTCGCTGAGGCGTTCCAGCAGCTCGCCGCCGTAAGTTTTCACCGTGCGGTCGAACTCGGTAATGTGGCTGGTGATGAGATTGCCGAGCGTGGTGGAGTCGCGCGAGACCTTTTCAGTCAGCTCGGTTCCGCCGTGATTGAACATGTCTTCGAAGGCCTGCAGGCGCGCCGCCAGCATGTCCTTGACCGCTTCGCCGCCGCTGTTGAGCGCCTGCTCCAGCGCTTCCGCGTTCTCGCGGAAGTTGTCGGCGACGGAGTTGCTGCGGGTGATCATGGTGTCAGTAATGCGCTGGCCGGTTTGCTCCAGCTTGGACACGACGTCGCCGCCGCGCAGCGAGAGATCGAGCACCAGCGAGTCGCTGGTCGAGCGCAGCGTCGAATTCACTTCCTCGGCGCGGGCGGCGATGGTTTCGGCCATTTGCGTGCCGGTTTGGATCAGCGCATCGGTAAAAGCTTGTGAGCGGCCGCCCATGCTCTCGATGGTGAACGTGGCCTTTTGGGCGAAGCCTTGCGCGACGGAATCGAGCCGCGCCGTCATCATCTGCTGCAGGTTACCGGCAAGCTGGGCGAATTCGTCGTGGACGTGCTCGGTCTTGAAATTCAGGCTGTCGTTGAGCCGTTCGCTGGCCGAGGAGATGGCGGCGGTGGCACGTTCGCTGGTGGTTTCCAGCTGGTCGAGCAGGGTCGAGCCGCGCTCGCTCAAGGCGTCGATCATGGAATCGCCGGCGTGTCCCAGCGCCAGCGTGATGTGCTCGCCTTTTTCGGTCAGCGAGCGGGTGACCCGGTGCGCCACTTCATTGACCTTGTCGGCGACCAGATCGCCAACCGAGGTGATGTCGTGGGAAAGGTCGAGATGGACGCTAGCGATGGCGTTGCGTACCTGTTCGGCCTGGGTAACTAGCGTTTGCCGCTGGTTGGTGAGCTCGCCGAGCAAGTCGCGGATGCGTACTTCGTTGTCGTTGTAGGCGCGCTCGAGCGCGGAGACCTCGTTGTGCACCAGTGCTTCGAGCTCGGCGGCGCGCGCCAGCGCGCGCTCGACGCCGTCGCCCATGGCGGCGACCTCGCGGCGGATGGCGTGGCCGACCGTCACGATTGACTCGCGCGCCGCGCTCTCCGGCTGCGCCAACCGCATCGCCACCTCGGCCATGGACTCGGCGACCAGCCGCAGGTCCTGCGAGCGGCGGAATATGTGGGCGAGTACGACGAAGAAAATCGCCGGCAAAGCGATAGCGCCGGCGATGCCGAGCATGGCGGCAAAGCCGGTACGCGGCGCCGCCAACACGCTTTGCAATTCGGGGCTGAACAGCCAAACGGCGCCAATGCCGCCGACAATCCAGATGGCGGCGGCAGCGGTGGCGACGAGATAGGGCAGGCGGGCGCGGCGTCCATGCAGCGCCTGCAGGATCTGGCCGATGCTGACACGGTCATCATTGGCGGCGCGGCGCGGTGCGCTCTCCTCGATGGCCCATTCGCGGGCCTGTGTCTCCTCGGCGAAAAGGTCGGCGCCGGCCGGCGGGCGGGCGCGATCGTCGTCGTTTGTGCCAAGGCCGCCGCGTTCCTGCGGGCGCATGCTGAGCGCTTCCTGAATGGCGGTAAGCGCCTCGTCGGCCGCGTCCTTGGATTTCTGCGGAATGTTCGCCATTTCGGTCGTCGCCTCGTCGTTACGCCGGGACTGCTGACGCGGGCCCAAACCTCGATACCCTCGCGGGCAGCGCCACGAGCGCGGCCGCCTTGCCACTGATGGTTAATCCTATCGCCTTGGCAACGCGAAAGAAACCACGCTGCTTAGGACTTTTTTATCATCGTTAACCGACTATTAACCATGATTTTTCAGTGACCTCGCGGCTGCCGCGGCGCGCATGAGCCGGGCCGATTTGCCGTCGCGCAAGCGGCCGACGCGCCGTTGGCGCCCGTGCGGTTAGGCGGCCATTTACCACGGACGCGCTCTTCGGCCGAAACCGGCGTCCGGGCGGCCCCGGATTTACCCGGATTTCGTCGCGCGCGGGCCAAACTTGTCGGCGACATGGGGACGGGGGATGCTTCCAGGAGGAGCGCCATGGCGCAGCCTGCAATTCTAGCCGCCGATGCGATGCCAGCCGCCGCGGCGGTGATCGACCAGGGGCATCTCAAGCGCATGACCTTCGGCGACCGCGGCCTCGAGCGCGAATTGTTGCAATTGTTCGACCGGCAGGCCGAAATCCTGGTCGCGCGCATGCGCGCGAGCGATCCCGCCGCCGTTGCGACGCTGGCGCACACGCTGAAAGGTTCGGCCTCCGGTATCGGCGCGGGCAACGTCGCGCACGCCGCGGAAGCGGCCGAGCTCGCGGCGGAGCGTTCGCCGACCGCGCTCGGCGCCGCGCTCGCGGACCTGGCGAATGCGGTGAACGAGACGCGTGTGCTGATCGCCGAGCTGCTACGCGCGCACTAGGGCGCGCACTCATAAACGGCCGGCAAAATACTGCCTTGGATGCGCCGTTCCATGTCTGCTTTTGGGGGTAAAGCGGACAAAGGTGGATTTTGGCCTTTGATGGTTCTGTCGCGATTGACCCAAAGCGGACATGGGCTGGTGCACTGGCCGGTTGAACCCACGGGGGTAAAGATGGGGTAATCGGCCGGCAGCTTGTTGATATCTGAAGATTTTGG
>CAZLWN010000213.1:0-4627 GCA_964563195.1 uncultured Undibacter sp. | reverse complement strand
AGGGGGAAGTGACCCGCGATAAGCCTCTCTGCCCCCTCACCCGCCCTCGCTCGGCTTCGCCTCCGCTCGGGCACCCTCTCCCACAAGGGGAGAGGGAAAGACCGACTGCCTCGTGCACGTCACGTCCTCTGATTGGAATTTGAAACAGCCGATTTAGCCAACGCTCCGCCGCCCGTATTCTTTGGTCGGCCCCGGGCCAGGCCGCATTCCCAACTTTCGCCGCCCGCTCCCCGAAAAAGAACCGAGGGCGCGCGGGACGCTGATGGGTCCTGAGGACCCGCGGGCCCCGGCGCCGAGCGACACCGAGCCTTGCCGAAGTCCGTTTGTCCGCCTTCGCCCCTTTCGGGGCTACGGCGAGACAAGCCGCAAGTCCGCCAAAACCCAAGGCGTCCCGCGCGCGGTGTTTATAGGCTTGCTCCGCACTGTCCCCGGTGGTCGACCGTTCGTCACGTTGAACCCGATTAAGGGCCGTGAACTCTCCACCGTTGAGGCCCAGGCGCTCGGGCCGGCCGCCTCTGACGGGCCGCCGGCCGTACCGGCCGTCAGGAGCCTCGGCGCGCGCCAGGCGCGCCGGGACGATCACGGCTTGGACCGCCGGGACTTGCGCGCCGCATCTCCGACGCGAAGTCATTCCCCGGCCACCGCTCCCCGCCCCGCGTCTGAAGATGCTGTACAGACACCCCTCGGTAACGAGGCGGGATGCCAATAGGAAAACATACCTTGGGAATATAGTCAAGAGGCGCTTGCGCTTTTCCACGCCGGATGATATCAAAGTGATATCATTAGCGGCGAAGGCCGCAACGACCGGGACAATCGGTAATGGGACAAATCATCGTTCGCAATCTCGATGAGGACGTGATCGCGCGTTTGAAGCGGCGCGCAGCCGAACGGAGCATGTCGCTGGAACGGCATGTGCGCGAAGTCCTGGCCGAGGCCGCCAAGCCGACGCGGACCGAAGCGGTCGCCAAGATCAATGCGCTCCGCAAAAGCATCGGCCCCGTTCCCGGCGACTCGACCGCCGTCATTCGAAGGATGCGCGACCGTGGCTGGTCTGGTGATTGACGCTTCCGTCGCGGTCAAGTGGTTCATCGAGGAAGACCGCTCGGCCGCGGCGCAGCGCATGCTCGATGCCGACGCCGACCTGATCGCGCCGGCCAGCATCCTTTACGAAATTTTCCACGCGCTCTGGGAGGCAACCCGCACGCGGCGGCTGCCGTCGAATCGATTGCCCGAACTGGCCGAGGTCGTGCCGACGCCGTTCGCGGCGCTCACGCCCCTGGAGCATCTCTATGCCGCGGCGGCGGCCATGGCGCAGTCGCATCCGCTTGCCATTTACGACTGCGCCTATGTCGCACTCGCCCAACGCGAACATGCCGAATTGGTCACCGCGGACGAGCGCATGTTCGCGGTGGCGCGCAAGGTGAAGGTGAAGGCGCGGTTGTTGTAAAACGGCACCGGCGGATTACGCGGAGTTTACCCTCGGGCCGCACGAAGCGCGGACCCGGGGGCTATTCCGCCTTATGCGCTGCGGGACCATTTCGGTGATGATGTCGCGCGCGTTCTTGGCGTTGTAACCGACTTTGTAGCCCTTCGGCACGGCCAGCAGCAGGTTTTCGTTCTCGAAGGCGCGGGAAGAGAGAGGAGGAGTGAGAGAGCTATCACGGATAAGACAGATGTCCGCACATTGGTCTACGGCCCTGCCGTCAAACTGAAACCCAAGCCAAAGTTCACTCTCAGCGTATAGATTAACGACGCCTGTATTTCTGTACGAGCGTTTTGTAGTGCTCCATACTCTCCGGACTATCTACGTGCCGCTCCAAACGTCCGAGATCGCTATTGTAGGCCGTGTGCCTAGCCCCATGCCGCAACGCCCACTCAGCTTGGAAACGATATAGCCCTTCGCTTTCAATCGTCTCACGTTGCCGGTCCTTGAACCCCTTCTGCCAGGGTTTATGACCATACTCGCTCCAGGAATCGGCCTTGCCGATGTCGTAGCCGACCATGATTTCGCCGCCCATGTGTACAAGCCGCGGCTCCGGCATAAACAAATAACCGTCACCGAGCTTTTTCCAATAATCGGTCGAAATACGTCGCTCAGGATACAGCCACTCCTTATCGGCGGCTGCGATATAGCGCCGCGCCCGCTTTTTCGTGACCCAGTTGATTTGCAGCACCTCATCCTCGGTGAGCTCGCGGCCGATCTGGATACTCTGAAAGTTGAAAATCGTCCCTCGAAAAAAATTCGGGTTCGGCCGCATCTTTAGCTCGTTCTGATACGGATTTCGAATCCAGCTCAGGTTTGTAAGAATAAGCACCTTGTCGAGCGAGAGCGGGAAAAACGTGTGTGACGCATTAAACCGGATGTCGGGGTCACTGTCATTCACGCACCACTGCGAGAGCGGCGGACAAGCGCGGTTATAGACCACGACCGGGTGATCGGAGATGATGAACTTGGTCGGCGATTTCGACGCGTCAGCGATTTTCCAGATGCACTCCGACCATATCGCACAGAATATGGTCTGCAATTCCTGTAGCGCTATAAGGGTGAGATTGGGCCCACCACCCAGCATGAGAGAGAGCCAAGCCAAGCCTTTCGGCGTGCGCAGCTTCTGCACGCTCATGTACGGCACGAGAGTATTCAGCGCGTCCTCATTGAAATGCTCGTGGTCGTAGGACGCGAAAAAATCGAGTGCCGGCGCTGCGCTGTTATCTAGCTCTCCGAAGAAGAACTGCTCGATATCAGTGTTGGAGATGCTCCCCCACTTGGTCGTGTAAAGGTCATCTTGCGCAAAGATGTTCTCGGGTGACCAAGCATGCACGTCGTGGCGCGTATAACTGAAGCCATTGCGCTTAATGGTTTCCGGCTTGAGGTCAAGTCGAAAATATTTGTGCTGACCAGGCAGCATAAAGCGGCGCTGGTACCATACAGGTACGTAGTGATTGTGCCGGAACTTCGACATGAGCGGTAATGCGAATCACCTTTCCGTCCCTCTTTGGCCCCGGTGCTCTTGTTTGCCTGTCAAGTCAATACCGGCCGCCTTTTCTCCATCGATTCACCGCGGCCTTCACCGCAATCCACTGAAGATGAGCTGGCCGGCGTTCTAACGCGTGCACAATACCCGTCAGCACTCACACCGGCAAATTATCGTGCTTCCGCCCTGGCATCTCGACGTGCTTGTTGCGCAGCATGGCCAGCGCGCGGGCCATTTTTTTGCGCAGACTGCGTAAACTTGTCTGCCATGCGCAGGCGCGCGGCGTGCGGCATGATCGCGTCGTCGATAGTGCCGCGCGCGGCAATCACCGTTTCCACCCCCTACTCTCCAAACTTATCCGGCTGCACGTAATCGCAGTTCCGCGCGTGTGCGAAACCCAGCCGCCCTTTGTCCGTCGTTGTCGCGCCCGCCGACAATTTGGTCAGTCCCTCGGTCAGATTGAGGATGCGATGGCGCTCGACCAGGCTCGGCACCGTCACTGTCGAGAAGCGTACGATGCGCACGCGCGGCCGACATTGCGACGACGGGAATAGACCGGACGCCAGATAGCGCGGCAGCGACAGGATCTCGCCGGACTCGTAGACGCGGTCGATGCCGAGGTTTTCCGTCGCCACGCTACGCACCGGAAACGGAATGCCGAAGAACGCCGTCACCGGCGACGGATCGAAGGCGTAGACATAGGCGATGCGTTTGTCGCCGTACGCCGCGTGCTGCGCCAGCCCGCCGCCGAGCGAATGGCCGGTGGCCATGATCACGCGCGGGCGGCAGCCCTGGTCGTAGAGCGCCTGGATGATGGCGGGCACGGCCGCCTGCACCTGGTCGTACTGGTCGAAGAAGTGCCGCCCGACGAACCAGCGGAGGTTACTTAGCCAGTCGCCGATTTCGTTCGCGTCGCTGCCGCGGAAGGCGATCACGGCGTTGTCGCACCGGCGGTGCCGCCACACGTGATATTCAAGGCCGTCGAGACAACGCCGCGTGCCCGGCTTGCAGCCATAGGGGCCGACATGACCGAAGCGGCAGGACCAGCCGTCGCGCGTCAGGTCGTCGAGCATCCCAGCGGCGGCGCGGTTGTCGTCCGTGCCGTTCGCGCGCAGCTTCTCCGCGCTCGGGCAACTGTTGGCGGTCAGATAAGGCGGCTTCGCATAAGCCAGCGTCGCCATCTCGGCGTAGGGCTTGTAGAGCACGGCGTAGGGCTTGGCGGGTTTGGGCGCATAAGCCGCCGTGCCAATGCCGACAGCGACCAATTGCGGATTACGCGCGCAACCGGACAATCCCACGACCGCTGCGATGAGCAGTGCCAGCCGCGACCACGCCATGACGCCCCCACGGGAATGCACGCCTGACGTGCATCAGATCAAGCGCGCTAACCGCCGGCAAGAGGGTCGACGCCGCGGTCCCCACTTTATTTCGGGCTGTACGCGCCCGTCACACCGGCAAATTGTCGTGCTTGCGCCCCGGCATCTCCACGTGCTTGTTCCTCAGCATGGCCAGCGCCCGCGCCAGCCGCAGGCGGGTCGCGTGCGGCATGATCACGTCGTCGATATAGCCGCGCTCGGCGGCCACGAACGGCGATAGAAACCGGTCCTCGTATTCCTTGGTGCGCTTGGCGATCTTGTCCTTGTCGCCGATGTCGG
>CAZLWN010000212.1:0-4630 GCA_964563195.1 uncultured Undibacter sp. | reverse complement strand
GCAAGGATATCGTGCGCTTCCACGCGGTCTATTGGCCGGCCTTCCTGATGTCGGCTGGGGTCGAGCCGCCGCAGCGCATCTTCTCGCACGGCTTCCTGTTCAACCGCGGGGAGAAGATGTCGAAGTCGGTCGGCAACGTCATCGATCCGTTCGCGCTGTGTGATGCCTATGGCGTCGACCAGTTGCGCTATTTCTTCTTGCGCGAGGTGCCGTTCGGGCAGGACGGCAATTACAGCCACGAGGCCATCGTCAACCGCATCAATGCCGATCTGGCCAACAATTTTGGCAACCTGGCGCAGCGTTCGCTGTCCATGGTGGCGAAGGCCTTCGGCGGCGTGTTGCCGGAGCCGGGCGAATTCGCCGAGAGCGACAATGTGTTGCTCAGCGGCGCGGAGGAAATGATCGGATTTGCCAGGCAGTGGGTGGAGACATATCAGCTTCACGGAATACTAGGCTACATTTCGCAAGTCTTAGCTCATGCCAATACCTATTTTCATGAGCAGGCGCCGTGGACGTTAGCCAAAACCGATCCGAAGCGGCAGGGTACGATCCTTTACGTGACTGCTGAAGTTTTGCGTCAGGTTGCGATCATGATGCAACCATTCATACCGGTGTCGGCGGCGAAAATGCTCGATCAACTGTCCATTCTGGAAAGCGAGCGGGCCTTCGCAAATCTGCCGACACGCATAAAGCCCGGCATCACTTTGCCGCCGCCGAAGCCCGTTTTCCCACGCTACGTGGAGCCTGAGGAAGTATCGCGATGATCGAATTGAAGTGTCTCGGGCGCAGCGCAGCGTGGAGCGAAGCGGAACGGTGCGCTGCAGACCCGGGACCCCGATTTCTTAAGCTGGACCCCGGATCAGCAGCGCACCACTTCGCTGCGCTTCGTGCTGCGCTGCATCCGGGGAACATGGCAATTGGGCTCTCATGATGCTGGTCGACAGCCATTGCCATCTGGATTTTCCCGACTTCGCGGCCGAGCTCGACGCCGTGGTTGACCGCGCCCGCGCCGCCGGCATTGGCCGCATCGTCACCATCTCGACGCGGGTGAAGAAGCACGCGCAGGTGCTTGCGATTGCGGAGAAATTTCTGGACGTGTTCTGCTCGATCGGCACCCATCCGCACAACGCGCAGGACGAAACTGACATCACCGCGCAAGACCTCATTGCACGCGCCAAGCATCCGAAAATCGTCGCCATCGGCGAGGCCGGGCTCGACTATCATTACGACAACAGCCCGCGCGCCGCGCAGGAAAAAAGCTTCCGCCAACACATCGCCGCCGCGCGCGAAACAAGATTGCCGCTGGTGATCCATTCGCGCGACTGCGACGCCGACATGGCGCGGATTCTCGCCGAAGAAACCGGGCAGGGCGCCTTCCCCGCGGTGCTGCATTGCTTCACCGGCGGCCGCGATTTGGCCTTTAAGGCCAAGGACTTAGGCCTGCATATCTCGTTCACCGGCATCCTCACTTTTAAGAATTCGGGCGCGTTGCGCGAAATCGCCGCCGCGCTGCCCGGCGATCGTATTCTGGTGGAGACCGACGCGCCCTATCTGGCGCCGCTGCCGTATCGGGGCAAACGCAACGAGCCGGCTTACGTGGTGGAAACCGCCAAGGTGCTGGCCGCGACGCGCGGCGTGCCGCCTGAGGCCATTGCCGAGCAGACCACCGAGAATTTTTTCCGGCTGTTTTCCAAAGTGCCGCGCACTGAGCATGATCCCGAAAAGCGGAAACCGGTTTTCGGAAAAAATCATGCTCAAGCGTAAAACTTTGGCCGATGCTGCATGAGCCTGACCTTCACCATCCTCGGCTGCGGCTCCTCCATGGGCGTGCCGCGCGTGGCGCTGGGCTGGGGCCAATGCGATCCCAACAATCCGAAGAACCGCCGCCGGCGTTGCTCTTTATTGGTTGAACGCGCGAACGCGCAAGGGCATCGCACGCGCGTTCTGGTCGACTGCTCGCCGGATCTGCGCGCGCAATTGCTGGACGCCGAGGTCGACTGGCTCGACGGCGTGCTGATCACCCATGAGCACGCCGACCACACCCACGGCATCGACGATTTGCGCCCGCTGTTCGTGCGCAAGCGGCAGCGCGTGCCGGTCTACTTGGACGCGCCGACCGCGCGCGCTCTGCACGCCCGCTTCGGCTATTGCTTCATGTCGCCGCCCGGCAGCGAATACCCGCCGATTTTGAGCGAGCGCCGATTGATGCCCGGACAGGCGGTCACGATCGAGGGGCAGGGAGGCGCAATCGACGTACTGCCGATCCTGCAAGAGCACGGAGACATTCCTTCCCTGGGTTTCCGCTTCGGCGGCGTGGCCTACTCGGCCGATATCAAAGGCCTACCGCCTGAGAGCATCGCCGCCATGGCCGGGCTCGACGTCTGGATCGTCGATGCGCTGCGTAAGGCGCCGCATCCAAGCCACCTGAACCTCGATGAGGCGCTGGCCTTGGTCGGCCGCGTCAAGCCCAAGCGCGCCATCCTGACCAATCTCCATGCCGACATGGACTACGATCAATTGCGCGCCGAACTGCCACCCGGCGCGGAGCCGGCCTATGACCGGATGAGCTTCACTGTGACCTAATGTAACTTGGTAGCCCCGTCGCCGAATCATCTGATTATATGAAGAGATTTCTGCTTCGAAGCCGCAAAATCGCCGATGGATCAATATTATGAATAGCGTAGATATTACAAACTGCTATCGGAGGACCTTAAGGCAAGCCACTTTTCCTGTCGGCCTAGATATATTCCATAATATGTCTTATGCGAACCTAAGGCCCGCAATCGCGACCGCGCGGCCGGCCTGCTACGGTCGCCGCCTGCAGCAAGCGAGCCAGCCCTTGTGAAGCCCTCCCGCGATATTGCCCGGCTGATCGAGATCATGGCGGCGCTGCGCACGCCCGGCTCCGGCTGCCCCTGGGACCTCGAGCAAAGCTTCGAGACCATCGCGCCCTATACGCTCGAGGAAGCCTATGAGGTCGCCGACACCATCGCGCGCGGCGACCTCTATGCCTTGCGTGACGAGCTCGGCGACCTGCTGCTCCAGGTCGTCTTCCATGCCCGCATGGCGCAGGAGCAAGGCGCCTTCGATTTCGGCGACGTGGTCGACACCGTCACCAGCAAGCTGATCCGCCGCCACCCGCACGTCTTTGCCGACGCGCAAGGACGCACGGCCGAGGCCGTCAAAGGCCTGTGGGAGCGCATCAAGGCCGAGGAAAGGGCCGAACGCGGCGAGGCGCCGCCGGGCGGAGCCCTGGCAGGCGTGCCGGTCGCCCTGCCCGCCCTCACGCGCGCCTTGAAGCTGCAGAACAAGGCCGGCCGCGTCGGCTTTGACTGGAACGACCCGCGCGCCGTGCTGGCCAAGATCCGCGAGGAAGCCAATGAAATCGAAGCCGCACTCGACAGCGGCGAAATCGCGCATGCGGCGAGCAAGGTCGGCGATCTGCTGTTCGCGGTGACGAATCTTGCCCGCCATCTGGGCGTCGATCCGGAAGGCGTGTTGCGCGCAACCAACCTGAAATTCGAGCGCCGGTTCGCCTCGATCGAGCGCGCGCTTGCCGCCCGCGGCAAGACGCCCAAAGACGCCACTTTGGCCGAGATGGACGCGCTCTGGGACGCGGCCAAGGCGGCGGAGAAATAACGCCGTCGTCCCGGGTGAGCGAGCAAAGCGAGCGAGGCCCGGAACCCATAACCCCGGTCATCGAGATTTGGACAGACAGGGGTTATGGGTCCCCGCCTCCGCGGGGACGACAGTGGAGTTTATCGCGCGCCCTGTCCTTGCCGATTCAATTTTTAAACAGCCAACGCTCCGGCCTTGCCCTTCATGGTGAGGAGCGCCGCTTTTGCGGCGCGTCTCGAACCATGAGGCCGCCTTCATCCACCGGTCTCGGGTTTACCCGAGATCGGATTTAAAGTGCGCAAGTCGGCTATAGCCGACTTGCGATGACGCGTCGCTTGCGCGACGCTCCTCAGGATAAGGCGGAGAAAGCCAACGCTCCGCCGCCCGTATTCTTTGGCCGGCCCCGGGCAGGCCGCATTCCTATTTCCTTCGCCGCTCCCGAAAGTACCGAGGGCGCGCGGGACGCTTCAGGTCCAAACGGACCCGCGGGCCTCGACGCCTCGCGACACCGAGGCTTGTCGAAGTCCGTGTGTCCGCCTTCGCCCCTTGCGGGGCTACGGCGAGACAAGCCGCAAGTCCGCCCAGTCCCAAGGCGTCCCGCGCGCGGTGTTTGAAGGCTTGCTCCGCGAAGGTCCCCGGTAGTCGGGCGCTTAGGCGCTTTTCAGCTGCTTCCTACCGTTGAGGACCAGGCCATTTGGGGCCGGTTTTCTTCTGACGAGAATCCCGGCCTGCCGACCGTCAGGGCCCTCGACGCGTCGCCGTACGCGCCGGGAGCTTCGCGGCTTGGACCGCCGGGCCCTCGCGCCGCATCTCCGACGCGAGGTCATTCCCCGGCCACCGCTCCCCGCCCCGCGTCTGAAGATGCTGTACAGACACCCCTCGGTCACGAGGGCAGGATGAGGCATATGATCCTATCCATTGTGACAGGAATATGATCCGAGAATAAGAAAGTTTGTTGCTAGGCCACGTGGACAAATTTGAGCCAGTAACGAGCTGAAGCCAAGGACAGCAT
>CAZLWN010000211.1:0-4678 GCA_964563195.1 uncultured Undibacter sp. | reverse complement strand
TTGCGGCAGGCGCCGTTGTTGTTGCACATCTCGACCGCGCCCTGGAAACCGCCGCCGGCGCCCGGATAGGCCGACCAATCGAGATGCGTTTCGAGCGGCTCGCCGTGATAGCCGGGCGCGTAACGGAACAGGCTGCGGTCGTCGAACTTCGGCGGCCGCACCACCTTGCCGGGGGTGTAAAGACCGCCCGGGTCGAAGCGATCCTTGACCTGCTCGAAGGCGCGCGCCAGCCGCGAGCCAAACATCACCTCGTTGAATTCCGAGCGCACCAGTCCGTCTCCGTGCTCACCGGAATGCGAGCCTTTGTATTCGCGCACCATGGCGAAGGCCTCTTCGGCGATCTCGCGCATGGCATGCACGTCCTTGTCCTGGCGCAGATTGAGGATCGGGCGCACGTGCAGGCAGCCGGAGCCGGCATGCGCGTACCAGGTGCCGCGGGTGCCGTGCTTCCCGAAAATCTGCATCAGCCGGTCCGTGTATTCGGCCAGATGCTCGAGCGGCACCGCGCAATCCTCGACGAAGGAGACCGGTTTTCCCTCCTGCTTCATCGACATCATGATATTGAGGCCTGAGGTGCGCACGTCCGCGATGGCGTTTTGCAGTTCGGGACTGAGCACCTCGACCAAGCCGCCCCATTTGGCGCCGGCTAAGTCCCAGCCGAAGCCGAGATCGCCCATCAGCTCCTCGAGATCCATGAGGTTGTGCACGTTGTCTTCCTGATCCTCGTCGCCGAACTCGACGACCAGGATCGCCTCGGGCGTGCCGCGCACGAATTTTTCCAGGACCGGCTGGAACATCGGAATCGCGCGCGCGAGCTCGATCATGGTGCGGTCCATCAGCTCGACCGCGATCGGGTTGAGGCGCACGATGTGCTGGGCCGAATTCATCGCCTCGTGAAAGCTGCCGAAGTGGCAGACACCGACCGCGCGGCGCGGGAGCAGCGGCGACAAAGCGAGTTCGATGCGGGTCGAGAAGGCGAGCGTGCCTTCGGAGCCGACCAGCACATGGGCGAGATTGATGTTATTGCAGCCGGGGATCAGCGCGTCGAGATTATAGCCGCCGACGCGGCGCTGCACTTTCGGAAAGCGCGCTTCGATCTCTTCGGCCTCGCGCGCACCAATCGCAAGCAGGTCCTTGGCAAGCGGGCGGAACGGCGCCGGCACGTCGTTGAGATTGCCGCCCAGCGGTCCGAAATGTGCGAGATTGCCGTCCGCCATCAGCGCGTCGATCGCGATCACGTTGTCGCGCATGGTGCCGTAGCGCATCGAGCGGCCGCCGCAGGAATTGTTGCCGGCCATGCCGCCGATTGTTGCACGCGAGGCGGTCGAGATATCGACCGGGAACCACAGCCCGTGCGGCTTGAGCTGGCGGTTGAGATCGTCGAGCACGATGCCGGGTTGCACCGTGCATCGGGCGCGCTTGACGTCGAGATCGAGGATGCGGGTGAGATACTTCGAGCAGTCCACCACCAGCGACGCCCCGACTGCCTGCCCGGCCTGCGAGGTGCCGCCGCCGCGCGGCAGCACGCTGACGCCCTCGGCGCGGGCAAGATGAATCGCCCGCTCGGCCTCCTCCACGGTGCGCGGCATCACCACGCCGACCGGCGTGATCTGGTAATGCGAGGCGTCGGTGGCATAGCGCCCGCGCGTGAAGCGGTCGAAATGCACTTCCCCGCTCAATTCGGCTTTCAGCCGCCGTTCCAGGCCGGGCATCACTACCGCCACGGCATTCTTCCTTCTTGGCCCCCGACCTGCCTATGCATAAGGGCTAGTTTGCCTTGCGGAAAACCCCTTGACCGCAATGTTGCATTCATAGTTCAACGCAGCAAGCACCGCTCCCTGGCCGGGACGGTCCGCGGTTAATCCGCGAGAATCCCTTAAAAAACGCCGCCCAGGAGTGAACTGCCAATGGCTAAGAATTCCTCGCGCCCGGTCGGGCGCCATTTTCTTCACATTCCAGGGCCGACCCCGTTGCCAGACCGCGTGTTGCGGGCGATGGACACTCCCATCATCGACCACCGCGGCCCGGAATTCGCCAGGCTGACCAAGAAATGCCTGGAAGGCATCAAGACCATCTTCAAGACCACCAATCCGGTGATCATCTACACCGCCACCGGCACCGGCGCCTGGGAAGGTGCGCTGGTCAATACGCTGTCGCCCGGCGACAAGGTGCTGATGGTGGAGACCGGCCAGTTCGCCACGCTGTGGAAGGTGATGGCGGAGAAGATCGGCCTCAAGCCGGAATTCATCAAGACCGACTGGCGCATCGGCGTCGATGCCGCCGCGGTGGAAGCCCGCCTGCGCGAGGACAAGGCCAAGGAGATCAAGGCGGTCTGCTTCCTGCACAACGAGACCTCGACCGGCTGCTTGTCGCCGGTCAACGAAGTGCGCAAGGCGATCGACAAGGCCGGCCACCCGGCGCTGTTGATGGTCGACACCATCTCCTCGCTCGCCTCCACCGATTACCGGCACGACGAATGGGGCGTCGACGTCACCGTCGGCGGCGCACAGAAGGGCCTGATGCTGCCGCCCGGCATGTCGTTCAACGCCATCAGCGACAAGGCGCTGGCCGCCAATAAGACCGCCAAACTGCCGAAATCGTTCTGGGACTGGAACGACATGCTCACTATGAACAAGATCGGCTTCTTCCCCTACACCCCGGCGACCCAGATGTTGCAAGGGCTTAGCGTTGCGATCGAGATGCTGCACGAGGAAGGGCTCGACAACGTGTTCGCCCGCCACGATCGCCTGGCGGAAGCGACCCGCCGCGCGGTCAAGGCCTGGGGCCTGGAGATCGTCTGCCGCGATTCGAAATATTATTCGCCGACGCTGACGGCGGTGCTGCTGCCGGAAGGCCACAACGCCGACGCCTTCCGCGCGCTGGCGCTCGACACGTTCAATATTTCCTACGGCTCCAGCTTCGGTGCCCTCGCCGGCAAGTATTTCCGCATCGGCCATCTCGGCGACATCAACGACACCATGCTGATGGGCGCACTCGCCGCCACGGAAATGGCGCTGGCGCTCGCAAAAGTGCCGCACAAGAAGGGCGGCGCGCAGGCGGCGATGGATTATCTGATTTCCGCCCACGGCAGCGCCGCCAAGCAGGCGGCGGAATAGTCGCCGCAATCCGAACCGCTCGTCCCCGCGCAAGCGGGGACCCAGTTCTTTTTCATGACGCTGGATTCCCGCTTACGCGGGAATGAGCGGGTGTGACGTTACGCCGCCCGCTCCCACGCATTCGCTTGCATCACGCGGCCAACAAATTCCGAGATCGCCTTAAGCGCAGCCTCCGGCGCTTCCCGCTGCGGCGAATGGCGAGCGCCCTTGAGCAGCGCGACCTCGACCGGGCAATAGCATTCGCGTTCGGCGGCTTCGATCTGCTTGACCGTGCCGTACTGGTCGTCCTCGCCCTGCACGATCAGGATCGGCACACGGATATAGGCGAGGAACTCGGTGATGTCCCATTTGCGGAACGCCGGATCGAGCCAGGCTCCGCTCCAGCCCAAAAAGGCGTTGTCGACGTCGGCGTGCCAGCGCGCCAGGCGCTGGCGCAGATCGCCGGTGGCGTAGGCCGCGCGCGCTTCCGCGATCGAGGCGATGCCGGAATCCTCGGTGAAGAAATGCGGCGCGATCAGCACCAGGCCGCCAACGCGATGATCCTGATGGGAGCCTGCATAGATCGCAGCGATCGAGGCGCCGTCGCTGTGACCGACCAGCAGACCGCGCTTGAAGCCGATTGTCTCGAGCAGGCGCGGCAGCGTGTCACGCGCTTCGTCGTGCATGTAGGTGAGCGGGCGCGGCAACGCGACCGGGCTCGACTGGCCATAGCCGGCGCGCGAGTAGACGAAGACGCCGAGGCCGGTCGCAGCCGCGAGCTTGTCGGGAAAATCGCCCCACAGGCCGACGCAGCCGAGGCCCTCGTGCAGCAGCACCAGCGTCGGCGCCGCGTCCGGCCGCGGGCCGATCATGCGGTATTCGAGTTTTTGCTGGCCGATGGTGAGGAAGCCGGAGTCGGTTAGTTGCATGCTTTCTACATATCACTGTCGTCCCGGCCGAGCGAAGCGAGAGCCGGGACCCATACTCCGTGTCCTATCGAAATGCTGCGGAGCATGGGTCCCCGCCTTCGCGGGGACGACAATAACTACTGTCCTTCCGCGCGCAGCTTGAAGCGCTGGATCTTGCCGGTCGCGGTCTTCGGCAGCTCGGTGCGGAACTCGATCCAACGCGGATATTTGAACGGCGCCAGCTTCTGCTTGACGTGCGCGCGCAACGCCTCAGCGAGTTCCTCGCTCCCCTTGTCGGGCAGCTTGAGCACGACGAAGGCCTTCGGCTTGACCAGATTCTCGTCATCGAACCAGCCGACCACGGCCGCCTCCAGCACCTCCGGATGCGAGGACAGCGCCGCCTCGACCTCGAAGGGCGAGACATACATGCCCGACACCTTCAACATGTCGTCCTGCCGGCCTGCGCAGACGTAGTAGCCTTCCTCGTCCTGAAAATATTTGTCGCCCGAGCGGGTCCACTCGCCCTGGAACGTGGAGCGCGATTTCTCGCGGTTGTTCCAATACATGATCGCAGCTGTGGGCCCGCGCACATAGAGCTCGCCCAGCTCACCCTGTTCGACCTCCTGGCCGTCGTCACCGATCAGCTTGATGTCGTAGCCGGGCACCGGCTTGCCG
>CAZLWN010000210.1:0-4680 GCA_964563195.1 uncultured Undibacter sp. | reverse complement strand
ATCCTCCGTTCCTCAAGCCGCTAAATCTGTCTCACAGGCGCTGATGCCGGACAGTTAAGCACATCGGTCCTGTCTGCAATCTTTTCAATGATCACATTTGAAATTTTAACATATGAAGACTCGGCTTGGCTTTCCGATTGTTTTAGTACCATGACATCTTCTCGAACATCATGCCCTGAGACGGGTGATTTTTGCATGCGACTCTGTCACTAGGCTTGCAACATAATTGCTCCAAATTTCCAGCGCCGTTTTACGCTTCTCGAGATATTCGAAGCGATTGTAGACTGCGGCCACGCCATGGATCTTTCCGCTGATATGGTTGAGTACTTTGTCGACGACATGTGGAGCCACGTTGAGTCGAGCCATTCCGGTGGCCACTGTGCGCCGAAGGTCATGTACTATCCAAGGCGGGATTTCGACCGGTAATGGTTTGTCGGCGGCCAGGCCGAGGGCGCGCCGGTATTCATCATCGTCTTGCGGCAGATTTAGAGAAGTACGGCGCGCCTTTTTCATTTCCCGATCAAGCCGGCGTTTGGCACGAGAAAAACCCGACACCGCCGTCTTGCCGGTGGTGGTGAACACCAGCCGGTCGCCCCTGCTCGGCAACGGGCGCAGGATCGCGAGCGCAGCCGTCGACAAGGGCACGTCGTGCGCTCGGTTATTTTTGGCCTTGTGACGCGGGATCGACCAGATCGCCTTCTTGAAATCGATCTCGCCCCACTCCATGCCGGCGACCTCGTCGCGGCGCTGCGCGGTCAGCAGCAGCAGCTGCGCCAGCGGCCCGAACGGCCAGCCTGAGGTCTCGCAGCCTGTCCAGAACCAGCGAATTTCGTCGTCGGTGAGCGCGCGATCGCGCGCCTGCTCCTTGGTTGGCGGCTTGAGACCCTCGATCGGCGAGGCTGGGATGCGATCCTTGGCGACCGACCAGTTGAACACCGCCCGCAGCTTGGCGAGCGTGCGGTTGGCCTGCACCTCGGCGCGGATGGCGATCGTGTCAATGACGTCGTTGACGTCGCGCCGGGAGATCGAGGCTAGCCGCCGCTTGTGCCAAGCCTTGAGGTCGTCGCCCTCAAGGATCCGCTTGGTTTCGGCATAGGTCGAGGCAACGGTGTTCCTCTTGGCATAGCGCTCAAGATAGTCGGCCACCACCGCGGCGAAGGTCTCCTGCTCCGGCGGGCGCACGTAGCGCTGGGCCTGCTTCTCGGCGAGCGGGTCCTCGCCGCGGGCGACCTTGTCGAGGATGCGCTGGGCCTCGCGCCGGGCATCGGCCGGCTTGAGCGCCGGGAAATTCCCCAGCGTAAAGCGCCGCAGACGACCGCCGGTGCGATAAAATAGCGACCAGGACTTGTGACCGCCGCAAGTCACACGCAGCGCCAGGCCGCCAAAGCTAGCGTCGAAATACTCTTTGCGCCCCCTCACCGGCGGCTTCACCCGGTCGGCAAATAGATCAGTGATCTTTCTGGGCGGCACGGGCCAATTTCTGTCGGCGCGAAGTTCGGTTGTGGGCCATTTTCCGGGGTAACGCCGGGGTAACGTAACCCCGGTGTTACCCCGAGAACGGCTTTGAAAGTTTCAGCACAATGCGTGAACAGAAAATTGCAGTCAAGCTATTGTCCACAATAGATTTTTTGAAACGGAATGCAATGGAATGAACGGGGCGACCTCCTGTCTTCTAAGCTGGGGGTCGCTGGTTCGAATCCAGCCGGGGTCGCCAATTTCCTCAAGCATTCGGTGGATTTAGCGTCGTCCGCGCGATCAGAGCGCGCGCGGAAGAGCAACCCTAATTTAACAGTTTTGGAACACCAATGCGGAACAAGACGATTTTTCGCAGTCGCCGGCCATTATTTGCCATGACCGAGACGCCCATCTCGCCGCCGCCAGAGGCCGCCGGCGGCGCCGCGCCCGCCGTCGCAGCGCCAGCAATGGCGCCGCTCTGCTACGTGGCCGACGAAGAGCCCAGCATCCGCCATTTCCTGTCGCTGGTGCTGCACGGTGCCGGCGTCGATACCATGGAATTTCCCAATGGCGCGGCGCTGCGCGCGGCCATGGAGAAACGCGTGCCGGCGCTCGTCTTCCACAACATCTCGCTCGATTCAGCTGATGTGATCGCGTCGCTGGTCGCTTTCGGCAAGCAGCGCCATAGCGGGCCCGTCCAGCTCATGAGCAACCGCGGCGCCGCGGTGCTCGCGCACGTCAAGGGCATTGGCGAGCAGCACAAGCTCAACATGCTGCCGGTGCTCAAGAAGCCGTTCGAGACCGAGGCCATCGTCAAGATCCTGCACGCGCTCCAGCTCGGCATGCCGGCGGTGGTGGCCGCGCGCATGGACCTCGACGAAGCGCTCGCCAACAAGTGGATCGAGTTCTGGTACCAACCGAAAATCGACCTGCGGCTCAAGCGGCTCGTCGGCGCCGAAGCCTACGCCCGCGCACGCCACCCGCAGTATGGCATCGTGCCGCCAGAAGCATTCATGCCGGGCGCATCGGAATCAGCCCTCACCAAACTATCGGAACTGGCGCTCACCAGCGTGCTCAAGGCCGGCCTCGTCTTTTCAAACCTCGGCATCAACCTGCGACTGGCGGTGAACATTCCGGTGCCGGTGCTGGTCAAGCTTCCGGTCGAAGACGTCGTGAAGACGCACCGGCCCAATACCGACAAATGGGCAGGACTGATCATCGACTTGCCGGAGGAGCAGATCATTTCCGAGCTCACCCTCGCCGGCGAACTCGCCAAGACGCTGGCGCGCTGCAACGTATGGCTGGCGCTCGACGAATTCGGCAAAGGTCACTCGGCGCTGGCGGGGCTCGGTGAATTGCCGTTTGCAGAAGTGAAGCTCGATCGCGCCTTTGTCATCGATTGCAGCATCGGTAAAGTCAACGCGCCGCTCTGCCGGACCGCGATCGATCTTGCGCACGGCTTCGGGCGCAAGGCGGTGGCCGTGGGCATCGAAAAGGCCTCCGACGCCGTCGCCATTGTCAGCATGGGTTGCGACTTCGGCCAGGGTTTTCTGCTCGGCCAGCCCATGCCCGAGCAGCGATTCATCTCGCTTCTGCGCCAGCGCGCCGGCACGCGAGGGCGCCAACCGGTCGCCACGCCCTAGCATTCGGCGCGGGCTTGCGCAGGGTCAGTGCGTCCAGGCGTCGCGGCGGTTGAAGGCGAAATTGTCCGAATAGGAAATGGTGCGGCGGGCCGCGGGCTTGGCATCGAATACCTGGTAGGCGATGCCGTGGCGCTCGCAATAGGCGATCGCCTCGTCCTTGCCGGCGAAGCGCAGACGCACCTGCTGGCGCATGTCGCCGGACGAGGTCCAGCCCATCAACGGCTCGACCTGGCGCGCCTCTTCCGGCTCGAAATCGAGCACCCAGGCTTTGGTGTTGGCCAAGCCTGACTGCATTGCGGTCTTGGCCGGCTTGTAGATGCGCGCGATCATCGATAGTCCGTCCCCGAATGGACTGGCAAGCGTCCCTATAAGGCCAATGGCGCGCGCTGGCAACGCGGCTCGCGTCATGCGGACCTTGGCGACAAAAGGGCGCGCCGCCCGACCCAAACGCGCGCGGCCGGGCCGTGGAAGCTGTTGGCCGTAAAATGTGAGTGGTCTTCGGCAATCGAGTCATATTGCCGGGGTCTTACGAACGGTAAAACCCCCGGCGGTTTCCCGCCGGGGGCTGTTGATCAAGCATTCATGATAGGCGATCAGGGGTAGAAGTTATACTGCCAGCGGAAGATGCCGGACCACCATCCCTTGTCCTCGTAAACGCCACCCCCCACGGCCGGGCCCGCATAGGCCGTGTCGACGTGATTGTACATGGCCTCGACACTCAGATCGAGATTCTTGACCGGCGACCACACCGTGCGCGAGCCGACCTGCCAGAGGTCCCAGTCGGCGGTGCCGACAGTCGGGGCTCCAGGAGCGCCGGAAGTGCCGGCAGCAGCGCCCGGCGATACCATCAGCAGGGCGTTCGCAACGGCGCCGTAGTTGAACTCGCCATAGGCACCGTAGATCGAGGTCTTCCAGCCCGGCCCCCAGTTGTGCTGCAGGCCGCCGGTGATGGACCAGCCTTCCTCCAGCTCGATCCCCGTGATCCCAGGACCGTAGGCGCCGTCGGCAATCGGGCCGTAACCGACCGTAATGAGCGGGGCCGCCATATCCTGGATGTTGTAGGTGGCGAGACCGCTGCCCACGTAGCCCAGAGCGCCCCTGGCCCAGGTGAATTGGGTGATGAAGAAGTCACCCTGGCCGAGCTGCGGCAGGTTAAACTTGATGCCGGCACCGAGCGCATAGCCGACCTCGCCGTCGCCCGTACCAGCACCAGCAAAGGCCGAACCAGGGTAGTAGCCGCCATTGACCTGGTGGATGGCGCCCATGACCTGCGCGCTACCCCAGGACTGGTCGACGTGCAGGTTGCCGACAATGTCCGGCCATTGCCAGCCGCCGTAGCCGGTGCCACCGGCGAGAACCGTCCGCCGCTGCGCCGCAGACTCCGCCGAGAGCGAGGCCGAGAAGCCGTTGCCGAACTGAGCGGTGTAAGCAAACAGTGGAATGCCGGTGCCGCCCGTGCTCGAGCCCAGGCGATTGGTCTGGTTGGAGTACGCCGCGATCGAGTCGAAGTCGAAAAACGAGACCGATAGACCGGCGGTGAAACCAGCGAACTGGATGAACGCGCGGTGATGCCAGATCGCCG
>CAZLWN010000209.1:0-4782 GCA_964563195.1 uncultured Undibacter sp. | reverse complement strand
AGATATCAACAAGCTGCCGGCCGATTACCCCATCTTTACCCCCGAAAGCGGACATTAGCCGCCGGCTGTTCGATGTCCGCTTTGTGCCAATAGGCAACATCCAGAAGGCTTAGCAGGAAGTGTCGCCGACCAATCGCGCCAACAGCGATTTGGCATCCGCCGGGGCCGCGTTGCCGCGCCAAGCGACGTACTGATCGGGCCGGATAAGCGCCAGGTCGCAGTCATAGAGTTCGCGCACGTCGGTGTCGGTAACTTCGAGGACTTTGAGTGGCATGGTCCGAGCCAACGCCGCCGCCATGATTGCCGAAGCATCCGGCGCGTTCGGCCCCAGGCGCAACAGCGTGAATCCGGTGCCGAGTTGGTCATACAATGAACTGCCGTAGGTCCGTTTGTCGTCGCGCCAGAAATGCGGCGCCCGCCCGCCGGGGATACTTGTCGGGGTGTAGGTGGTGAGGCTGTCGGCGGGCGCGGCAGCGTCCGCGGCAATGACCGGAGAACCATCGTAGCGCGCGCCAAGATGCACGCCGACCGAGGCGAATTGCTCTTTGAAATTGGTCAGCATTGCACCCGCTGCGCGACGTGCTGCTTCTCCTGCTGGCGTATCCTGCTCGATGGCAGGATCGACATCGGTGTCGCCGATATTGACCGTGAGTTGTCGCGCCGCCTCAGTATTGCGCCATGCTTTTGGCATGCGTTCGTTTTCATAGGATGCCAGCAGTTCGCCGCCTCCCCAACCTTGCACCATGGCAGCGAGTTTCCACGCCAAGTTCGAAGCGTCGTCGATGCCGGTATTCATGCCAAAACCTCCGGTCGGCGTGAACAGGTGGACAGCATCGCCGGCGAGGATGACGCGGCGGTCACCAAATTTTTCGGCAACCAATGCCATACCGGCGGTCCAGGGCTCATGCGCGACGATTTCCATGGTGACGTCGCTGCCAACGCAACGGCGCATGACATTGGCGACCGTGGCATCGTCCGGCGGCTGGTCGGGGGAACTGGCGCGTGTGCGCAACAGGAATTCGTCACGGCCGTTGATAGAAATTATGGTCGAGCGGATTTCGGGATTGACCGCCCAGTACATCCAGGCGCGGCGATGGCTGAGAAAATTGCGATAAAGCGCGGGGGCACGCACATAGGTTGAGAACATCCGGCCACCTAGGTATTTCTGCTCAATGCCGGCTTCGCCGCGATATTTAATGCCGAGCGCGTGGCGAACCGTGCTGCGGCCGCCATCGCACCCGGCGAGATATTGCGCCCGCCAATTCTTGCTCCGATCGTCGGCCCCATTGACGGCAGTCAGCGTCACGCCGTCGGCGTCCTGTTCGACGCTCTCGACGCGCCAGCCGAAGCGCATGTCGATATTCGGACGGGTCGTGGCATAGTCGAACAGGAAGCGGTCGACATACATCTGGTTAGCGCGATGGAACGGCTCCGGCACCTGATCGGTCTTTGGCGCCGCTGCAACCATTCGCATTGCATCGGCCGCTGATGGCATGGGCAGCCGCGCCAATTCGGCGCCGCCAAAGCGAGTGAAATAGGCCACATCGGTCGGATGGTCGGGGGGCAGTCCCAACTTTCGAATTTCATCGGCGATGCCGAGCCGCCTGAGGTGCTCCATGACGCGCGGGCCTTCCGAGCTGCCCTTCGGATGCCAGCGCGTCGTCTCTTCCGTATTGAACAGGACCGAACGCACGCCGTGGACGTCGAGGAAAAGAGCGAGCATCAGGCCGATGGGGCCGCCGCCGACAATAGCGACAGGTATAGGGGCGCCGTTTGTGTCAGTCATGTCTGGTCATTCCCCCCTGGTGACCAGCCTTCCTTTAGCAACCAGGGGTGGATGCTAGCCTCGGGAATTTTTAGGCGCCAGTTCGGTCCGTCGAGCGTGTCCGCTATGGGTCAAAAGCAGACATTTGCAGTGCGATAGACCATGTCCGGTTTACCTCCGAAAGCAGACATCCAGCCGATTGGCGGATATGTCGGCTAAGTTCCACTACCGGAAGTCAACCGCCATCGTTGCTCTTTCGTGGAACAACCGAACCCGATTCTGGGGCTTGAATGTCATGGCCAAGAATGGTCGGACTTTCAGTCGTGCGTTCGCGTAATTCGCAGGCGCTCTCGCGACAATTGGACCTCTCGGGGCCGCTGGATCATCGCCAGCGTATCGGCCAATATGACGGCTGGCAACTAGAGCGGACCGGTGGACAAGCCGGATCACCACCGTGACGTATCGGCGCCTTTCCTGAGAGCCCCATGCACGAGCAAATCGTCATCCAGGATCGCGAAGAGTTGTTTTATCTGCTGTCGGAAGCGGCGGAGTTCGAGCACTCAGTCATGTGCTCCTATCTCTACACGTTGTGGACGCTGAAAAGCGACGTCGCCGAGGGCGTGACCGCGACCGAGCTGGCGGCGATCGGCGGATGGCGGCGCTCGATCCGGCAAGTGGCGCTCGAAGAAATGCTGCATCTTGCACTCGTCAATAACATTCTCGCGGCGATCGGTGCCTCGCCGCATTTGTGGCGACCGGAATTTCCGGTGCAGCGGGGGCGGTTTCCGGCGGATGTATTATTGCGACTCTCGCGCTTTAGCGAGGCGACCATCGACCACTTCGTCTATATCGAAAAGCCCGAGGGCATCACGCTGGTGGACGGCGCGGGTTATGATCATCCCGCGCACTATCCGCGCGTCACGCGCCCGGATCTACTCACGCCGACGCCGCAGGACTACAGCAGCCAGGGCCAGCTCTATCACAGCGTGCTGCGGGGGCTCGTCAGGCTGGTCGACGCGCAGGGCGAAAAGAACGTGTTCGTGGGGCACGGCGAAGCCCAGGTCGGCGCCGCCGAGTTCGGCCTACCCGGCCTGTTCAAGGTGGACGGCCTGGACGCCGCGCGCCGCGCGGTGGAGGAAATCGTCCACCAGGGCGAAGGCGCGCCCGCGCACCGCGAGGACTCGCACTATCAGCGCTTCGTCGCGATCAAGGATGAATTCGCGCGGTTAAAGCATGCGCGGCCGGATTTCGAGCCGGCACGGCCGGTGGCGGAAAATCCAACCCTCATCAATCCAGGTGAACGGCAGGACGTGACGCCTATCGGCGATGCGCGCACCGGCAAGGTCGTCGATCTCGGCAACAGCCTTTATGCGTTGATGATGCGCACCTTCGCGCAAGTCTTCGCGCCGGCGCCGCTGCCGCGCGAACTCCGTGTCGGCCTGGCCTTGGCGGCAAACGAACTCATGCGCGCGATGACGATGGTCGGCGAAGCGGTGACGCGGCTGCCGGTCGGCCCGGCGTGGCCGGGCGCCACCGCCGGTCTTACGTTTGCGCTGCCGCTGTCGTCGGGCCAGCTGGTGCAGCGTTGCGCCGCGCAGATCCTAAGCGAGCGAGCGCGCGAATTCGTGGGCGCTGCGGCCGCGCTCGAGGGGATCATTTCTGTCCCCGGCTTTGGCAAGCGCCTTGCGGCGGTCGCCGACAGTTTCGCCGAGTTGCACGCGCAGTTTGAAGGGCGCATCGCTGCCGACGCCGCCACCGCCGCACCGCTGCGACCCGCGCCGACCGCGGTGCAGGCGCCGGCTGCAGCGAGTGACGACCCGAACATCGCGCATACCAAGAACATCACGCTCCGCTTCGACGCCCGGCGCTGCATCCACTCACGCCATTGCGTGCTGGGCGCCCCTAACGTTTTCCTCGCCAATGTCCCGGGGGCGTGGCTCCACCCGGAGCAGGTGACGGTGGAGCAATGCGTGGCGATTGCCCATGCCTGCCCATCCGGCGCCATAACCTACGAACGACATGACGGTGGCGCGCAAGAGGCGCCGCCGCCCGTCAATGTGCTGCGGATCCGTGAAAACGGTCCCTATGCGATCCACGCCGCGATCGATCTTGCCGGCCATGGTCCCGCGTTGCGCGTGACGCTCTGCCGCTGCGGCAAATCCTGCAACAAGCCGTTCTGTGACAACAGCCACCGCGAGGCCGGCTTCGCCGCGAGCGGCGAGCCGGCCACGATCGAGTCGGAGCCATTGGAGACCCGCGTCGGGACCCTTCACATCATGCCGCTTGCGAATGGGCCGCTGCAGGTGGCGGGAAGCCTCGAGATCTGCTCCGGGACCGGCCGGACGGTGTCGCGCACCGAGAATGCCCGCCTTTGCCGATGCGGCGGCTCCGGCAACAAGCCCTTTTGCGACGGCACCCATGCCCGCATCGGCTTCCGCTCCGAGGCGCCGATCGGCGAGACGCAAACAGATCGACCCATGCAGTAGCTAGAGCCCTCTCCGCGATCACGTATGTCCGCTTTGGTCCAATAGCGGACATTGGGCGCGGGCTTTGTGATGCTGGCTATTCGCCGCCTTGCGGTTCGTGTTCGATTGTCGGCGGCGCTGTCATGCGCTCGCGATCGTCAAACGGTGAAAGGTCGATGACGTAGCCAGCCGGGGCGGCATTGATGTTGATGTTTACGTCGTTGCGGAAACTTGGGTCGGGCGGGGCAATGCCGTTGATCCCAAGCGTCTGTACCGACGCGTCGAGTGAAACGTGCTCGCTCTTGGCGTGAATGAGTTGCACAAGTCGCGCCGACGCGACCAATTTTCCTTCGGCCAATCGAGATTTCACTTGCTGATCGACGTAATTCAGGACATGCGGCTGGCGCATTCTGCGGCTGATATATTCCTTGCTATAGTGGACGCGCGCACACGCGGCCGTGATTGTCGTGCATTCGCCGGTCAGCAAAAGATTGAAAAACACCGCTACGCTCGGCCTTTGCGTGCTCGATGGGGTCGATGCCCCGCGCGCGT
>CAZLWN010000208.1:0-4784 GCA_964563195.1 uncultured Undibacter sp. | reverse complement strand
CCCAAAATCTTCAGATATCAACAAGCTGCCGGCCGATTACCCCATCTTTACCTCCAAAAGCGGACATCGGGCGCTACCAAAACGATGTCGGCTAAGTGCCATTAGCTACCATCGGCAAATCTCTTCATCCCATTCGGGTCTCCTCGGAGCCGAAGTCGAGCAGTATGTTCAGGAATTTGGCGGCATGTTGCATCTCCGCTTGCGGGTTCCTGACGGCGCCGCCGCGTGTTAACATACAAGCTACTGGTGATTGTCAACTCTGAGTGACGCACGTCCCGCGTTGGGAAGCGTCGCATCCGTGATCAGCGTTGCCACAAATAACGGGAGGAAATGTCATGAGTATTTTTGGTAGCATCATGGGCGCAATTTTCGGTCATGGCTCGGCCCAGGCGAGCGCCTCACCGACAGCATCACCAGGCGCACCGCCAGCTCAAACAGTAGACGTCGCGGAAATCGTCGACAAGGCGGCAGCGGCGACGGGCGAAAAGCTTGCCTAGCGAACCTCAATCGTCGATCTGATGAAGGCCCTTGGGCTCGACAGCAGCCTAACGGCTCGCAAGCAACTCGCGAAGGAACTGAACTACACCGGTGATACGAACGACTCCGCCACCATGAATGTGTGGTTGCATAAGCAGATCATGGGGAAGCTTGCCGCCAACGGTGGCAAATTGCCCAGCGACATCAAGACCTGAATTTCGTATCTGCAACAAGGCTGTTGAAGAGGAGGTTTTCATGTCGGGTATGCTCATAAATCTAGTCATTCAAGTTATTGCCGGCGCAATCGGCGGTAATGCAGCCGGTGCAGCGTCAAAGGACATGAGCCTTGGAACGGCCGGCAACACTATCGCGGGCGCAATTGGAGGCGGTGTCGGAGGCCAAATTCTTACCGCGCTAATCCCGATGTTGTCCAGTGGAGCCGGAAACGTCGATATCGGCGCTCTCGTCGGTCAGGCTGTCGGTGGGGGCGTTGCGGGCGCTATTCTCACGGCAATTATAGGGCTCATCAAAAACAGGATGGCTTAAGGCGCCCTTATGCCGGAAAGAGCTCGCGCAGCTCCCTTACCGCCGTTGCCAAGGCTCAGCCGCTGTCCCTTCCGAAAATGTCATCCGGAAATCAATCGGGATTATATCCGGTTGAATTCCCTGTTCTCGCGTACAAATTCCCTGTTCCTTCGCAATAATTCCCTGTTCCATTGAGTAGGGAATTTCGCTCTAAGTCTCCTGAATCATTGGGCGAATGGCGAGGTCTGATCTGTAATCTGGACTAAAATTGAAAAATTCCCTGTTCTTTTCCCTGTTAGCAGGGAATTTGGGAGTGGAGACGGGTTCGACTTGGACTGCGTCCGCCACCATCCAGTCCCTGTTTTTCCCGACATCTAGAGATTTGGCGACTCCGCCACTACCACCCCGCTTCCGTCCGGATCACCGGGTCGGGAACATAACGTCACAGGCGATTCTTGGCGGACTTCATCACCATTATGTTCGGATTTAGGTTTTCGGCACACACAACAGGCGTCCAAACTATCAATGATTGAATATTTCTCGGCGAGGTTACATTTGGCATACCTATCGGCTTGATCTAGTGTGCTACCGATCGGAGCTGACCTTATGACGTCATTTCTTATTTTTCCTCAGTCGGTATCGGTTCAGATCAAAAGCAACGATCCAGAAGCAGCGGCTCTCCTTGTAATCGAACGGGCCGCAAACCCTGCCGATGCCCGGATGTTTGAGTTTCGCATGACGCGCGGAGAGCTTCAGCAACTCCGGGACGACATCGCCACCGCACTATCGAAAGGACGACTTCCTGAATAACCGGTTGCTCGCATCCTGACGAGCATTCCGCCCGCGGTCGAAGACCACAGCGTTAAAAGAAAATCATCAAGCCGCGTGGCGGTTTTGCCCGGACTCAATCCTTTGCTTCTTGCTCTATCGTGAGGAAGGTCTCGGAACCCAGCGGTCTTGTCGCGCGAGCGACCACCGTGATGCCGACGATGACCAGCAGGTAGCCGACGACTAAGGCAAGCGAGCCGGCAAAGCCCGTAAGAGCGGGCGCCAGCAGCCTGACGAGTACGACCCCGACCAGCGCGGTCAGGGTGCCGCCGATCCATTGCACCTTCCCTTCCATCATGGCGTCGGCACCTGCAGCAGGGTGACGTAAATGCCGACGATAATCGCCGAGGAGATGACGCCAGACACGCAGGCGCCCATCGCCCAGGGCAAGATCATGGCGAACTTGTTGGCGGCGTGGGCTTCTTTCTGCGCGACCTTGGCGGTTGTCGGCACACATGAGACGCCAGCAATGCCGACCACGGGGTTGAATGTGCGGCCGCTCATCCAATAGACGATATAGCCGCCGATGATACCGCCGATGCCGGACAGCAGCAGCGCCGTCATCCCCAGGATCAGCAGCAGGATGACCTTGGGATTGAGAATGGTGTTGGCTTCAAACAGCACCCCGAGCAGCAGGCCGAGGAAGAAGGTCGAGCCGTAGAGCACGGGCCCGCTGAGGAATTCGACATATTGCTTGACGCCGGCCTCGCGCACGATGACGCCCACGAAGAACGACATGAACAAGGGCGCCGCCACCGGAAACAGCAGGCAAAGCACGGTGCCGGTGATGATCGAGAAGGTGATCTTCTCTCCGGCGGAGATATTCGGGATTGTTTTCTGGTCCATCTTGATCCCGCGCAATTCCTTGGGGATCAGCAATCGGATCAGATACGGATAGCCGCCATAGGTCAGGCTCAGATAGAGATAGGCCACGATCGTGATCGGCACGAACAGATCTCTGGCCAGCAGCAGCGAGGCATAGAGCACCATGGGCGCATCGGCAGTGCCGACCACCGCGATCGCGGCGGCTTCGTTGTAGGGCAGGCCGAAGGCGACCGCGAGCGGGAAGGTCAACATGGTGCCGAGCTCTGCCATCACCGCGATGATCATGCAGCGGACCGGCGCGATCAGCATGTAGCCGATGTCGGAGATCGCCCCGATGCCCATGAAAACCAGGCAGGCGATCAAGCCGTTGCTGAACGTGAAAGTGTAGATCGGTTGCAGAAAGTTGATCTGCAGCACATCGAGGATCTTTTCCGGACCGCTGGCGATGGGATCGATGAAGATCGTTCCCATGGTCTTGGCCGAGAGATAGAGCACGCCGGCATTGACCGAGGCCATCCCGATTCCCATCGGGATCATGATGAGCGGCTCGAGCGTGCCCTTGGCCCCCAGATAGACAAAGGAAATCCCGAGCGCGATCAGCAGGATTCGGGCGGCAGCGATGAGCGGATCGGACGCCACCATGGTGGCGATGCCCTGAAAGAGATGGAGAAAGTGGATCTCGGGCATGGTCAGGCCGAGCCTTTCGGGGCCGCGCCCCCTTGCATTGAAGCACTTCCGGCCTTGGCGCTTTTGCGCGCCTCGGACCGGTTCCGCTGCATCCGGATTAGCGTGAAGATGTGCTTGATCACCCAGGCGGTGATCAACGAAATCGCCGCGGCCAACGCATAGATGAAGAACATCAGCTTGACGGATCCCCAGAACGATTCCATGTCCCCTCCGGCACAGGCCCGCTTGCCGATTGCCTCGATGATGCCAAGCCGTCCGGTGTCGGGCGCAAACAGAGCGGGCTCGGCGCTTCCCTATCCGATGATGAGCAACAACTGATTAGGTTCGACCTGGTCGTCTTCGGCGACCTTGATCTCCGCGATTTTCCCATCGACCGGGGCGTAGATCGGATTCTCCATTTTCATGGCTTCGAGGATCATGAGCTCATCCTCGGTTTGCACCTCGTCTCCCACCTTAACCAGGATCTTCCAAACCTTCCCGGCAATGGGGGCCGTGACTTCCTCGCTCATCGCGAATTCTCCTTTTCAAGAACCAAGCGTCATCGATCGGCGCTGGCTACGCCCAGGATATCCGCTGGCCCGTCGTGATTCTGTCTTGAGAGCCAATGTATGGATTCCGGCCTGCTTCGGCTGCTCACCCCCGAATGATTCGTGGCAGCAGCATATGATGACGCGGGCAAATCGACGCCGGGTTCTGATAAACCGCGCCGGCGAAGGCCTTGAGATAGCCGCGCAGCGATGGCAAATCGACGATCTCGTCGACAAAGCCGCGCTGGGCACAGAAATCTGGCCGTGATGTATCGTAGTACTTCTTCGCCATCTCGTTCATTTTCTGCGCGATCGGCTCGAGTGGCCGGCCGGCGTCCTTTTCCTTCACCGCCCGCCGGGCGTAGGTCGCGACCGCCGCTGTCTCGCCGTGCATCACGTAAATCTCGGTCGCCGCGGTGCCGAGCGTGAAAGCATTATGGCGGTTGGCGGGCGGGCCGCCCATGACGTAATGGGCCGCCGCGCTGCCCTTGCGCAGAACCACCAGCATCATCGGTACGTTGGTCTGCTGGATCGAATAAATCAGCGATTGCCCGAGCCCGAGCAGCTCCGCCTTTTCGGCGAGATCGCCCACGTCGATGCCGGTCGTGTCCTGGAACCAGATGATCGGCACCCGGTCGCGGCCGCACAGGCTGACGAATTCGTTCATCTTGATCAGGCCCTGGCGGTAGAGCTTGCCGCCGATGCCGGGGTAATCAGCATATTCCGGATAACCCTTGGGCAGCAGCCCTTGTCGGTTACCGACGACGCCAACCAACATGCCATCGATCTTGACCAGCCCGGTATAGATCTCCGGGCCGTAATTGGGGCGAAACTCTATGTGCTCGCTGCCGTCAACGAGACGCGCGAGGATCTCGTCGAAAATATAGGCCTCTTTCTGATTGAACGGCAGCAGGT
>CAZLWN010000207.1:0-4811 GCA_964563195.1 uncultured Undibacter sp. | reverse complement strand
ATGAATCAATTAGGACGCCTGGGTTCAAGACCTGATGTGGATCCAGCTGCTGCTTGATGGCCCTTAAGGCGTCGGCAAACAGTTCGGGCCGCTCGCGGTCGTACCAAATCCGGTGGTCGCGGCCGAGCGCATGATGGTGCGTGATCGTTCCGCCCGCGTTAAGCATTGCTTCCGAGGCAGCGGCTTTGATCGCCCAGAACTGCTCGACCAACTTTGCCTTATCGCCAAGCGCGTTCCACGTGAAGTATGGCGCTGGTCCATCAGGATAAAGATGGGTGAAGCGCACAGTGCAGGTGCCAGGACGGCCGGTGACCTCGCGGATGGCGCGTAGCGTCGCATCCTTGACCTGCGTCTGGAACTCCATGTAGCGCTCCCACGTGATGCAGCTTTCCGTAGTATCGCGCATCACGCCGCGCGCAATCGCATGTTCGCGCAGATACGGGCCGCGCAGGAACTTGTCGCGCCAGTTTCCGGCGGCGCCGCTGCGTTGCGAATCTTCTTTGGCCAATGCATCACGATCCCAATCGCCGCCATAGTCGCCGCAGATTTGTAGGGCCCGATCCATCCACGGCTCGAGGGGGTGATCGGCCGACTCGAAGGAAAGCACGAGCAGATCATAGGTGCCATCTCCGGCCTCGGTGAATTTGGCCTCGTCGCGCTCTATTAGCCGAGCATTCGCCGGGTAAAGTCCGGCCTGGCTGATAATCCGAACGGCGGCGACCGCCTTCTCGTAGTCATGGAAGCGTATCGTCGTTGACTTTCGGAATGTCGGTCGGCGATGCAGTCGCACCCACGCCTCGGTGATGATGCCGAGCGCGCCCTCAGAACCCAGAAACAACCGATCGGGATTCGGTCCGGCCCCCGAGGTCGGCAGTCGGCGAGTTGCAATCAAGCCGGCCGGCGTAATGACGCGCAGGCTCTCAATGTGGTCATCGATCTGACTATAGACGGTCGCGTAGTGGCCGGCGGCGCGAGTGGCGATCCATCCGCCTAGCGAGGAGAACTCCCAGGCCTGCAGGAAGAAACGCATCGTCAGGCCGGAGGGCTTGAGCTGGCGCTCCAGATCGGGGCCGAGGACGCCGGTTTGAACGCGCGCCGACTGAGATGTCTTATCGATCTCGATCACCCTGTCGAGGTGCTTTAAATCGATCGTCACCGCGCCGCGGTAGCGCTCGTCGACGGGTGGGTTCACTCCACCAACGACGCTGGAGCCGCCGCCGTAGGGGATAGCGGCGAGGTCATTGGCACCGCACCAGTCAAGCACGGCGCGGATTTCGCCCTCGTCGCGTGGGTAGGCAACCGCATCGGGCGGATTAGAAAAATCCCGCCGGTGGATCATCCGGGCGAGGTCGTGGACCGAGCGACCATAGCTATGAAGGAGACGGTCGTATTTGTCGCTTGTGCAGAATGGCTGGATGGCCGCCGGCAAGGCCACCCGCGGCGCGCGGAGTGTGATCTCGGATTCACGCGGCATGGCCACCGGATCGAAGCCATCCACCTTGAACAGCTCGGCCCAACTGCGCTCGAACCAACCAAGTTCCTCTGCAGGGACGGGATCTCCCTCAAATCCCCAACCGTAGAAGCTGCGCTTCTTTTCGCCCATTCGGCCTCCCGGTGTCGTGGCCGCCCATCAAAGACGAATCATCAGGTCGAGGGCCAGATGCAGGCGACTGTCGTCGTCGAAAAAAATCGGTTTGCTGTTACCCCCGGCGTTACCCCGAGGCCGATTTGGCGAAAAATCGCGCTTTGAGGACCCGCGCTAAGTCATTGAAAAGATGTGGCGACCCCGGCTGGATTCGAACCAGCGACCCCCAGCTTAGAAGGCTGGTGCTCTATCCGGCTGAGCTACGGGGTCTCTCAGCATTCCGGTTTACCCGCAGCACTTGGCCATGGAAAGGCGGGCGCGGCGGATTACCTCGCTTTCGCTGCCACACCGGCATCGAACCTCCCCCATTCGCTATGGAACAGTGCGCCGGCGACGCTGGCCGCGGGGCCGGCGCGCCCAAGTGGGCGACACCGGAGTTACGGTGGATTAAAGCATATTCATTAGGTAAATAAATGGCTTAGGATTAATTGCTAAGGCTATTAAAGTGACTTCTAAGGATACGCCCCTAGCGATATGACAGGGCGTACCGATACTGCATCAGCCGTGGCGCCCGCCAGGGGCTTTGCCCAATAAAATCGTTTTGCCCAAAAAGCTTTGCGTCTGCATAAAAACCGTTTCTGCGCAAAAGCCGCAAAGCAGCGGCCTAAGTCCTTCGTGAAAAGCGGGTATTGCTTGTGAGTAGACGGCTGTGAGGCTTGCCGACCTGCGATTCGCGATCCGGGCTTAGAAAGTCGCCTGAGACGATTCGGGCGAATCGTGCCTGTGGAGGAGCCGTCCACAGCATCAATAGCGGATTTTCGCTCTCGAAAAGCTTCGGGCGAAACGCTACCTCAAACGCTCCACACTTTTCGCGTCTTGTAGAGGCATTTTAAAGGCCAATTCAATTCCTGACTGGATTGTTACGGTGAGCACTAACTCGCCATGAGACGCATCAACCGTCCACCTCAGGACTGGTATATGCTCATCCACAATAATTGATCCGGCAGGTGGTGGATCCGATCCGCATAGTTCGGCCGCGCACGCAAGTATGCCACGCGCCAAATAAGCACCGTCTTGCGGCGTCATAAAAAATCTCGATCTGATTTTGCCGGAGTGATGCTCAACTAATTCAATGTTTGCCTCTGGACCTATCTTTGCAATTACTTCATCCATGACATTGCACCCTTGTTTAGCTGATGCGCGATACGTCTTCTGACTATAAATTACGGCAAGCCGACCTGGACAAGACTGATCAACGATTTGCACAATTAGGAATAACGTTACGGCCCTTGCTCGAGGCGACTCCTGATAATTTCTTTAAAATGAATTGCCGGTTATAAACGTGTTCGCTTAGTAAATTTCATGTCGAGAAATGATGCTCATACGAGGCGACGATGACGACGCTTCCGTATAACTTAAACTTTGCTGCGGATATTTGTTCTCTCGCTCGCCTTCCGGATACAATTGCAGCGGTAATTTGTGCAATTGCAGTGCGTGGCGAACGTTAATCCGTTTTGGGCTAGCGGTGTAGATCGGTTTTCCCAAAACCTCTTTGCCGAGACTTGCCGGGTAAATCGGGCTTAACGAGCCATGCCCGATATATTCCATCGCTTCTCCCTTTAAGCGCTCGCTATTCCATCTTGGAGTCTCTGCGGCTGGGGCCTTTGTGGCCGCTGGGAAAGTCACAATTGTCTCGCGCATGGTCATTGCGGAAAGCGTCATCACAACGGAAAGGATAACCGCAACACCCGCAAAATATTTGATTAGAGCTGCCATAATCCCGCGCCGAGCTTTATCGGACGACAAGGCCGTCGCGGTTGGTGAAGGCCACGGGCGCGCCGGCTTTAATAACTGTGATGGCCTGTGCGGCCAACACATCGGTGCCGCGATTGTACTCGGTCGCGGCGATCCCCATTACAGACATCAGTAACGCGGTCGAAAGCCCAACCACTATGATCTTCAGATGCGTGGTGCGGTCTGCGGTGTATAGCGACCAGTTCATGGCATCCTCCAACGCCAACACCTCTATGTCGGAGTTGGCAATGACGCACACATCGCTCAAGGTGGAAATTGGTAAACCCGCAATGTCGAAGATTCGATTGTACATGGGTGCATTGTACCAAAGGGCGGAAGACGCTTGACCCATCTCAATGAAACGTAGCCCCCCAATGGAAAGATTATTCATCGAGAAGTTTAGATAAGGGTCTTGTCGTTGACTATTCAGCCGCCACCGCGAAGCTACTTGTGACGGGATAGAATGCATCGACAAGACCCTCGCACCGAAGGGATGGGGCCATGTCGAGATTTAACCAGCTTATCTGTTGCTCCCTCACCGCGTTGATCACTACTGCGTTCTCGTACGGCCCTGTGGCTGCGCAAGACATGTTTACATTCATGCGACCGCCAGTTCTGAGCCAACCGGGGCCGCAAACAACTGAGGATGAACAAGCTGATGACAATGAAAATGCACAGCTCCCCGCGCGTCTGCAAAGACAGATCGTTGACTATCCGACCCGCGAAACAGCCGACACAATAATCATCGATACCCCAAACACTTTCCTTTATTACGTGCTCGGCAACAGCAAGGCTATCCGCTACGGCATTGGCGTCGGCCGGCGGGGTTTCACGTGGTCAGGCGTGAAATCGATCATTCGTAAAACCGAGTGGCCAGATTGGTACCCGCCCGTGGATATGATCAAGCGCCAACCTTACTTGCCGCGTATGGTGGCGGGCGGCCCTGGCAATCCGCTTGGTGCGCGTGCAATGTATATCAGTGACACGCAGTACCGTATTCACGGCACCAACGATCCAACCAGCATCGGCAAGTTCGTTTCAAGCGGTTGTATTCGCCTCACCAACGACAACATCATTGACCTTTACAACCGTGTAAAACTTGGCGGCAAGGTGATTGTGCTGCCGATGGAGCGGCGGCACTGGCGCCTACCGCCCCCTGTCAGCTAAATACTGTGACGCTCATGCGAAGATTACCCGGTATAGGAAATAAAGCGAGGCCGCCATGCAAGGCTGACGGCCTCGGGTTAGATAAGAGCTAGGCTCATTAATCGAAATCACATCATGGCGTATCCTTTTGATGTGCATTATGGACTAAAGCCACCTGACACTGCCTTCTATGTTTGACGCTGTTATCAATACGAAACCGCATTCAAGATCATGATCCGCCCTCGCTGAAGTGGTCCGACTTGAAGTATGTCTTTTGGCATCAAGG
>CAZLWN010000206.1:0-4847 GCA_964563195.1 uncultured Undibacter sp. | reverse complement strand
GCACCACCACCACCTCGGCGAAGCGCACGGCGTTGAGCGCGTCGGCGACCGACAGCTTTTCCAATTTCTCGGCGACGCGTGAGCGGCGGCGCAGGCCGGCGGTGTCATAGAGGAGGAATTGCCGGTTCTGCCAGGAAAGATCGACCGCGATGGAGTCGCGGGTAATGCCGGCCTCCGGTCCGGTGAGCAGGCGCTCCTCGCCGATCAGACGGTTGATCAGCGTCGACTTGCCGACATTGGGCCGCCCGACGATGGCGACGCGGATCGGATGGGCTCCGGCCGGAGCTGCGTCTACCTGCGCCGGCAGCGCGGTGCGCTCAGGCAGGGCCGCACGCAGCGCGTCGTAAAGATCGGCCATGCCTTCGTTATGCTCGGCGGAAATCGGGATCGGTTCGCCGAGGCCAAGCGCGTAAGAGTCCAGGCGCCCTGCCTCGCCGGCCGTCCCTTCCATCTTGTTGGCGATGAGGACGGTCGGCTTGCCCGCCTTGCGAACGATCGCGGCGAAGGCGCGGTCGACCGGAGTCGGCCCGGCGCGGGCGTCGATCATGAAGAACACCGCATCGGCCTGGGAAATCGCGGTCTCGGTCTGCGCCCGCATGCGGCCGGGCAGACTTTCGGGTGCGGCCTCGTCAAGGCCGGCAGTGTCGATCGCGGTGAAACGCAGATCGCCGAGCCGCGCCTCGCCTTCGCGGCGGTCGCGCGTCACCCCCGGCCGGTCATCGACCAGCGCGAGCCGGCGGCCAACCAGCCGGTTGAACAAGGTCGACTTGCCGACATTGGGCCGGCCGATGATGGCGACGGTGAAGCTCATAACACCCTGTCATTGCCGGGCTTGACCCGGCAATCCATCAATAAAGGTCGCAGATGTGTTTGCCAGATGGATGCGCGGGTCAAGCCCGCGCATGACAGCTTCGAGGTCAGCGCGAGAAGTTGCCCGACGTCGGTGCCGACGGCCAAGGCGCGGTCTGCTGCTGCTGCTGTTGCTGCTGCTGGCCGGACGCCGGCCATGGCGACTGTTGCTGGGACGCGGCCTGGTTCGGTTGCGGCGGCGCCGGCTGCGGCTTGGGCTTGCGTTTTACCGTCCGCTTAGGCTTCGGTTTGGGCTTCGGCTTTTCGGCCGGCTCGACTGCGGCCGTCTTCTTGTCCGCTACGCCGGCCGCCGCCTTGCCGTCGGTGCCATTAGCCGGCTGGGTCGACGCGCTTTCGGTCGGCTGTTGCTGTTGTTGCTGCTGCTCGACATAACTCTTCTGGTATTCCTGCGGAATGCCTTGCGAGACGCCGGGCACCCCTTCCGGAAACAGCGGCTTGCGGTCGCCCGGCAGCGGCTTTTTCTGGCTGAGGCCAAAAACATCGAGCTTGTCCATGTCGAAGTTCTCGCACCCGGCGAGCGCCGGCGCGAGGGCGGCCACTGCCGCCAGCAAAACAACGCGATGGAAGCGGCGCATGGCTAATCCTCAGCTCTTGCCGCCGGCGGCAATCAGCGCCGAGAGCACTTCGGCGCGGGCGCGGGCACCCGGCGGCGTCTCGGCATCGGTGGCCATCATATCGATATAGTGGCGCGCCGCGGTGACATCGTGATTGTGCCAGGCCGACAGCGCCAACATTTCGCGCGCGCTCGAGCGGAAGGTGCGGCCAGGCGCCGCGAGCGGATCGAGCCGCTTTCGCATTTCAGCAAATGAAGCGCTGTCCACCAGCAGTATGCCGGCGCGCAAGGCGGCGAGATCTTGCAAGGTCTCGCTGAGCGAAGCGTCGGCGGCGATTTGTTCGTAGTCCTTTACGGCATCGGCGGGCTTGGTCCGCGCCAGCTCGGCGGCGGCGCGAAACCGTGCCAGCACGCGATAGCCGACGGGTGCCTCAGCGGCGATCGCGGCGAAGGCGGCTTCCGCTTCGGCATGCTTGCCCTGATCGCTCAGCGTCAGCGCCGCCTCGAACTTGGCGCCGGCTTCGGCGGCTTGCTTGGCGAGCCACCACTCGTAGCCGCGCCAGGCGCCAATGACGGCGATAATAAGCACTGCAAGCGCAATGAGGTAGATGCTGTAGCGGTCCCACAGCTTCTGCAGCCGTTCGCGGCGGACTTCCTCGTCTACTTCGTGAAAAATATCGGCCAAGAACGGCTCCCACGCCCGCCTAATAGCCCCGGCCGGGCCGGTGGCGGCGTAACCTAACGATGTGGCGGACGCAAGGCAAAGCTGGCCTGCAATCGTTAAGAATCAGGCGTTTAGCCCTTTTTGCCCTTCATCGGATAGACGTGCTCGGGACCCGGGAAGGCGCGGGCGCGCACCTCGGCCGCATAGCTCGCAATGGCCTTTTCGATGCCGGGGCCGAGGTCGCCGAAGCGTTTGACGAATTTGGGAACCCGCGGCGACAGCCCCAGCATGTCCTCCATCACCAGCACCTGCCCGTCGCAGGCCACGCTCGCGCCGATGCCGATGGTCGGGATCGGGACGTTGGTCGTGATCTTGCGCGCCAGCGGCTCGGCCACCGCCTCGATGACCATGGAGAATGAGCCGGCCTGCGCGACCGCCATGGCGTCGGCCTCGAAGCGCGCCCAGTCGGCCTCCTCGCGCCCCTGCGCGCGGAACGAACCGATCACATTGATCGCCTGCGGCGTCAGGCCGACATGCGCCATCACCGGCACGCCGCGCTCGACCAGGAAGGCAATGGTCTCCGCCATGCGCGTGCCGCCTTCCACCTTGATGGCGCCGCAGCCGGTCTCCTTGAGCACGCGCGCGCAATTCATGAAGGCCTGTTCCTTGGAGGCCTCGTAGGAGCCGAACGGCATGTCGACCACCACCAGCGCGCGCTTGGACCCGCGCATCACGGCATGGCCTTGCAGGATCATCATGTCGAGCGTGACGGGCACGGTGGTCTCCAGCCCGTGCATCACCATGCCGAGCGAGTCGCCGACCAGGATGACGTCGCAATGCTTGTCGGCGATGGCCGCGGTGTGGGCGTGATAGGAGGTGAGGCAGACGATCGGCTCAGCCCCTTTGCGCGCGCGGATATCGGGCGCGGTGAGCCGACGGATTTCGTTTTGCACGGACATCGAACTACCTTCCAAACACCGGCACGCCGATGGCGTAAGGATGGAAGTAGTAGCCCAGCGCGAGGAAGATCACGACGCCGACCACCACGACGATAATGTCATTGGTCCAGCCGGTGGGCGCGCTGATGGCGCCGAGGTCGCCGCGCTTCTTGGCGGCGATGCGGGCATAGACGCCCCAAACAAGGAACGAGCCGAACAGCAGCATCGAGCCGAGATCGCCGTTGGACAGCAGATGCGCGAGCGCCCAGGTTTTCACGCCCGCCAGCATCGGATGCTTGAGGATTGCCTTGGTGTGGCTGGGAATGAAGGCGGCGGTCATGAAAATGACTGCGAAGAACATCAGGCCTTCGGTGACGTGGCGCATGAAGGCGGGCGGCGACCAAATCTGCACCCATTCATGCGCGCGGTATTCGCCGTAACCCCAGATGACGAGCGCCAGGCCGACAATGGCGACGACCGAGAACAGTCCGCGATAGCCGTTTTGTCCCAGGCGCGCGATCAAATTGGCGCGCGCCTCGCGGAACGTCACAAAGACATGGGCGCCGAGCATGACGACCAGCCCGATGACGAGGATCAGCAAGCCCATGGCTTAACTCCCGGCAGGGACGGCGCAGTAGAGGGGATGCTCGGCCGCGAGGCAAGAGGCCGGCTTGCCGCTATGCCGCCACCGCATCCCTGTTCTTCACGTCCTTGATATCCGTGAACACAATGCCGGGCGCGCGCTCAGCCGTGTAATCGAGGATGAACTGGTTGCGCGCCATGAACACGCGGTCGCCGTCGAGATCCTCGGCAACGCTGGAATAATTGGCCTGCACGAAGTCGTCGAGCTTTTTCGCGTCGTCGCTCGCAATCCAGCGCGCCAGTTGGAATTCTGGGGTCTCAAAGCCGATGTCCAGACCGTATTCGTCGGCGAGCCGCATCTTCAGCACGTCGAGCTGCAAGGCGCCTACCACGCCAACCAGCGCGGGCGCGCCGTCGAGCGGGCGGAACACTTGCACCACGCCCTCCTCCGCCATCTGCTGCAACGCCTCTTTCAGCTTCTTCGCCTTCATCGGATCGCCGAGCTTGACGCGGCGCAGGATTTCCGGCGCGAAATTGGGCACACCGAGGAACGCGATGTCTTCGCCTTCGGTGAGCGTGTCGCCGATGCGCAGCGTGCCGTGATTGGGAATGCCGACCACGTCGCCGGCATAGGCCTCGTCGGCGAGCGCGCGGTCCTGGGCGAAAAAGAATTGCGGCGCAGAAAGCGTGATCGGTTTGCCGGTGCGTGCGAGCTTGGCCTTCATACCGCGCGTGAGCTTGCCGGAGCACAGCCGCGCAAAGGCGATACGATCGCGGTGATTGGGATCCATATTGGCCTGGATCTTGAAGACGAAGGCCGTCATGGCATTTTCGTGGGCATCGACCTTGCGCGTGTTGGCGCTTTGCGCGCGCGGCGCCGGCGCGAAGCCAGCGAGCGCGTCGAGCAAATCCTTGACGCCGAAATTCTTCAGCGCCGAGCCAAAGAACACCGGGGTGAGATGGCCCTCGCGGAAGGATTTGAAATCAAAATGCCGACAGGCGTCCTTCACCAGCGCCAGCTCTTCCGCGACGGCATGAGCGTCGAGCATCGCGTTTTTCGCCGCCAGCGCGGCGAGATCGAGCGGCTGGCGCGCGACGGTTTTGTCGTCTTCGCCGACCTGCCGCATCTCGTCGGTGGTAAGATCATAGGCGCCGGCGAAGTCGCGGCCGCGGCCGATCGGCCATGTCATCGGCGCGGTGTCGAGCGCCAGCGTCTTCTCGATCTCGTCGAGCAGTTCGA
>CAZLWN010000205.1:0-4856 GCA_964563195.1 uncultured Undibacter sp. | reverse complement strand
TCGAGACGGTGTGGGGCCGCGGCTACGTGCTGCGCGAGCCGGCCGAGAGCGACGAGCGGATTCCGGCGTAACTCAGCGGTTCAGGGCTTTCCGAGTCGACCCCCCGCGTAGCGTAACGCTTAAACGAGCCCCGATCGGGCTCTCTCCTCCCCAACTTCAGCCCCGGGCGATGAGCCCGGGGTTTTTTGCGACTTCGGGCAAGGCGCTTCTTGCAGGGTGCGGAAAACAAAAAGGCCGCCTCAGACGGGCGGCCTTTTGCGCCACAGCCACGAAGCGTGGGCTAGGCGGTCAACTTCCGTTTTCTGCTGCGCCAGCCGAGCAGACCCAATGCATCGAGACCGGAAGCCATGAGAGGCAGCGCGCCGGGAATTGGAGTGCTGCCGACGGGCGGATCCGTCGGTCCGTTAAGGGCCGTAAATTTGCCTTCGATAAAAAACGATTCGCCATTACAGTTGTTATCCGCACAAAGGTAAGTCTTATCGACAAGATCAACACGCAGCTTCGTGCCATCGGTAAAAGTGAAGTCAACCGGGTCACTCCAGGTAATTTGCACACTCGCATTAGCCCCGCCATTGACCCTCGCCGTCGCCAGGATCAATCCGCTGTCTGTGGTCGTTCCGGTTGGCGTTGGCACCGTGAAAACAAAAGTAGCGGTTATCGCAAAGTTGCTACCCGCGTCACCGAATGAATTATTTGTGAACGTGGTTGTGATAAACTGAGCGATGTCGTCCTATACGCCCACTGTCAAAGGGCTACTAAGGCCGTCGCTTAAATAGGTGACAACTGGATTTGTCAGCGAGTCGGCGATGGTGGTCGTCGAGTTAAAATTTACCGTCGTCGCCTGCGCGGCAGTGGCAAATGAAAAAGCCACGCCGCCAACCGCGAGCGCGGAAAGCGCCTTGACTAAACCGGTTTTCATTATTTGACCCCGCAGGCCCTTACCCGGGGCCTAGCAACCTAACGCCACGCAAAGATGGTAACAGGTGCTACCTTCGCGTCCTAGGAACACCACGGCGACTTGCGCATTATTAATGAAAAATTTACGGGCGTTCGTTTTTTGGCCTATCAGATTATTTTTGTTCGTTTTTTTTGGGACATGACCATATCCGACCGCGCGGCCGATCAGGCCGCCATTAGCACCGGAACGGAGAACAACATTTCTCCGGCGGCGTTCCTGACCTGGACCTGCGAGCCGGCGCAGTCGTCGGTCTCCGAACATCCGAGGCCCACAGCGATGAACGGGCACCTCGCGGTGACTTAAGCCTGTGCATCCAATCTCAGAAATGCACAGGGCTGCGGGGCACGCAGTTGAGTTTGCGCAATCGGCGCAGGCTTGATTGCGCTGGCGCCCCAGCGTTCCGCGCGCCCCCGCTTAAAGAGGGCGGCGAAAGTTGCCCCGCCGAGGCGGGGATGGAATGCGGCGTACCCCGCGCCGCCAAGAATAGGGGCGATGGTGCACGTCTGCGCTTCAGCGACAGGACAATCGGAATAGATAGGGCACGTGCGTGCAAAAAATATCTGTGGTCGTCCCTGCGCAGGCGTGGACGACCGCGTCAGGCCTTGGCCGCAAACGGCAGCACGTTGCTGAGCGGCGTCCGGCGGGCGGCGACGTTCGGCGCATAAAGGCCGCGCTTGTCGGCGACCGGCCTGAAGGTATCGGTTAAGCCCACCACGGTCTCCGCGGCGCCCAGCACCAGGAAGCCGTCGTCCGGCATCCGGCGCGCGATGCGCTCGAGCACCTGCGTCTTGGTGGCCTGGTCGAAATAGATCAGCACGTTGCGGCAGAACACCACGTCGAAACTGCCGAGCGGCTTGAAGTCGGCGAGCAAATTGAGCGTGCGGAACTGCACCATGGCGCGGATCTCGGGCGCGATCTGCCAGCGTTCGCCGACCTGGGCGAAGAATTTCACCAGCTGCTGGATCGGCAAGCCGCGCTGCACCTCGAACTGGCTGTAAATGCCGGCCTTGGCGCGCTCCAGCACGTCGGCGCAGATGTCGGTCGCCAGAATCTGCACCTTGAAGCCGGCAAGCTGCGCGCCCATGCCCTTCAGCGTCATCGCCAGCGAATAGGGCTCCTGGCCGGTGGAACAGGCCGTGCACCAGATGCGGATGCGCTTGTCGCGCGCGCGCGCGGCGATGAGCGTCGGCATGACCGTATCTCGGAAATGCTCGAACGGCGCCTTGTCGCGGAAGAAGAAGGTCTCGTTAGTGGTCATGGCGTCGACCACGTCGCTGGCGAGCGTGGCGGCCAGCGGCGTCTTCAGTCTGCCGACCAGCTCGGTGAGCGTACTCATGCCGTTCTTGCGGACGAGCGGCAACAGCCGGCTCTCGGCCAGATACTGCTTGTCGGGCGGCAGCACCAGGCCGGAGCGCTCCTTCAGGAGCTTGCGCAAGAATCCGAAATCTTCAGGCGTCATGCACGCGCTCCCCGGCGAACAGACGGGTCAGGCGCGGCGGGATATCGCCGAGCGGCAGTACCGCGGAGCAAAGGCCGGCCTGCGCGACCTGGCCGGGCATGCCCCAGACCACGCTCGAGGCCTCGTCCTGCGCGATCACGTGGCCGCCGGCGGCGACGATCGCTTTGGCGCCGTTGAGGCCGTCGGAGCCCATGCCGGTGAGCACCAGCGCCATCACCTTGTAGCCCCACACTTGCGCGGCCGAGGCGAACAGCGGGTCGACCGCCGGCTTGCAGAAATTGACCAGCGGGCCGTCTTCCAGCGCGATCACGGCGATGCCGTCGCGGCGGGCGACTTTCATGTGCTTGCCGCCGGGGGCGATGTAGATGGTGGCGGCATTGATTTCCTCGCCGTCGCGCGCCTCCCGCACCGGGCGCTTGGCGACGCGCTCGAGATGCTCGGCCAGGATGGCGGTGAAGGTCGGCGGCATGTGCTGGGTGATCAGCACCGGGGCACGCTCGACCACGCCGGCGATCTGCGCAATGACGGCGTTGAGCGCCTGCGGGCCGCCGGTCGAGGCGCCGATCAGCAGAACGCGCGGCGGCGTTACCGGCATCGGCCGCAGCACGAGGCCGGGCGCGGCCTCAGCGGGCGTTTGGCCGGGCTGCAGCGGCGGGGCGCCGCCGGCGCGCAGGCGGACGGCTGGCGGTGCGATGCGCAATCGCTTCGCGCGCAGTCCGAGCTGGCGAATTTTTTCGAGCAGGTCGCGGCGGAAGGTGGGCGAGCCGGTGACTTCGCGGTTGCTTTCGGGTTTGGGGATATAGTCGGTGGCGCCCAGTGAAAGCGCGCGCAAGCTGATCTCGGCGTTCCGCCGCGTCAGCGTGGAAGCCATGATCACGACCAGGTCGGGCTTCTTCTCCAGCAGCAGCGGCAGGGCGGAGATGCCGTCGAGTTCTGGCATGTCGACGTCGAGCACCACCACGTCGGGGTCGACGCGCTCGATCAGGTTGACCGCCTCGCGGCCGGTGCGCAGCGAGGCCACCAGCTCCAGGTCGGGCTCGGCTTCCACCCAGCGTGAGAACAACCCGCGCACGACCACGGCGTCATCCACGATCATGACGCGGATGCGCTGGCTGATGCGGGTGGAGGAATTTGGTGCGACGGCAACGTTCATCGGGCTTTACGCCTTTCGTTGTCGTTCTACGACCCGATCAGATCAGCCCGACCTCCTGGAACTTTGCTTCCACGATGTCCTTGTCGAACGGCTTCATGATGTATTCGTTGGCGCCGGCATGCAGCGCGCGGGCGATGTGCGCGACGTCGTTCTCGGTGGTGCAGAACACCACCTTCGGCGAGTCGCCGCCGGGCAGCTTGCGCAAGCTGCGCAGGAACTCGTAGCCGTCCATTTTCGGCATGTTCCAGTCGAGCAGGATCGCCTCGGGCAGCTGGCGCCGGCAGGCTTCCAACGCCTGCTCGCCGTCCTCGGCCTCCACGATCTCGAACTCGAGCCCTTCAAGAATTCGCCGCGCCACCTTGCGGATGACGCTCGAGTCGTCCACCACCAAACACGTTTTCATCACACGTCCTCGCTGTTCTGACTCAGAAGCCAGTTCATCCAATTCGAAACGGTCATGCCGCGATCGCCTTGTCGCCGATGTCGAGCACGCGATCGACGTCGACCACCATGAGCAATTGCCATTCCAGGCGATGAATACCGACGCAGACGCGCGCCAGCCGCGGATCGAGATTGATCGGATTGGGTTCGCGGGCACCATCGTCGAGCTTGAGCACCTCGCCGACGCTGTCGATCAGCAGCCCGTAGGATTCGGCCCCCAATTCGACGCCGATCGCCATCGGCGGCAAATCGTCCTCGCGCCGCTCGAGCCCGAGGCAGCGGCGCATGTCGATCAGCGTCACGATGCGGCCGCGCAGGTTGAGCACGCCGGCGATTTCCGGCGGTGCCAGCGGCACCCGCGTCACTCGCTCGGGGAAGAACACGTCCTGCACGCGCAGGATCGGCATACCGAACAGCTGGCCGCCGATCAAGGCGGTGACGTATTCCTTCAGATTCTGCTGGATGTTTTCTGTGCTCATGATTGGGTTGTCAGGCGGCGCGGGTGACGTCAGTGTGCTCTTTGAGCGCCGCGATCAGCCCCTGGCGATCGAATTTGGCGACATAGTCATAGAACCCGGCGCGGCGGCCGCGCTCGACCGCTTCGGCGGACACCACCGAGGACAGCGCGATCACCGGCAGGTTGGCGGTCCGCGGATCGCCGCGCACGGCTTCCGCGAAAGCAAAGCCGTCCATCTCCGGCATCTCAATGTCGGTAATGGCCACGTCGAAGGCGCGGCCCTCGTGGAGCAGCGTCAGCGCCTCATGTGCCGAGGCGGCGGCGGTGACGTCATAGCCGGCGGCCTGCAGCACCGGCGCCAGCATATTGCGGAAGAACGGCGAGTCGT
>CAZLWN010000204.1:0-5031 GCA_964563195.1 uncultured Undibacter sp. | reverse complement strand
GGCAAGGGCTATCTCGCCGGCATCGGCATGACCATCGGCGCGGTGTTCGGCCGCATCGCGGGCGAGGGAGCGGCGGCGCATGCACGCAACTGACACGCTGCGCGAAGCCGACCGGCTGATGACCGTGTGCAATGCCTGCCGCTATTGCGAGGGCTTGTGCGCGGTGTTCCCGGCCATGGAAATGCGCCGTACCTTTAACGACGGCGATCTCAATTACTTGGCCAATCTCTGCCACCACTGCGGCGCCTGCTTTTACGACTGCCAGTATTCGCCGCCGCACGAATTCGACGTCAACGTGCCGGAAACGCTCGCCAAGCTGCGCAACGACAGCTACGCGGCCTATGCTTGGCCAGGATTTCTTGCCGGTGCCGTCGCCCGCAACGGCTTGATCGTCACTTTGCTGACGGCGGCGAGCGTGGCCGCTTTCATCATCGGCTTCGTGGGCTTCGCCGATTCCGCGGCATTGTTTTCAGCGCAGGCCGGCGATTTTTATAACGTCATGCCGCACGGCGCCATGGTGGCGCTGTTCGGCTTGGTCGCGCTCTACGCCATCCTGGCCTTTGTCTTCAGCCTGCGCGCGTTCTGGCGCGACATTAACGGCGACAACCCAAGCACGGGCGTGGCGGCGCTGGGGCAGGCGGTCCGCGATACGTTTACATTGCGCTATCTCGGCGGCGGGGGTGGCGGTTGCACTAGCGAAGACGAGCAGCCGTCGAGCCAGCGCCGCCTCTACCACCATTTCACCTTCTACGGCTTTCTCTTGTGCTTCGCCGCCACCGCGGTCGCCACGCTTTATCATTATGCCTTCGATTGGCGCGCGCCCTATGCGCTGTACAGCCTGCCGGTGTTGCTCGGCATCGCCGGCGGCATCGGCTTGCTGATCGGCCCGGCCGGTCTGTTCGCGCTGGCGCGGCGGCGCGATCCCATCCTCGTCGACGACGCCGGCACCGGCATGGACACCGCCTTCATCGCCATGCTGTTCTTGACCAGCCTTACCGGCTTCGCGCTGATGATCCTGCGCGACACTGCCGCCATGGGGCTGTTGCTGGCCCTGCATCTCGGCGTGGTGTTCGGCCTGTTCCTGAGCCTGCCCTACGGCAAGTTCGTGCACGGGCTCTATCGTCTGCTGGCGCTGATCAAATACGCGGCCGAGCGCCGGCGCCAGACGTTCGTGGACTAAGCGCGCCGGCCAAAGATATCCCCGTTGACATTTTCCAATATAGGATTATAGTCCAATACGTCCAGTCCGCTTCCGGGGCGCCGTCGACGCGCCCCGACAGGTGGAACAGGGCCGGCATGCCGACAACGCGTGCCGCGCCGTCAAGCTTGCGCAGACTGCGCCAGCTTGACGAATGGAGCGCCGGGAGGCGCAGCCTGCTTCGCAAGCGGGCGGGCGCCTTCGCACGGCGCGCGGTGGGCCCGATCGCAAGGGCAGCCCAAAGGGGCTTTCGCCAAGCCCCTGGCGCCTCCCGGCGCTCCATTCCCTCTTACGAGGGAGAGGAAAAAGCGAACCGGCGCCCCCGCGCCGTCAAAGAACAGGGGCGGCGGAGCGTTGGCGAACTCGGACCTCATCCTGAGGAGCCGCGCGTAAGCGCGGCGTCTCGAAGGATGGCCAAGACCACGGGCCTCATGGTTTAAGACGCGCCTGCGGCGCTCCTCACCATGAGGGGAAAGTCTCCTACAGCGCCGCCACAGTCGAGACTTCGATTAGCAGCGCTTCCCGCACCAGCCGGTCAATTATCAACAGCGTGTTGGGCGGGTAGGCGCTGTTCGGAAACATTTTGGGAAATTCGCGCAGGCGGAACGCCATGAATTTCGGGATGTCCTGCGAGTGCACGAGATAAGTGGTGAACTCGACCACATTGCCCCAGCCCGCGCCCTGCGACTTCAGAGCCACCTCGATATTGGCGAAGGTCTGCGCGCATTGCGCCTCGAAGTCTTCGCCGGCGAGCTTGCCGTCCTTGTGTACGCCGACTTGGCCGGCGATGAACAGGAATTCCGATGCCTTCACGCGCGTCATCTGCGAATACTGCCCGAGCGGCTTGCCGAGCGCGTCGGGGTTGACGATTCTGATATCCGTCATCGCAATGCTCCGTTTCAGCCGGCTTCGACGATCTCTTCCGGAAACTGGTGCAGCCGCTGGCCCGGCCCATTGCCGCCGATCAGGTAATTGTCGCACAGCCAGTTCAAGAAGCCGGCGTGAATGTAAGTCGGATGCACGACGATGTTCATGTCCATCTCGATGGTCATCGGCTCGTCGCCGCGCACCAGCGGCCGCTCGACCAGATCGTAGCCTTGCCCGTGGCAATAAAGCCGCGCTTCCTCCGGCCGGCCGTTCTTGCGCATGAAATCGTTGAAGGCGTCCCAGATGTCCTTGCAGGGTGTGCCGGGCTTGAGCAGGTCGAGGGTGAGCTTGCGCGAGGCCTTGCAAAACTCAAGCTCGTCCTTCATTTGCTGCGGCACCTTGCCGACCACGCAGGAGCGGCCGAGTTCGGTGTACATGCCGCCCGGTCCGTTGTCCTCGACCAGCAGGGCGATCTGGTCGCCTTTCTGGATCACGCGGTTCTGCACATGCCGGTTGCCGAATTTAGACGGTGTGCCGAACGGCATCGAGGCGCACAGATAAATGCCGTTCTCGCTGCCGTGGGCGAGGCTGTAATGCTGCGCCACCGCCGCCACCTCGATGTCGCGCATGCCGGGCTTCACCGCGGCGAAGGCGGCGCGCATGGCGCCGTCTTGCATCGCTGCCGCGCGCTTGACCAGCTCCATTTCCTCCGCGCTTTTGATCACCTTGATCTGATCGACCATATCGGAGGCGTCGACATAGGTTGCCGCGGGGAAGGCGCGCCTGATGTAGTCGAGCAGCGCGTAAGACATCTGGTAGGTGCCGACATAGCCGATGGTGCCCTTGGCGAAGGGCTTGAGCGCCTTGGCCGCCAGCTCGGGATCGTAGTCCTTGGTGTAGTGCGCGGAAGAATAGCTCGGCGTGGTGAGCACCTGCTTCACGCCGCGCCAGATCGCGTTGTTTTTTTCGCTGCCGCCAAACGGGCCCTGGCAGACCACGGTCATCTCGTCGTCGCGCGGAAACACCACCGTGTTGGGATAGCCGTTGGTCGCCGGCATGTCGGTGAACCAGCGCACATAGCCGCCCATGTAGTCGTTGTTGTTCTGCATCAGCAGCGCGTCAATTTTTTCGCGCACCATGGCGGTGCGCACCGCCTTCCAGCGGCGCTCGAGCTCCGCGGTCGAAATTGGCGCGTTCAACCGTTCGGACTTAGCCATGAATTCAGTCTCCCCAGGAGGCAGGGCGCTTGACGATGTTGATCATAGACTTCAGGTCGCCGGCAAGAAACTTGGCCATGTTGCCGGCGATGGTCGGCATGGCGCGATCCTCGTAGCCCAGCGAATAGCCGCCGAGATGCGAGAAAATCGTCACATTTTTCGTCGTCCAGAGCGGGCTGGTAGCCGGCAGCGGCTCCTGCGCGAACACGTCGAGCGCGGCGCCGGCGATTGTCCCGCCCTCCAGCGCCTTGATCAGGGCAGGCTCATCGACCACGCCGCCGCGCGCTACGTTGACCAGATAGGCGGAGTGCTTCATGGCGGCGAACACCTTTGCACCGATGATTCCGCGCGTCTCGGTCGTGACCGGCGTGAGCACCACCAAGAAATCGAGTTCGGGCGCGACTTTCACGAGATCATGGCGCGCGACCATGCGGTCGAAACCGGGCGCCATCCGCGGCGAGCCGCTGATGCCGACGACTTTCATGCGGAATTGCTTGCAAATCGGCGCCAGATATTCCGCGATTAGTCCGACGCCCAAAATGCCGACGGTCTTGCCGTCCAAGAGTTGCGCCGGCCAGCGTTCCCATTGGCCCTTGTCCTGCGCGCGGGCCGCGCGCGGCAGGTCGCGGACGAGCGAGAGCATATAAGCGATGGTGGCTTCCGACACCGGCGGCCCGTGGATGCCGCGGACATTGGTGACGAGCACTTCCTTGCCGAGCGACGGCAGGTCGACGATATTGTCCACTCCGGTGCCGAGCGCCTGGATCCATTTCAGCTTCTTGGCGTCGCGCACCACATGGTCGGCCATGGGCGGCGAAAAGCACAACAGGATGTCGATATCGGCGATATAGGGACCAACGTCGTTGTGATGGCCGACCACGTCGATGGTCAGCTGCGGGAACCGTTCCAGCAACATGGCCCGGTAGCAGGCGCGCATGGCTTCCTGGACTTCGGTGAGGATGAGCACGTGGGGCATGGCGGCGCCTGTATACCGCGTGATCCTGGGCCGGGAAACAACGCGCGCGTGCCATAATCCAGGCGCCGTGGTGGCCCGCATGGCGGGTCTGCGCTAACATGGCCAAAACGGCTGCTGCGGGAGTCAACAACCATGCCGATCGATCTTGCAAGCGTGAACTGGCTTTATGTTATCGTGCTGGCGATATTCGTCTTCGTCGCCACCTACATCGGCAATCTGTTGTCCTTTAGCAACCGCGGTATGGCGGCGCTGCTGTCGGCGCTGGCGTTCGCGGTGATCCTCATATTTTGGACGTATTACCCGCATGGCTTGCCGCTACCGATCACGGTGACGCCCGAGCCGGCGGCGACCGCCGAGCCCGCCGGAATGCCGGCGGCGCCCGCGACCCCGCAAAAGCCGCGCAACCCGGTCACCGACATCACACCCCCGAAAAATCCGGTCACAACCGTCACACCACCCCCGAGCAATCCGCAATAGGCTTGCATTCAGCCGCCCTGATGATGTTTTCTCAATCTTAGGAAAGGAGCGCAGCCGGGAAGGCGCGCGATATCATTGCATGAAAAAAGTCTATCCCGACGCCAAGGCGGCGCTGGCCGGCCTGCTCAAGGACGGCATGTTGATCATGGCCGGCGGCTTCGGCCTTTGCGGCATCCCGGAAACGCTGATTAAGGCCGTCCGCGACTCGGGCGTGAAGAACCTCACCATCGTGTCGAACAACGCCGGCGTCGACGGCGCCGGCCTCGGCCTGCTGCTCGACACCAAGCAGGTCAAGA